>JAZKZE010000064.1:0-6763 GCA_045612485.1 Victivallales bacterium | reverse complement strand
GTTTAATCTTCTCGTATCCGAAACTTTTACGTTCCAGATTTATTTTCGTTACTACGGTTTTATGATCTAACGATCTCAAACCTGACTTTAGGCTCATCGCACTATTCAATTTTCAAAGATCATCAACTTTCGTTGACTTTTTATTTTCATCACCGCTGAGTTAACAGCATATGATTTAATTTAGCACCACTTTTCATTTTGTCAAGCATTATTTTGAAAATTTTTCAAAATTTCTTACTTTTCAAAACGGTCACCATTTTCAACCGGATCTTCCGGAATTAACGGCAACGGATATTTAATTTAGCACTGATTTTCATTTTATCAAATAATTTTTCGAAGTTTTTTCAAAATTTCTTTTCAGCACTGTCACCACTTCAACCGGACCTTTCCGGCGATCAGCGGCAACGGGTATTTAATTTAGCACTGATTTTCAGATTTGTCAAATACCTTTTTCAAAAATTTTTGATTTTTTTATTTCAAAACTCAATCATTTTTGAGCTCAGCACAATCACTTCTCATGTGACGTGCCATTTAATATACTCCAATTCCCCTTTTTGTCAACCCGGGGTTTTAACTTTTTTCAGAAAAAATACAGAGGGGGACTGAGGAGGACAAGGGATAAAGATAAGGATAAAAATAAGGATAAGAGAGGGAGAAGTGTTCAATCTATAATGAACAATAATGGAGGCTATACCCTTACAGAATATTGCCTCCATTACAGTCATACACACCTATCGTATTATATCTTTTCCAACTCTGCCTTTTTGTTTTCCAGTTCCGCCCACCTTGCGTACAAAGATTCACACCGGCTCTTTGCTTCTTCAAGAGATTTCTGTAATGCGGGCAGCTCTGCTCCATGTTTCGCGAAGAAATCAGGTTCCTGGAATACCTCTTCCATTTTACTCACCTCTTCTTCAGCAAGCATGATCGCTTCTTCCATTCCTTCCAATTCTTTATTTTCCGCCCAGGTCAATTTCTTCTGTTTTTTAGGCTGTACAACTGGTACCGGCTGACTTTTCACCGGCACAGGCGCCGGATTATTGGCTCCTCTCGCAGCAAGAAGAGAATCTTTCTTCTGCAAATAATAATCATAATCACCTTCCACTTTCAGGATCTTATTCTCCCCTTTTTCAAAAGAAAAGATCGTATTGCATACCCGGTTGAGAAAATACCGGTCGTGACTTACCACAACAAGCGTGGCTGGATATGCGATCAATGCTTCTTCCAATACCCGTAATGTTGGCAGATCCAGATCGTTGGTAGGTTCGTCCAATATAAGAAAGTTCCCTCCCCCTTTCAGGATCTTGGCAAGGATCAGACGCGCCTTTTCCCCGCCGGAAAGATATTTGACAAGAGTATTGATCCTGTCATCTTCAAATAGAAACCGTTTGAGATATGCCCGGCAGGTGATCTTGCCGCTGCCGAAAAATACATATTCCGAATCCCCCCCCACCTCTTTGGTAAGAGTATTTTCACCGTTGAGGGCAAGGCGGGACTGATCCACATAATTGAATACGACCGTGTCGGCGCATTCCACACTTCCGGTATCGGGCGCAAGCAGAGAAGTAATGACTTTAAGCAAGGTGGTTTTTCCGGTACCGTTGGAACCGATGATCCCGATTTTCTGCTGAGGCGTGAACTCATGATCAAAATTTCTGAAAAGAGTTTTTCCGCCGAGAGTCACCCCCACATCTTTCAGATGAACTACTTTATTACCCAGACGCGGCGGATCCGGAATCAGAAGTTCCATATTTCCGGTACGTTCAGGAGCCTTAATCGCAGCGATCTCATCATACCGTTTCACTCTCCCAAGATTTTTCTTGAGCCGGGCTTTCGGGGAACGGCGTACCCATTCGATCTCTTTACGCAAAAAAGCATTCCGTTTCTGCGTTTCCACATCTTCCGCATACTCCCGTTCCTCCTTCATCTCAAGAAAATCAGCATAAGAACCGTTGCAGGAATAAAACTTTCCGTGATCCAGTTCCAGAATACGGGTTGCGATACGGTCAAGGAAATACCGGTCATGGGTAATAAAAAGACACGCTCCTTTATAATCAGATAAAAATTTCTCGATCCAGGAAACCGTTTCCACATCCAGATGGTTGGTGGGTTCGTCCAGAAGCAGAAGTTCCGGTTCTGCAAGAAGAGCCCGCCCCAGCAATACCCGACGTTTCTCTCCTCCGGAAAGTTCGCAGAACCGTTTCTCCCCGTCAGGAAGAAAAAGCTGCTGCATCATCGTTTCCAATTTATTTTCAGGAGTCCAGGCGTCATGCAGGGAAAGAAAACGTTCCCGTTCCTCCTGTTCCTGTTGAGAACCTTTCCCGATTTCATAATCATGGAGGATATCCAGAATTTCTTTCAAACCTTCCCGCAGGATCTCCCGACAGCTCCTATTTCCTTCCTCATCGGGCAGATCCTGGGGCATGAAAGCGATCCTCAGATCTTTCTTTATGGTAAAGTCCCCTTCAGAAGGTTTTTCCATACCGGCAATGATCCGCAGAAAAGTGGACTTACCGCTGCCGTTGCGTCCCACAAGCGCCACACGCTCATTCTCTGCAACAGAAGCAGAGGCTCCGTCAAAGATTTTCCGGTTTCCAATGGAGAGACGGAGATTTTCCACGGAAACGAGCAATGAATTTGCCATAACAGGTCCCTGATAAAGTGTTACTGTAAATTATGATCCTTTAAAGATACTTCCTTTTTTGAAAAAAGCAAATTTTCTCTTCATTTTACATTCTGTATTTGATTTATGGAAAAAATGTATTAATGTATTATTGTGTAGTATAATCAGAATCTATAGACAACCGAGGATGAAACTATGAAAAATATCTTATGTACAGTATTGCTCTCCGCGTTCTGTGTCTGCGTTTATGCTCAGGAAGCACCCGTAAAGAAAACAAGTCTTTTCTTCCGTTACGGAAAGATCCTCTCCGCCGAAGTATGCGGCAGCAGACCGGCAATCGAAAATCCAACTCCCGTAATGAAGCAGACTGCCAGCTCCAGTTATGTGCAGATCATTTTCAAACCGGACAGAGGAAGATCCCTGAGTATCCATGATTTTGCTCTTGTTGACGCCTCCGGCAAGGAATATCCCTGTATAGCGGTTGCAGAAGGGGATAAACCTTATTCCGGGATCGCGTGGAAATACCCTGACCTGGATGGCAAAACCTATTGCAGGATGCTTTTTGCAGTTTCTTCTGCTGACGGTGAATTTACCCTGAAATTCAAACTTTTCCCCACAAGGATCGAAGAAAAGAATTTCAAATTGAAAAGTGCAGGCAGTTTTTCCGCCGCAGGTTCCATACCTGCAGACGGCAAACTTATCCTGCCGGATCCCCCTCCCCCGCCCAAACCTGCCGAACCCGAACAGCCTGCTGAAGAGAAAAAAGAAGGGGAAGGCGAAAAGAAAGATACTGAAGGCGGAGACAAGAAGGAAGGCGAAGGAAACGGAGAAAATCCTCCGGAATAAAATTGTCTCCTGTTTCCAATTGAAACTACGGAGGGAAATCAAGGAAAAAAGCGGAATTTTACATTCAGGACTTGAAATTTTTCCTTTTATTGTTATTTTAAAATATGACTTTTGTTTTTAACACATTCACCCATAACCAAAGGAACTGAAATGATCAACTACAAAGATCTGGGTCTCGTAAACACAAGAGACATGTTTGCAAAAGCCATGAAAGGCAACTATGCAATCCCCGCATTCAACTTCAACAACATGGAACAGCTCCAGGCCATCATCCAGGCTTGCGTGGAAACCGAATCCCCTGTGATCCTCCAGGTCTCCAAAGGCGCCCGTTCCTATGCCAACCAGACCCTTCTCCGCTATCTTGCCCAGGGTGCTGTGGAATATGCCCGTGAAATCGGCGGCGGCGACAGAGTTATTCCTATCTGTCTGCACCTTGACCACGGTGACTCTTTTGAAACCTGCAAAAGCTGCATCGAATACGGTTTCTCCTCTGTGATGATCGACGGTTCCTCCAAACCCTTCGCAGAAAACATTGAAGAAACCAAGAAAGTTGTTGAATTTGCCCATCCCTTCGACGTGACTGTGGAAGGCGAACTTGGTGTTCTCGCCGGTGTGGAAGATGATGTTCAGGCTGAAGAACACACCTACACCCGTCCTGAAGAAGTTCAGGCATTCCTCAACGGTACCGGCGTGGATTCTCTTGCTATCTCCATCGGTACCTCCCACGGTGCATACAAATTCAAACCGGGCACCAATCCCAAGATCCGCCTGGACATCCTTGCTGAAATCGAACAGAAGATCCCCGGATTCCCCATCGTTCTCCACGGTTCTTCCTCCGTTCCCCAGGACATCGTTGCCCAGATCAACTCCTTCGGCGGAAAACTCAAAGATGCCATCGGTATCGGCGAAGATCAGCTCCGCGAAGCTGCCAAGAGTGCTGTCTGCAAAATCAACATCGACTCTGACGGCCGTCTTGCCATGACCGGAGCCATCCGCAAAGTCTTTGCTGAAAAGCCCGCAGAATTCGACCCCCGCAAATATCTGGGTCCTGCCCGTGACGCTCTCAAAGAGCTTTACAAACACAAATGCATCAACGTTCTCGGTTCTGCCGGACACGCATTTGACAAATAATTTTTCTGCTGCCAAAGGTTATTTGGCGGCGTAAGTTATTTTGAATCTATCCCCCTGTTTCCATTGGAAACGGGGGATTTTTTTGTCCGGAAACAGGACAAAAAAATTGCCGCACCCTTTTACGGGGTACGGCACCTTTGAAACTGTTTTATAAAACGGGGACTTTCCGGCGGGATGTCAGAAAAACTCCAGACAGGGGAAAGTATAAAAATACCGTCAGAAAACCAGTCAGGGAAAGTATAACTGCGGAAGTTTTATTCTGCAAGTTTTTCATGGAATTTCCTTCTGTTTTCCGTTGTCTGTTTCCATTCCGGTATTTCCTGTTGCGTCTCCCATCCTCCGCAGAATCTTATTTTTTCTCTTCCGCCTTGAATGTGGGGATCTTTTTGATGGTTGTGATCACCTGTTCCGCAGAAATAAGTTTGGTACATTCAAAATGTCTGTCCGTCCCTTTATGACGGGGACACCACAGAAAATCAAAGTGGTCAAAATCCAGCCGCATATCATTCCAGCAGCTGTGACAGGTATGATAATTGATCACACGGTAAGGTGTTTCAAATTCATTGGTGGGATGAGTGAATCCGGAAATCATCACAACAGGCACTTTACAGCACCAGGCAAGCCAGCTCAAGCCACTGGAAAGACCGATGAAAAAGTCAGCATCCTTGATAAGATTGATCCGTTCCTGCAAGGGAATATCCCCGGTAAAATCTTCAGCACCGTAAGGAATGAAGTTCCAGTTCAAACCTGTACCGTGTACTCTCTCCTTGTCTATACACAATACTCTGTACCCGTTATCCTTCAGGAACTGTACGACAGTCATCCAGCCGAAAGGATTGTTCCAGTATTTTGCCTGACTGGAACTTTGGGCGGCAATACATACATATTTTTCTTTGATCTTACGGGGAGCGGAAAGATCCACTCTGGGCGGGATATCGGAAGGATCCACACCGAGGATGTAACCGGCAGTACGGTGAAGTCCGATATAGCGGAAGTCAATAGGCTGATTATCCACATTACCCTTGAAGAACAACCCCATGTAATAACAGGCATAGGGAGTATGATTTTTTGTTTCTTCCGGTCCGATGAATGTGATCTGCGGATACTGTTTTTTCACGATTTCTGCGATCCAGGGGGTCATTACACAGATGACTTTGCAACCGTGTTTCTGCTGGAAACGCTCCACATAACTGAACCAACCGATACTGTCTCCCAAAGTTCCCACAGGAAGCTGGATCATCACATCTTTATCCCGGCAATCATAATCATGGGTGAAGATCGGCTCCTTGCCGCCTTTTTCATGGATAATAAGACGGAAACGGATGTAAAATTTCTTTACGCTTGTCACATAGGCACCCGGAACAGTATCTGCACTGTAAAGGATGATTCCTGTATCAATATCAGTAAAGGTCACATGATACTCTTTGCCGTTATGGGGAAAAAGAATACGGATACCGTCATTAAAGTCAAATTTGATCCCTTCCACAGCATCCAGAACGGGGATCTGGGGGATCTCTCCGTAGATACTGGGCTGCTTGGGCTGCTGGGGTGCAGGAGCAGCAGGCTCAGCAACAGCAGGAGCAGCAGGATTCAGTCCGATGGAAAGATCATTTACATTGTTGTTTGTATTGATGGTAAAATCATTCATTTCATACACCTTTTTTTTCAGTTCACACCATATAACAATAATACCATTTAAAATACTATCTATAAAGGATTTTTCAAGTTTAAAAAATCCTTCTCTGCCATAAAAAGACTCTTTTACTGCAAAAAAAAGCACAGCTATCCCATAATTTTGTAAAAATGGCATATTTTTACAAAATTATGTGCGTAAAGAAATCTGCTTTTAAAAAAGTGATTTTGCCAGATTTTTTCAAAAATACTTCTTTATCCTGTTTTGTGCAACCTTCAGGAGAGAGCCCCAAACACATTTTACTTTTTTCTCTCCCCTCTCTCCCTCACTTTTTCCTTTTGTGCAGTCAAACGCTTTCGTAATGCGGCAGTTTCTTTTTCCATATATATGCGCCTGCGTTCATTCGGGCAAAAAACGCCCTCATTCTCTCGCGGCTTAGTGCTCGCTGCTGGCTCATACGCTCACAACTCCTTGTGAGCGTCCGCAAGGCGATTGCCCTGCGGTTCATTCGCACATCCACTGCGCGCTCG
>JAZKZE010000063.1:0-29998 GCA_045612485.1 Victivallales bacterium | reverse complement strand
GCCTATGAGATCCACGACTTCTTTATTTATGCCTTCTGTCATTGGGGAAGTGATAAGGAAAAGATCCTGTTCCTTGCCAAAAAGGTCTTTAACGGCAAATATGAGGAAAAGGAAGTGGAACGCTGTTACGGTATTTTTATCAAACGCTTTTTCACCCAGCAATTCAAGCGCAGTGCCTCCCCGGAAGGTGTCAATGCCAACAACATAAGTCTTGGTCCCAACGAGTGGAAAATGCCCTCGGATATTTCCGGAAAACTGTGGTATTGAAAAATACAGAAAAAACAGACAAAACGGTACGGATAAACAGCCCCACCTGATTATCCGTACTTTTTTTACGGCACAAATACCCCTTTGATCACAGGGATACTGCCTTCCAGATTCTGCCGGAAAAATTCTTCTGCATTATCAAAAGAAAAGGTATGAGTCTGGAAGAGAGAAGCATCCACTCTGCCGGATTTGATCAACTCTGTGGCAAGAGCAAAGTTGATTGCAGGTTCCGCAAAAGCGACATTGACCGTTGTCTTGTTGAAGATCGCCCGGTTCACATCAAAGGGGATCACAGCGTCCCCGGCAAAACTCAACCCAAGAAGCGTAATAATTCCGCCGAAACGGATAAGATCAAATGCCGCAGGAATACTTGCCGGGGGAGAGGTAACGATCACTCTGTCCACCCCATTGGGGAAATGTTTTTTCACTTCGGAAACAAGATCGGTTTCCTTTGTTGCGATCACACGGTCACATCCCAGTTTTTCCGCAAGAGCAAAGCGCGCCTTACTCATGGGAGTCTTTGCTGATCTGCCGGTTATCCCCACGAAAGCAGCCCCATTCAACCTCGCGACTGCTGCAGTCAATAAACCAATGGGACCGCATCCGAAAATCATTACACTGCCATTCATCGGTATCTCAGCCTTATTCACAGCGGAAATGGCAACGGCAAGAGGTTCAGTAAGACAGGCGTGAACCGGGTCAAGCCCGGAATATATATTGAGATTTCCGCAATTTACAGATAAATATTCCCCCATTCCCGGTGTACCGTTAAGGGTAAACATGTTCCTGCATAATTCCGGATGACCGCTTTTGCAATCAACACAGTTTCCGCACATGGAGCAATCTTCCACCGTTACAAAGTCGCCAATATCTACATTGGTCACCAATGCTCCTTTTTCCACAACGATACCGGCAATCTCATGCCCCAGCGGCATCATCTCCTCTTCATAGTCCCGGAGGAAATTCAGATCCGTACCGCATACGCCGCAGGCATGTACTTTTACAAGGACATCCATTGGCCCGACATGCAGATCCAGTAAGCGTTCTTCAATAGAAAGATATTTTTTACCGAATAAGGAACGGCTTTTCATGGTACTGCCCCCTGTAAAAATCATTTACTCTTGTTGTGTATAACTTTCACATCTTCAAAGGTAATATCCGAAGAGGGTTGGACAACAATAACTGCGGTCACATAGGCGATCTCCCCGGAAGCGGCAACTTTCAAATCCTGTGTAAAAGGAGTATTTTTTTCCGTTGCGGAAAGTTTTTTCCCCTGCAATGTGGCAAGATATTTGCCGCCCTTGCCGTAAACATAGGCGGAAAGCTGGAAAATCCCTTTTCCTTTGCCGTTGCTGCTTACAGTAAGAATATCGCCTGCTTTGGCATTGATTTTTGCTTTGGAGATACAGGAAATTTTTGTTTTGCCGGGGACGACTTTCAGAGCTAACGGAGCTTTTTCCCCCTTTACAAATTCCACTTTTCCTTCTGCATCCGTACGCAATATCCAGCGGGGGGAATTTTTTCCGCCTTCTTTTGCCCCTTTGAATATACCATTTACATTGATTTCCGCAGCAAATACCCCGGAGAAAAGAAGAGTTCCGGCGAAAAGAAAAGCAATAATTTTTTTCATGATTTTTTCCTTTTTAATTATTTTCATCCAGTCTTTCCAGCAGATACGCGCAGGAAATGACTTTTTCTTTCAAATCATTCAGAGTATAGAAATAGTGATTGCTTGCCTCAAACCCCAGTCTGGAATCCCTTGAAGCCAGAAAGTGCATCCTTACGGCAAGAGCCAATTCTTCCTCCACATATTTTTTCATTATATTTTTATCACAGGCATGATCTCTTTCATGTATGAAAGAAGCCTGTAAAAATGTACTGCGCAAATGAATATAGACCGTTTCTGCAATAATACAAATTCCGTTATATGCTTTTTTCTCTTTTTCTGTCACCGGAAGGGGGTATTCCTTCAGAAGATCCAATCCTTTTTTCCAGCCTTCTGTGAGCAATTCAAACTGGTGGATAAATGTTTCTTCCGGGTAAGGACCTCTCCAGCCTTCCAAATCATCATAGGGAAAGCCAAGCATACTTGCTGTATAAAAAGTCTTTTCCATACAGAGAAGGTTTTTGGGACCGTAATTTACCGGACTGCGGTAAAGGACAGAACCATTGTGAAAGGGGAAATTGCGGAAGGATTCACTGAAAATACGCCATGCTTTACAGATTTTTTCCGCAAGAAGAGGCGTTGAAAAAAGTCTTTCTGCAATCATTTCAGGTGTTGCATACAATAAAGAAAGATTGCCTCCCGGGTATCCGCCCAGAGTCCAGCTTAAAATCAAACCTCTGATCCCTTCTTTATCCAGATTCTGCAAATGTTCCTGTACAAGATAAGGTACAGGAATATAAGGGACTGCGGAAATTTCCCAGGAGTTGTTCATCTGGATCTTCGCGGATGTTTCCATTCCCCGCTTTCTTGCGTGTTTCCAGAAGTTTTCCGCCTCTTCCCCGGGCCCCACCTGGGAAAGGGAGTAATCTTTGAGATAGACTTCTACGCCTCCTGTGTGAAGCATTTTTCCCCACTCACTGACGCTTGAAGCGATCATATTTTCCGGAAGAAGATCAAGGACAGATTTTTTAAACGGCACATTGTCTGTGGAGGATCTCTCCTGCCGCCACGCCCAGTCATAAGCAAGCATCTTTGCCTTTGGAGAAGCCCTGTGCATTCCCTTTTCCATGGCACATAATATATCGGCAATGATCTTTTCCCCGGGAACATCCTTACAGAACGGACAATGTTCTTTATG
This sequence comes from Victivallales bacterium, assembly GCA_045612485.1. Classification (GTDB taxonomy): domain Bacteria; phylum Verrucomicrobiota; class Lentisphaeria; order Victivallales; family UBA1829; genus RGIG5327. Next base: position 26,927 of record JAZKZE010000063.1, on the reverse strand, counting down.
ATTGGAATAGAAACAGTTTGTAGGATTTTCCGACATGGTGATACAGAAGATCCCACCAAGATCCCTTACCTGTGTAAAAAGGTACTCCATCCCCTCTTCCAGATATTGCAGTACCTCCTTTGAACGGTTGGTACACACTGTCATGGTACTTCCGTCAGGCAGAGCCCAGCCGCCCCAATGGGGAAATTTTTTATAAAAATCCATAGGCATGGAACGGGGTTCATTGAAATAGAGAAAAAGTTCCAGACCGTATTTTTTACATTTTGCAGCAACTTTTTTCAGATTTTCCATGCGTTTCTGATAATTTTCCGAATACTCTTCCGCCCCTTTCACAGGATAAAAATTATGCAGTACCGCATGGATCCAGATCCCCTTTATCCCCAGTGATGCGTAAATACTCAACAACTCTTCCGGCACAGGATCTTTTGTTTCAATATCCAGAAAAACATCCCCGCAACCGGCGGCATAGGAGTGGATGATATTAAAGGAAAAACCGTACAAATCCCTTTTTTCCGGAGGAAGAAAAAGGGGATCACGCCCGTAATCATCCAGAAAGGAAAAGATCTTTTCCTGCCGGAAACTTTCTTCAGAAGGAAAATATTTTTCCAGAAGAGCTTTTATCTTTTCCATCCTTCTTTTTTCCTCTTCCGTAAGGGGTATATAGATGGTATCCCCATGGGTATCGGGTTTGATTCTTCCCAGTTTCGACCAGAAAAAATCCTCTTCTTCAAATACCTTCAGAAGTTTCTCCTGTTTCCAGTCCAGGATCATTAAAATCTGACCATAGGAAAGAAGATGCCATAAACTTCTTATAATGGTCAGATAACTTTTTTCCAGCCAGGAACCATCCACAGTAACAGAAAGGGAAAGTCCAAGTCTCTCCCCCTCCTTTTTCAATTCTTCTTCCGTCATGCCCAGAGTCCGGGCAAGGCGGCCAAAGGGGACAAGTCCCCAAAGACGCCATAATACGGCTTGCCATTTTGACGGAAAATGGGGAAAAGACAAACTTGCCGGGAAAGAGCCGAGGGGAAGTTTTTCTGTATTCATTTTCTCATTCTTACGCTTTCAGAGCTTCTTCCCAATGGAGGATATTGCCGTTTTCTTCCATACAGGACTGGACTTTTCCGCAAAGAAGGCTTCTTTCCTCTGCTTTATAGAGAGCAGCAGCATATCCCGCCGCCTCTCCGGTCAATCCGGCAGAAGGGATACATCTTGTGATCTCCCAGGCATCCCCCACAGAGGATATACACCTTCCGGAGGCAAAAAGATTTTCTGTATGAGGTGCTTCCAGTGTGCTGAAAGGAATCTCCCATACAGGACCGCTTTTTCTCCAGTCGGAAACAAGTCCGATGGAATCGACAAAATAAGTATTGTTCATGTTGTCGGAAATTTCCCCTTTACCTTTCAGAGCCGCAATTTTCCGGAACTGGGGCATGGCGGCAATGAAAAGAGGCCATCTGGTGAAGCGGTCGGAACTTCCGGCATACTGTTCCTTATAGAACTTACGCATCATCGTACGGGTTTCCACCATATAGGAAGTCACATCCTTTGCTGTAGGATTTATGAATGTACGCTCCGCATTCCCCCTTGTAAGCATATTCACATCCGGAACCATTCTGTCCCGTCCGTACTGACAGGAGCCTTCATACTCCAAAGCCCACAAAGAAAGGACATTTTTCCCGTAGGAAACTTCCTCCTTTGCCAGTTTAGCCAATAAAGCTGTCCCTGTACTGTCCACAAAGGCGCTGGCTGTTACTTCCACTCTTCCATCTGTATTTTCAACATAAAGACTTTTGATACGATTTCCCTCTTTTTCCATACCGGTAATAAGGGAGTCGTACCAGATCTCCACATTGTTTTCCAGAAGAAACTCTTCCAGAGCAAGGATCATGGAGGCGGGGGAAAAGACACAGCGTAATCTTTCCACTTCGGAAGCATCATTCTTTTCCATCCAGTCGGAGGGTACTTTTCCGGGTCCATAGATCATGGAACGCTTCAAAAGTTCCTCAGTAAGCCCGAATGTCACCTGATGACCGTTTCCGTCACACAACGGAAGAAAGATATTGATAAGCCCGCTTGTGGCAAGTCCGCCAAGGTTGCAGCTTTTTTCCAGAAGAAGCGTCTTTGCCCCTTTTTTTGCGGCGGCGACTGCGGCATTGACTCCCGCGATCCCGCCGCCGGCAACGATCACATCATATTGATACTGCTGTGTCATTTTCTGTTCCTTCATATCAGAGAAGATACTCTCTTACAGGCATACCTCTGTGCTTGCGTGCTTCGATCCAGGGACCGTACCATTCCGGTTTTTCCCCGGTGACTCCGGAAAGGAATTTATCCGTTTCTTCAGGAGTATTTTCCCACATTTTGATCACACCTGCATCCCGGCACTCTTCCAGAAGTTTGAGTCCGAATTCACTGCGGGCGACAATGGCGGAAAGTCCTTTTTCCGCAGCATCCCGTTTCCGGGGATCTTTCTGCATATCTTCTTCTGTGGGCGGGAAAAGGTCAAAGTTGGGGGGAAGAGCCGGATGACACCAGGTATCGCCGAAAACGATGTCGCCTGCATAACCAACCTTTTCCAGACAAATACGGCACTCTTCGGGCGTGAATCTTCCCAGAGCCGCCACTCCTCCGCTGCGGACAAAGGCTTTTTCATGCAATACACCGTCTTTGGTCCTTACCCGCATGGTACCGGGAAAAGCTCCTGTACGGTAGTTCATTTCCACCACATCTTCCATTTCGATGTTCAGCCAGGTTTTCAGCAGCCATTTTGTACCGGCAAGAGCCCAGTGTGCTGCACAGAAGTTGCAGGAGATCAATTTGATGATGGAGGAAATTTTCTGCAACTCTTCATCATCACTCATCATCATCTTGCGGAGACTCTGGGCGTGACAGGGGGTAGCAGATACTGCGATATTTTTCAATCCCATTTCATAGGCTTCCCGGATCCCCAGAAGCTGGGGGTGGGGCTGATATTTGGAACCGGAACAGGCGATCACATCTTTTTTGCTTGTAGCAACATAGGCTTTGGCAAGATAGGGCTTTTCAGGATCCCATCCGGCAAGAACGCAGCCGTCGATATAGCCTTTTTCCAGAGCATAGATCATTACGGAAGTGGCAACGCCTCCGGATACGCCGATCTTGCGGATCTCCGGATCGGTGGTACAGCCTGTTCCCACAAACCGGAACACACCGCCCACTTTTTCAACCGTATCCATTTTCCTGTTACGCCCGAAAAATTTCTTTTCCATTTTGGCAAGAGGTACGACTTTTGCCGCACATACATCATAACATTTTGTGCAGGAACCCTCCCCGCAGTCCTTCACCAGTTCGGGATTGCGTCCCCAGGCAAACAATTTAAGGTCGATTGCCTTTTCCGGGCAGACGGAAGCACAAAGTCCGCACTCATAGCAAAGACCGGTGTTGATACACTCTCTCTGAAGAAGTCTGAAACCTTCTTTTGACATTTTTTCTTTCCTTTCTTCATCCCGCATACATTCTTTCCGGGATGATTTATGTTATTTTTTCAAATGAAAATCCAATTTTGTTTCCTTACCCTTTTCCACAGAAACTTTATGAAAACTCCCGTCGGGCAGTTCCAGAAGGATCTGCATATCCTTTTCTGCAGAAAGGGTACATTCTATTCTGATTTCCCGTGCCGTTTTCCGGAAGGACGCACTTACCGTTATATTGTTCACACAATGGAATTTATTGAAGGATGCCTCATTCCATTTATCCGGCACAGCGGGAAAAAGCCGGATCTTTTCCCGGTTGCTCAATAAAAGCATATCCTGTAAAATACTGTTGAAAGCAAAGGGTGTTTCAATTACGGGACTGCCGTATTCGTGATACATATAATTTTCCGTATGGCGTTCTTTCATCCAGTCAAGAAGAGTATGCAGCAGTTCTTCCGCTTTATTGCCGTTACCGTAACGCACAAACATTCCGGCAGTATTGGTATAACTGTAACCGTGATGCTCCTCTTTCATGGCAAGGAATTTTTCTATGCTTTTTACGGCAAGAGTTTTATCATGGGGCAATTCCATGGGATAGACCATGAAAAGATGATTGGGATGGGGATGGGAATGATCAAAGGCAAGATCTTTTCCCATACGGTAAGAATCCTCATCCGCCGCATAAGGAACAAGATTTTCAAGGATGAAACGGTAACGGGAAATTTCCTCTTTTTTGCTCTCATCCTCTTTGAAAAATTCCAGAAAATATCCGATACATTTTCTCAACAGAGCCAGATCGAATACCGCATCTTGAGTTTCCCCGTATTCCGGAGGAACAGTTTTTTTCATGTGGATCACCCCGTCAGAGGAAGTGTATAAAATACTTTCATACTCTTTCAATACTCCGCAGAGGATCTCTTTTACAAGAGTAAAAAGTTTTTCATTTTCTGTATGCAGGAAGGCTTCTGCAAGAATACAGCATACCCAGGGAAGATCCCCCCGTTCATTTCTTACCGGACTTCTGCAATCATAGGAAGAAGCTCTCCCGATCGCCATGCCCCCTTCCGCCTTTGCATTTTTCCTTAACTGCTCAAGATTATCTGCAAGCATGGTCACAAGGGGACGCATCTCCTCCATACGGTTTGCCGTAAGAAGCCACAGATAGGTCAGCTGGATATTGAGATTCCACCAGACCGCACACCAGGCAGTCTTTTTTGACCATGGTCCCATAAGATCAAGGACAAAATCATTGTCCATTTCCGTGGCACTGTGCCATTTGTAAAGATTGATGTAATAGAATCTTTCCAACGCTTTATCCGGAATGGAAAGAAAACTTTTTTCATAAAAATCCCTGTAAGAAAGGCGGACAGCTTCCTTCCAGAACGGGACCTTATCCAAGGTACATTTTTCCAGTATTTCTTCAGCTCTTTTTCCGTAATCGCAGGCAATAAAAAGAGTATTTTTTTCCTGTTTCCATGCAGTCGTGAAACTTTTTCCATTGAGCAGCATTTGCGTACAGGAATTTTCTTTCAGAAGAAACGGGGGATTTTTCTTATAACCCGCCGGAAGGTCATTGCAGATAAAGTACCGGGGACTTATGGCCTCCTCCGGTTCAAAAAAAGCATATTCCAACTCTGTTTCCACCACAATGACCGATGGCTCCCTTACCGTAAATAAAGAAAACTTTTTCCCATTGATCTCCCCTTTGACCACCGCTTCCCGCAGATCCAGTTTCAATGAGGAATTTTCCCGGATTCCGGGTGCTTTCAAATACAGGGAACCGATCAGCAGACGGGGGGAATCATAGGAGACCCGTCCTGTCCGCAGTTCTTCCGGGCGCCGGTCTATATACCCGGCATTGCCCAGCTGAAGACACAGTAATTCTCTTGTGTAATCGGCATAACACATTACGCCGGTAACGCCGTTACCGCTGTAAAGTCCCCCGTGCCAGGAATCCGGAACAGGGGAAAAGAATAGATCATACTCTTCCGGTATGGAAAAAGAAGTACTCATTGTAACATTTTCCTTACTGAATCTCATCCAGACAATATAATCTCATATTGTCCAGCCATACAGGCTCATTGCTTTCAAACTTATTGAACCAGATGGGAACACGGATATGGTAAGCGTCTTTCCCCGCCTCATTTTCCGGTACCTGTATTACAGCAGAAAATGTACTCCATGTTCCGGGCGTAAGGACAAGGGATTTATTGCTCTTCCAGTTTTTAGGCACATTACCCTGTGCGAAACCGAGCTTATAGGTAAGACGGCCTTCCGCACTGCCTTTTTCTGTATAAACATCAAAGAGGAGAAGGTAACTTTTGTTTGCCGGAATACCATAAATCTTATACAGACAGTAACCATTGCGGATCATGGTGGCTTTTTTGCCGTCGGAAGCATATTTACTGTCTATTTTTCCTCCTGACCATCTGCCCGGAAGAGGAGCAGTTTCAAAAGAACCGTTGGGGAAATAATTTTTCACCTTTGCCCCCAGAGCGATCTTGAACTGTGCCCGTAATATTTGGGGAATACTTTTGTCATTGGAAAGTTTTTTCATCTCCTTTCTTACATCCGGATCAGAGGCAAATTTCATAATGCGGCTGAATGCCCCCACGGTGGAAGGCAGCAGATTGCGTCCTTTATCTACAGAAATCTCTTTTGTATAAATATGTTTTGCAAATTTATCTGCTGCGGCAAAACCTTCTTTACAGTTTTTCAGAAGCTCAAGGACTTCTTCTTTTGTTTTGATCTCCCCGTCAGGCGGGAAAAATTCGGAGAAGGCTGCTTTACAGGCAAGTTCAGAAAAATTGAAACTTTCCATAATAAGAGCTGCCCTCTTTTTCTCACCGGGAGTCTGTGCATTTTTCACCATATTTTCCATAAGAGATCTTAAATATTGGAGATCTCCCTTTTTTAAAGCAAAGGTATGGGTATTGCGTTCACCAAGTGACATATAGGCATTTGTAACAGATTTATACCACATGGTTCTGGTGATATCTTCCCCTGTCCAGTATTTTTCCCAGAATTCATAATATTTTTTAAGATAGGGCGCAGCCTTTTCCCCCACCGCAAGAGTGTACCATTTATCCAGGAACTTATCCACATCCAGAGCGGGATCCCACATAAGTTTCAGGAAAAGCTGCTGCATAGGCCCCTGAAAGACAGTTCTGGCATCGCTGGAAACATAGGCACTGCATAAATTGAAATCCCGGATAAGTTCTTTCAAAATTCCGCTGTGCGTATGGAAATAAATACGGGGGATAAGGAAGAAATCCGCACCGTAAAGATAATCATACAGATCCAGCTGATGAGCTTTTTCTTTCCATGCTTTCAGCTGTTTTCTGCGGATCTCACCCTGATTTTTATCATGGAGAACTACGGTTTCAATACAGATTTCCGGAATCACATTTTTATGCAGTTTAAATGAGGGCGGATCATAGACCTGACAGTAGGCAAGTGCCGTAAAGTAAACATCCGGATACTTTTTGCATACTTGCGTTGCCACATCGTTCACCCATTTCCAGTAAAGATCGGAATAGTCGGGATAACGGATAGTGTTAATTTTCCCTCTGGTAGCTTTGGCACAATCTTTACAGACACAGTAGCCGCCCATATCATTCACATCCATATTGATGCCTTTTTTATCCGGATTTCTGGCAAGGATCTCCAGAATATTCTCCACAGCGATCTTTGTGGTTGCCGGATTGCTCCAGCAGGGCTGCCAGAAACCGGAATAAGGTTTTCTTGCATGGAAAATATTTTTGGGAAGAGGCAGTTTGGATTTGGGCATCACATACTTTTTCCCGTTGGACAGCGTGGGCATGATCTCTTTTGGCCAGGAGTTGTCCGGAGCGTATTTATATACAGGAAACACGTCGATGGTCATCATGTGAGTCCCGGGAAAGGCATACTTTGCATTCCAGTTGGCGGCAACCGATCCCCCTTTATGGGCCCCCAGACGGTTGAAGGGAAGAAGAGGGGCCTCCGCAATAGAAAGTATTTTTACTTTGGCATCTTTCAAGGCGGGATAGTGATTTATTTCCATTCCATATCTCTTCTTCCAGGGAGGCATGAAATAGAATACGCCCAAATCTTCCTGTAAAATACGGTTGAATGCCCAACGCAGGGAAACCGGGGAAGAAGTGATCTTCAAATTGCGTTTTTCAGGAAAATCGATACGGAAAGCATCCTCTTTTGCAAGAGGCATTTTCTGTATGTCAAAGGAGATGAAATTTCCTTTTGCGGGAACGGTATTTACGATCTGCAATTCCGTTCCGGTGCATCTTTTCAGTTCCTCATTGAAAAACTGTACAGTATTTTCCCATGACTTAACCATCCCGGCAGGTTTTACAATAACAGCACAGGGCTTTTTATCCTTCACAAGGAAAAAGTCAGAAGCCATACATTCTGCTGCAAAAAGCACAGCAAACATAAAACATAGATGCATCAATTTTTTCTTCATATTTTCTTACTCCGTTTCTGTTATTCTCTGATATCCCAGACAAATTTGGAAACTGCATCATTCGCTACAGTCCGGTAATGAACTCCCCTTACAGAAGCATCAAGGAAAAGGATGTTTATATTCTGTGCGTGGGCAATACGGGGGGCAGCATAATACTTGGAAACGATATCCGCAGCAGTATGACTGCCGATACAGGCTTTTGATCCCTGATTGGTATCCATGATCATTGTAACAGAAGAGGGACGGCTGGCTTTTTTGTTATTGATCTTTGTACCTCTTTTTACAGTGGCATTCAATTTGACAAAAACCAACTGATTGGCGCCGTAAAAGATGTAGTGAGAATAATTTTGAGGACTGGCAATAGCAGTTTTATCTCCTTCAAAAGTGGGACAGGCGAAAAGTTTGGGCCAGCGGGGAAGCACCCGGAATGCTTCGGAATAAAATTTTATTTTCGGATCGACATACTGGAAAAGCAGAGCCGGCCATTCCTGGGCATAATTACCGGATCCCACCTGTACTTTGATGTCACGCAAAGGCAGATAATCCTTATTGTCCCCCACATACAGATGTACAGTCATTCCGATCTGTTTAAGATTGGACACACAGGAAATGCCTTTTGCCATATCCCTTGCACGGGTCAGGGCGGGAAGAAGCATTCCTGCAAGGATTGCGATGATGGCAATAACGACCAGAAGTTCGATAAGAGTGAATCTTTTACCGCTTCTCTGCTGAAAAAACACATTTTTGCATTGAGCTTGTTTCATTTTCTGCTCCTTTTTCATTTTTATGAAATAATTACATAATGATCCACCGTAAATATCTGTCTTTAATTATATACCTTTTTTGACTGAAAGCAATAGTGCAAAATAAATATTAAATGACAGAAATAAACATTCCTGCAAAAAATTTTCCGTAAGAAAAAAACGTACAGGGAAAAACTTGACTTTTTCAGGGGAAAGAGTATAGTAATAAGGAAGCATAAAAAGGAGAAAAAATGGCAGACACCTCTCTTTTCCAGGACTACTTTGATGACTTGAAAGTTGTTTTTGTAGGCAAATTCAAACATCTTTCCCAGGGACTTTTTGTAAAGCGGGATTACCTGCGTATAGGTTTGATGACAGGGGATGCGGTCACTAAAAAAACAAAAGAAAAAACCGTTTCCACCCATTGCCCCATTCTGTTTTTCAACTTTCCCCATGAAGAATACTGCTGGACAAGCGAAAGAAGTGCCCCCCGCAACAGTTATTTTTTCGATATTACAGGAAAAAGAGCTTCTTCCATAGAAAAAATGCTGCGGAAGGATTTTCCCGAAGGATTCATTCATTGCCATGATCCTCTGCAATTCCAACTCATTCTGGATAAGATGTATGAATCCTTTTTCAATCACAGGCCGCAGAAAAGATACCGGCTGCCCATGTTTGCAGAAGAATTTCTTACGGGGATCTATGTGGAACGCTCCCTTGCGGAAAGTACCAATAAATATGAAAAAATCATCCTTGCCCATGCCGATCTAGTACACAAAGATCCCGCCGCAAAACACGATTTCAATGCCAATGCTGCAAAATTGCAGATCACAAGCATCCATTACAGAAGATTGTTCAAATCGGTGATCGGTATGCCCCCTTATGAGTATTTACAGCATTGCCGGCTGCTGCTTGCCATCAATTTATTGAAAACATCAAAATCTCTGCAAATCAAACAGATTTCTTTGCAATGCGGTTTCAGTTCATCTACAGAATTTTCCCGTTTCTTCAAAAAACAGACCGGGATCTCACCGGTAAATTACTGTAAAAAGGTTTTTGAATAATATTTTATGTCAGCTTTTTCTGTAAATGCAGTAAATCGGCTTGACTTTTGTAAATAAAAAGATTATATTCCTCTTGTAAACTTACCACAACAAAGGAGAGAAATATGAAAATTGCCTTTTTCAAAGAAAAAATCACTCCGGAAATCGGTGCATACCTTGCAGGTTACGGTCTGAACGACAAATCTGTTGCCATTCTTGATGATCTCTATGCCTGCGGTCTTTACATGGATGACGGAAATAAAAAAGCTCTCATCATCAGTCTTGACCTTCTTGGTCTGGATGAATGGTTCATCAAAAAATGCAGAAAGAATATTTCCGGTATTCTGGAGATCCCAGAAGCCGCCGTCATGCTTACCTGTACCCATACCCATACAGGTCCTGAAACCCGTACTCTGGCATCTGCCCCCCAGCAGCTTCATACCGCCTATCTGGATAAACTGGAAAAGATCCTTTCCGCTGAAGCAGAAAAACTGCTTTCTGCAACTTTTACCGATTGCAATGAATTCTTCTACTCCGAATACTGCGACGCCAACCGCAACAGAAGATATGTTGCAGGCGATAACCACGCTACATTTACCCCCCACCGGCGGGAAGTTATCGGAAGTGCTGAAAAACTTTTTGCAGATAAAGAACTCGGCGGAGTTGCTTTTTTCAGTAAGGAAACTTCTCTGCCCGTCTATATCATCGGCAATTACGCCGCCCACCCCCTTGCTGGTCACTCCCCCGGACTGGGCGGTCTGCGGATCTCTTCCGACTTCCCCGGAGCTTTCCGTGATTATGTGACCAGAAATACCGGTGCAGAATGTATGTTTATTACAGGTGCCGCAGGTGACATGGTACCCAAAGAGGACGAACTTGGCGACGGTGCCATTCTGGATATGGGCAAAAAACTGGGGAAAGCTGCTTTGGGCGGTGTGCTGGAAGGCAGAAGAAATCCCCTCCGTTTCGGTATGCCTGAAGCAAAACTGGATTATACCATCAATACATTTACTGTTCCCCTGCGGAAAAAATATGCGAATGTTCAAGGTAAAATTCCCGCCCCCTATCTGGGAAGTGATACCGTAACACTGGAGATCCAGATCATTGCCATTGGCGAGATTGCCTTTGTGGGTGTTCCCGGGGAAATGTGTGCGGAACTCGGTCAGGAGATCAAATGGAACAGTCCCTTCCGCAGGACCTTCATTGCTTATGACGCCACTGCCTATTTCTCCTACATGGGATCGGCAAACAACTTTGCCGCAGGCGGCTACGAAGCATTCTCCCAGAGATTTTACAGCCGCGGCGGTCTGAAACTTCTCTGCTGTGCGGAAGAAGCTCTCTTTGAAGTTTACGGCAGACTCTATCCGGAACGGGATCCGGATAACTGTGAAGATAAAACGGTAACGATTCTTCCAAACTGGTAAACGGCTTTTATACGATACCTGTAGCACAAGGGGCTGCTGCAAAACCTTTAAAAGGATGCAACAGCCCCCGTTTTTTTCTCAAAAGAATCAATCAGTGATTGAATTTATAAGGCCTGCCGGTTCTTGCAGATTCATATATACCGGAAATCAACTCAATAGCACGGCGCCCTTCCCGACCGTCAAGGAAAGGTTTTCTTCCTGTCAGAATGGCATCAGCAAGATCACTGATCTGCTGTTCATGACCAAGGGAATCGATATGGGCGGGATTGCTGCCTCCATGACTGTCCGCACCGGAAAAATTATTTTTTGCTTCGTCATCCCCGGGAAAAGATTCTGTAAATTCCCACCGGGTGATTTTTCCCTCTTCAAAGGCAACCGTCCCCCTGTCGCCGGAAAATTCCAGTCTTCTGGGGAATCCGGGAGCGCAGGAGGTACTCACTTCAATCGTCCCGAAAGAGCCGTTGCGGAATTTTACTGTGGCACAAAGATTATCCTCCACCTCGATACTGTGGGTAAGAGTTCCGGCAAAGGCAAAAACCGTATCCGGAGCCCCGTTGATATAAAGGAGAAGGTCAATGGTATGGATCGCCTGATTCATCAATGCCCCGCCTCCATCAAGAGCCCAGGTCCCCCGCCAGGAGGAATTGGTATAATAGGCAGTATTGCGGAACCACCGCATCTGGGCACTGGCAAGAACCATACGCCCGAACCGGCCTTCCTGCATGGCTTTTTTCACCATACGGACTGGCCGGGAGAATCTTGCCTGGAAGACAGGGGAAAGAAGTACATTGTTTTCTTCACACGCCTGAATGATTTTGTCCACTCTTTCCAATGTGATCTCCAGAGGCTTTTCGCAGAGGATATGTTTGCCCGCCTTTGCCGCAGGGATCGCCACCTCCCCGTGATAGCCGGAAGGTACAGCAACAGTCACAGCACAAATTTCAGGATCGGCAAGAAATTCCTCCAGAGAGTAATAAGCTTTTACATGAAATTCTTCTGCAAATCTTTTCACACTTTCAGGTTCATTGCCGTAAACAGCAACAAGGTGAGCATTGTTGATGGCATTGATGGCTTTGGCATGAAAGGAAGCGATCATACCTGTACCGATGATACCGAACCCCACAGACGGCTGTCTTACCGGGCGGTTTGTATTTTCTGTCATTTTTGCGGTCATATTCCAGAATTCCTTTCTGCTTTATTATAAGCCTGTAAAAATACCACTGGTATATTTTTTATACTTCCGGCATTTAATATAACATTACCACCTGTAAAAATCAAGAAACATACCGCAGGAAAATGATATTCCCTGCCGGAAAAATTTCAATTTCATTGCAATTACAGGATATACACAAAAAAAAGAAGGGAAAAAGTTTCCGGAAATCCCTGTCTGTATTTGCAAAAGGAAAAAAAGGCTGTATATTAATAATTCCTGATTTTACAGCATTTCCGTTTTCATTGCGGAAGCTGTATAAAAAACTGAATACAGCCATATTACAAATAAAAACAACATAGAAAGAGTTGAACATGAAAAGAAAATTCACCCTTATCGAACTTCTGGTCGTTATCGGAATCATTGCAATCCTCGCAGGGATGCTTCTTCCTGCACTCAATGCCGCCCGTGCAAAAGCAAAAGCCATTTCCTGTACAAGCCAGATGCGGCAGAACGGTATGGCTTTCGCCATCTATCAGATGAATTACAATGACTGGAGCGCCCTGAACTACTACAAAGATGCCGGTTCCACACGCACCTGGGCGGAATTTACTTTCGGGAAATACAATGAACCGGGTTATACCGGGGTATTGGGAGCAACCACCCGCTGTCCTTCCGTTGCCCATCCCAATGGCGTGCATCAGAACCATCAGCAATATACTTACGGTGCCCTGGGCTTCATCCCCGGCAAAGACAAACCCGGTCAGAAATTTGCAGAAAGCAGTCCTGCTGCATTCCACAACGGCGGCGGTTCCAGCACTGCGTCCCTTTTTATCCGCATAACCAAACTCAACGACGTAACCACTTTCCCCATGCTTGCTGACAGTCTGCGGGAAGATGCCACCTACGGTAAAGTACAGCACTACATTTTCAAACACGATACTTCCCAGGGTTCTCTCAACCTCATCCACAGCAAAAAAGCCAATATTCTTTATGCTGACGGTCATTGCGGCACACAGGGCAAAGAAACAGCATACGAAAACGGTTTTGCCTCCTACTATTATGACGGCAAAAAAGTTACTTCCGCCAAATAAATTCATTTACAGCTTCTTTCGGTTCCGGGTGAAGAAATGAAAAAGATTTTTTCTGCGATCCTTCTGCTTGTACCGGTACTTTTTCTTTCTGCCGGTGAAATTGCTTCCCGGCAGAAATTTTTTGCCTGTGTACAGAAAGATCCCGCATCGGCGGAAAAATTTCTGGAAAGCAGTGATCCGGAGATCCGCCGTTATGCCCTCTATCTCGTCATCAGGAAAGATCCCCTTGCGGCACTGGATAAAATCGGGAAGATGTGCAAAGATCCGGATGAAAATGTACGGATGACTGCAATTCTTGTACTTCCCTCTCTTGCAAAAAAGAGTAAAAAAGCCTGGCAGATCCTTTCGGATATTGCAGCGACAGAAAAAGTCCCGGCTATCCGGCGGATCGCGGTACAGGCCTCCTGGCCTTTCCACAGGGAGATCAAACTTTTACGCAATGATCCCACCTGGGACTATGAAGTAAAAACAATAAAAAGGATCCCTCTGCATCCCCTCCCCTGGCGTTTCACTGCAGATGTTATGCAGAACGGGCATCTGAAAGGTTTTTTCAAAAATTCTTTCAACGATTCCGGCTGGAAAAATATCCGTATGGGAGCCTGGGAAAAACAGGGATATGAAAATTACGACGGGACAGCATGGTACAGGATCCGTTTCACCATGCCGGAAAAAATCCCCTGCAACGCAGTGGAGATCGTTTTTGACGGAGTGGATGAATCTGCATGGGTATGGCTTAACGGAGTTTATCTCGGTGCCCACGATATGGGGCCGGAAGGCTGGAAAGTACCTTTTGCCGTGGATTGCCGCAAAGAGATCCTCTGGGGAAAGGAAAATATCCTGACGGTAAGGGTGCATGATGCGGCTTTTGCCGGGGGGATCTATAAAGCTGTCCATGTGGATATTCTGAAATAAAAACCCTTTTTCTGCCGGAGAAGCGTATGATTTTATCAAAAAAACTGTTATTTTTTCTCTGTTGTACCCTTTTCTGCCTCCTTTCCATTGGAGCAGATGAAGGAAAAATCCTTTCCCATTGGGATTTTGTTCAGAATAAAAATCTGCTTAATACTCTCTCGCTGCGGGGGAAAACCCGTTTTACCGCAGCCGGCTTGCATACGCCCCTTGCCCTCCCGGCTGAAACAGGCGGAGCTGTTTTACAGAAAAAGGATTTCCCCATACTGGAAAACGCATTTTCCATTGAAGCAAAAATCATGCTCGACCCCGTTGAAAATCATTCCCGCTGGCGTATGATCCTGGATAATAAATATGTAGCAGCCCCGGGAACAGAAGCACAGAAAAAATATCATAAAGGTGTGATGTTTTTTCTTATGCCCCGGAAAAAAGATACTTACAGAATGGGGGCATCCTTCGGATTCGGGGATACAAGTGCAAGGATCACCGGAAGGGATATTGTTCTGCTTCCGGGTAAGACCTATACTTTAAAGCTCCTTTTCACAGGAACATCCAAAGCAGAATTTTATCTTGACGGAAAAAAAATAAGTTCCCACACAGTACCGGCAAAAAATGTAATTGCTTCTGACCTTCCTGCCGTTTTCGGCAACAGATCCGGGGCAAATTATTATCCGCTGTGCGGTTCCCTCCGCTCCCTTACGGTAAGAAAAGAAAAATTTATACCAGCCGCATTTTCCATTGCCCCGGAAATACGCAGGACTTTTGAAAGAGGTGAAAAAAAGCCTTTTCTTACAGTTTCCCTGTATAACTTCCTGCCGGAAAAGATTTCATCTCTCAAGGTGAAATGCCATTCTGCCGGGAAAAATTTTCCGGTGATCCCCATAAAGGAACTTGCCGGAAAATCAGAAATGAACCTTGTTTTCCCGGTCGATCCTTATCTGCTCCCCGGGGAATATCCCCTTTCCCTTACCCTTGAAGATAACAGGGGGAAAATTCTCTGCAAAGAGGATATTTCCTACTGGATCGTATCTGCCGGAAGTGATTTTCTCCCGGTACTTCTGTGGGGGAATCATCAGGACATCAAAGAGATCAGAAAGGCCGGATTCACCCATCAAATGGTACATCTTTTTCCCCGGACAGGCGATTTCCAGAAGTCTGCATTGAAAAAATGGATCCCGCACCTGGACAGCAATCTCAAAGAAAATCTTTATACCTTCGGCAATCTGCACGGACATTTCCGTTTTCTGCAGCAGAACCGTTTTTTGCGGAAAGATAAAAATGGAAAAGCATATCCGCGGAAAAATATTGAAGCCTCCAATGCTTCCGTACGCAGAGAATTTGCCAGTGCTGCGGCAAGCACCCTTGCCGCCGTAGGTTCCCACCCTGCATTTGACGGAGTTCTGCTCAACAGCGAAGTGCGGGATTCTTCCCTGCCCTCCTATGCAAGCAAAACAGAATCAGAAGCATTTTTTAAATTTTCCGGGTACAGTATTCCGGAAACCGTTTCCGGAAAAAGTCCTCTGCCTTATGTTGCGGACAGCTCCTTTCCCTGGGACAGAGTGATCTCTTCCAAACGCAAGGATTATGTTTTTCTCCGTTGGTTCTGGCTTGTTGGTGACGGCTGGAATCCCCTCCAGAGTCTTTTGTCTGCCACCATACATGATACCATAAAAAATGCCGGACATAAAAACCGTTTTTTCACTTTCTATGATCCTGCAACAAGAGTACCGCCCCTGTGGGGTTCCGGCGGCAATGTGGATATGATCGGGCAGTGGACCTATACCTATCCCGACCCCATAAAGATCGGACAGGCCACCGATGAACTTATTGCAATGGCACAGGGAAAAGACGGTCAGAAGATCGGAACGATGACACAGGCTATCTGGTACAGAAGCCAGACCGCCCCTGCCAATATAAAGGTAAAAAATCCTCCCGCCTGGCTGGAACAGGAAAAAGAAGCACAGTTTATCAGTATTTCCCCGGATAATCTGCGGGAAGCCTTCTGGAGCAAGATTGCTAGAAAAGTGGATTTCATCATGTATCACGGAGTAGGTTCCCTCCTTGCAAAAACGGATCACAAATTATACCGCTATACCAATGAAGAGAGCAAAAAAGTTCTTGCGGAATTATCAGAAAAAGTCATCGTTCCCCTGGGGCCGGTACTGAAAAGGATACCGGAAAAAAGTCCGGAAGTTGTCATATTCCAAAACCTTGCTTCAAGTTTCTATGCCCCGGAACACTTTCCTTTCGGCTGGAGCAAAAACTGGAGTGCAGACCTTCATCTTGCACTGCAATGGGGTAATTTCCAGCCGGGTATTCTTTATGATGAACACCTTTTCCATGAAAAAAATACAGGCAATCTGAAAGTTCTGTTTGTTCCCGGTCTGGAAGTGGTAACGGAAGAAGTGCTGGCAAAACTTAATGAGTTACGTCTGAAGGGCGTCATAATCATCGGCGATGAATTCACCCTTCCCGCCCTGATGCTGGATCACAGGATCAAAAGTATAAAAAGAGATAACAACGATCCGGCAGGTACAAAAAAAGCCCTTCAGAAACTGGGCGGGGAACTTGCTTCTCTGCTGGATAAATATTCTGTCCGCAATGCGGTTTCCTCCAATCAGGATCTTGTTGTACGGCAGAGAGGGAATGAAAAAGCGGATTATATATTCCTTCTGAATGATAAACGTACATTCGGCAACTATGTGGGACAATGGAAAAAAGTACAGGAAAAAGGTCTTCCCAACAGCGGAATGATCACAGTACGGCATAAGGCAGCGGCGGCTTACGATCTTGTGGAACACAAAGAGATCCCGCTGAAAAAAACGGAAAGCTATTGTTCCTTCAAAACCGCACTTCCTCCCGGCGGGGGAAAAGTCATATTGCTTCTGCAAAAGGAAATTGCCGGAATCAGAGTAAAGATTTCCGGAGAAAAAGGAAATACTGTTTCACTTTCCCCCGGAAAGTCTTTTACGGTCACCTGCGACACAGTGGATAAAGAGGGAAAAAATATTGAAGCGATCCTTCCTGTGGAAATTTCCCTTACTGCGGATAACGGCATCCGGCTTCCCGGAAGCGGATTTTATGCGGCAGAACAGGGCAAACTGTTGTTGAAAGAAGTATTGCCGACAAACCTGCCCGCCGCGGTAAAAAAGATCACAGTAACCGTACGCTGCCTTGCATCCGGAAAAAGTGCCTCAAAGACTTTTACAGTGGGGAAATAATCCATTATACCATTTCCCCGCAGAAAGACCATTCCGGCAGCCGCAGGAAAAATCTTTTCAGATCATGCCAAGGATCTCATCCGCATTGGTATCGGGTTTGACTTTCGGCATGATCTCCAGGATCCTGCCGTCTTCACCGATAATGAAGGTAGTACGCACCACCCCCATGGATACCTTTCCGTAAAGTTTTTTTTCCTGCCATACACCATACTCTTTGATCGTCTGTAACTGAGTATCGGAAAGAAGAATAAAAGGAAGATTATATTTTTCCGCAAACTTCTGATGGGAAAGAAGGCTGTCTTTGCTTATACCAATGACAATGATATTCCGTTTTGCAAACTCATCATGATTTTTTGCAAAAGCACACGCCTGTCTGCTGCACCCGGGAGTATTGTCCTTCGGGTAAAAATATAATACGACTTTCTTTCCTGCAAAATCGGAAAGAGAGACCATTTTTCCATCTTTATCCGGCAGAGTGAATGCCGGAGCCATATCGCCTTTTTCCATAAAATGAAAACTCCTTATCTCATCAAGTTGAAATATTGTATTTATTTTTCAGCAATCCGCAAGCATTTTCAATAAGATTTCCTTCAGCTCTTTTTTCAGGAAGGCAGGCTGTAAAATTTTCACATTCCCCTCCCGGGAAAGCAGAAAGGGAAATAATACTTCCCTGGCAACAGCAGGGATCTCCACAGTGCCGTCCTCACTAATGACCTGATGCGTATGCAATGGAGCAGACCGCAAACGGTCAAGAGCTGTCTTTTCCGCATATAATTTCACATTACGGATCTTTTCAAACCCCAGAAAATCATCCGGATTCACGGAGGAAATGATCTCTTTATCCGGCTCAAACCTCACTTTCAGCAATTCCGCACTTTTTATCCGGTGCAGAGCAAAAGTCCGGGGTTGTTTTTTCAAACGGCAGAACCCTTTGGTGTACCAGGAATTATCATAAAAAACAAGGGTATGCGGTTCAATGACCCGTTCAGAAAGTTCCCCCTGCCAGTCGGCATAGGAGATCCTCACACAAAAATGATTCTGCCAGCCCTGGAAAAGTGTCATGAAAATATGCGGTTCCAGATTGGAGTACAGCCCGGAAAGAATGTTCAGACTTTCCATGTTTGCCGTATCAAGGAAATCGGGATTATTGTTCTGCAGAAGATAATCCACCGCTTCCCGGATCCTGTTTTTCAGAGGCGGGGGAAAAATTTCTTCTGCGATCCTTGCCCCGACAACCGCAGCAAGCATCTCATTTTCATCCAGAATGGCGGGAGCGATAAAATCCCAGCCGTGATGCGTGAGGTAATATCCGTTGCGGGCACGGTCAAAAGCAAGGGGACAGCCGAATTCCGTTTCCAGAACTTTCATATCCCGCAGAATGGTCTTTTTCCCGCAATCGATCTCCAGATCCTCTTCCACAGCGATCCTGCGGAACTCTTTCACAAGGGAATCGGAATTGGGGTAACGGTTTTCTTTCAGCTGTGCAACGATCCGCATCAGACGGTGCAGTCTGGCTTTCTGCATAGGCATAATCTCTTCTCCCCTGAAAAAAATCACTTTTTTTGAAGCACATAAAAATCAAAAGGACGTAAAATGTCCACTCCCGTGTAATATATTATTTTCAGAGATAAAAATCAACCCCCGGCAAAAGAAAAGAGAGGCAATTATGTGGAAAAAATTATTTATGAAACTTTTTTGCAGAAAAAATCAGAAAGAAATAAAGAAAGCAACAGTCATTCAGAAACCCGTCCAGTGGGAACAGTTGAAACTGCCGCTGGATTGAGATGCTGTTAAAAATATATTTTTTCAGTTCCGGCAAATTGCAATATTCTGTTTTCAGTATATATTAGAAAGAAATATATTTTTCATATCCGTCAGAGGTATTCTGACAGAAAACAGTTTTTACACAGGAGAGGCCGTGTCATGATCCCGGAAAGTTCTTTCAGCAGTAAGGATATTGCCGTCATACAGAAAAAACTTGAAAAAATCCGGCAGGCAATACAGGACAGTTTATACACTCTTCCCGGGTATAAAACCCCGATTCCGCTGGTGGGGGCATGTTATCCGGGGATCTGGATGGAACACAATCAGGATTGGTATATGCTTGCAGATATTGTTCCGGAAAGTGCGTGGGCTGCTGTTGAACTTTTTATGGAAAAACAGAAAGAAAACGGACTTTTTCCGGTTGCAGTGATGACTGACGGCAGAGTCGGTTACAAACAAATACAGAATATCTGGCCTTTTGCAAGATGTGCTTTCCAGATCGCACGGAAATTGAATAAAGGGGAAAATGAGTTCCGCAGGATCTATCATGCTGCGGCAAAATTCGATCACTTCCTCGGCCAATACCGGGATCATAAAAATCTGGGGCTGGTGGAAATGTTCTGTGAATATGATACCGGTCACGATAACTCCCCGCGGGTCATGGATGGGAATCTGCCGCGGAATATTCCGGAAGGTGCGGAATTTATGCCGGAAAATCCCTGTTTGCCTATTCTTGCCCCGGATCTTTCCGCCATGCGTTATCAGGCAAGAGTGGCATTAAGTGAGATCGCCGCCCTTCTGGGGGATGATCAAAATGCCCTGTTCTGGCAGGAACAGGCGGAAATCACAGGAAATGCCATAAAAAAATATCTTTACGATGCTGAAGATGATTTTTATTATGATGTGGATTCCTCCGGCAAATTCCGTAAATACCGTACTGAACACATCTCCCGCCTCTACCTGAATAAAGTTGTTGATCAAACAGAATTTGACAGGCAGTATAAAAGATATTTTGAAGATCCGCAGGAATTCTGTACTCCATATCCCTTCCCTGCCGTATCCATTTCCGATCCCTCTTTTGTAAAGGAACTTCCGAAAAACTGCTGGGGGAGCAATACACAGGCACTTACCGCTTTACGGGCGACAATGTGGCTGCCGGAGTATGGAAGAAGTGATGAAAAAGACCGCCTTCTGAAACGCTGGATGCGGGCATTTCTGGATCACGACAGTCCCCTTCCGCAGGAACTTAACCCCTTTACCGGGGCCCCTATCGGTGACGGAGTGAATTATATGCCCTCTCTTTTGCTGTTCAAACAGGCTGCGGAACTGCTCCTGCCGTGAGAAATGATTATCCTGTAATGATTTCAGATATTTCCCCTGTACGGATATTTTAAATAGCACTCTTGTATTTCTGTAAAAATGGTGTATATTTATTATCTAACCGATTAGATAACAATATCCGGAGAAAAATCATGGCAAAAAAAATTACTATTTATGATGTTGCCGTCGCTGCGGAAGTTTCCGCTTGCAGCGTTTCCTGGGTATTGAATGATCATCCCCGGGGCAAAGCGATCAAACCGGAGACCAGGGAAAGGATCCTGCATAATGCACAGAAACTTGGTTACAGACGCAATCTGCTTGCTTCAGCGACCCGTACGGGAAAAGTAAATACGATAGGGTTGATCGTGGATTTTGAAGAGATCCATAATGTCACCCCCCTTACAAAAATCATTTCCGGGATCATAACAGAAGCCTCCTTCCGCAGTTACAGCATAAAGATTTTTGCCCATAAAGATCTGGAAAGCTCCTTCCACCTGATTGCGGAAAACTGCATCAACAAAGTCATTTCTTTAAGTACGCCCCATGATATAAGGGAAAAAACCGCTCAACTTGCGGAAAAATATTCTTTTGATCTTGTTTTTGCTTTTGAGCACGGACACAGAAATTTCCCGGCGGTGAATGTGGATAATATTGCAACGACCTCTTCCATGGTGCATTATCTTTTTGAAAAAGGGCACCGCAGGATCGGTTTTCTGGGAGTTCCCCATGCATTTCATTATGCCAAAGACCGCCGTACCGGATATTTTCAGGGAATGAAAGAATGTGGTTTGAAAATTGAACAGCACTGGATCAGTGATCAGGGAGATACGGAAGAAGAGATAAATAAGATCCTTGCCCTGCCGGAAAAAGAAAGACCGACAGCCCTTATCACTGCGGCGGACTCCATTGCGGCGAAAGCACAGAAACTTGCATGGAGCAGAAAATTACGCATACCTGAAGATTTTTCCGTTACAGGAATCGGCAATATGGATATTGCCAGATATACATTTGTCCCATTGACCACAGTGGAAGAGTTTCTTCCGGATTACGGCAGTCTGCTTATCAGACTGATACTGAAAGAAGAAATGGAAACAACTGCGGATGAATACAATGTATATCATACCCGTCCGAAGATCATCGAAAGGGAATCTGTTTACGATTTTAATAACATATAACATGAAAGAGAGTAAAAAATGAAAAGAAAAAAACAACCGTTTACACTGATTGAATTGTTGGTCGTTATTGCTATCATCGCCATTCTTGCCGGGATGCTCCTTCCGGCATTGACAAAAGCCAGAGCCACAGCAAGAGGGATCGCCTGTGTCAACAACCGTAAACAAGTCCCCATGATCATGACTTTTTATGCGGATGACTGTAAAGGCTGGACTTTTTCCTCCCAGTATGCCCTTTATGGAAAAATACAGACCACCGGTTATCTGGAAACTCTGGGCTACATCAATGAAAAGAATCAGAAAGTATTTTCCTGTTCGGAAATGCGGGATGTTGCCAGTCAGACCAAATGGTCGAAATTTTGTTTCACAGAAATCATTTGCAGAAACCTTGCTTACAAAAGTGACTCTCTTAATAAAAAATATACCGCCACGTTCGGCTGGACTTCCGGTGTTTCCTGGTGCGGCTTCAAACCTTCCACCATGCCTGTTGCCACAACCGAACTTGCCTGGGTGAATGACGCGGAATGTCTTTTTGGTACTCCCGCATTCCCCCACGACAACAAGAGTACGACTATATATGTTGACGGCCATGTGGATATGCTGAAACTTCAGGCAGTGGGAAGGTTCAGAACCCGCAGCGACAGAAAATATATGCATAATACAGCGGAATTAGCCAATCCCAGGATCTATATAGCCCTTGGCGGCAACAATTCTTATACCTCCATGAAACCCTTCAAACTTCCCTATTGAAAAATTACCACAATAAATATAAAAAGGAAAAACCATGAGTAGCAAAAGTATTATTCTTTTCACGGCGGTTCTGCTTGCTTCCTTTACCTGTTCCGCAGATTTCCAACTCACAAAAGATGGTAAAAGTCAATGCAGCATCGTGATAAAAAAGGATGCTCCTCTTCCTGTTGCCCACGGAGCAAAGGAACTATCTCTTTTTACAGAAAAAGTGACATCTGCAAAGATCCCGGTAAAAAATGAGGCTGTGAAAAATGCAAATAATATTTTTATCGGAACACTTGCTGATAAAGACCTTCTGAAAATTTCCGGTATTGATGCAAAAAAACTGAAAGAAGATGGTTTTGCTCTTGCCGTGAAAAAAAATATGGTCTGTATCATCGGGCAGAATCCCCGGGGGGCATTATACGGCTGTTATGAGATATTGAAAAAATATGCCGGAGTACGTTTTCTTGCTCCCGGCGAAGACGGCACCTATTATCCCTCCCGCAAGTCCATTTCCATTCCGGAACAGAACATTATCCGGAATCCTTATATGCGTTCCCGTACCTATCAGTGTGCCACGGAACTTTCCGGAAGGGCAGAGATCAACGGAAGTACTTTCCTTGCAAGAAACAATCTTTTCCCCTACGCCGGAGCAAGAACTTTTGCGGATAAAAATGGCAAACGTACCCGCCTTGCAGATAAATTTGAATCTGTTGCAGCCAAAAGAAACATCAATCCGGGCAACTCCCATATCTTCACCGATATGATGACCGGCTGGCAGGGTGCAAAAGCATCGGAAAAACTCTATAAGGAACACCCGGAATATTACCCCCTTATCAATGGCAAAAGGGTCTTTATCAAAAGCGGCGTCTGCCCCAATCCCTGTATCAGCAATCCGGCCCTGCTCGACCTTATGGCAAAGAACCTTTATGAAAGACTCAATGAAAAATATGCCATGGAAGATGCCTATATAACCATAGGAAATAACGATACCCCCATCTGGTGCCAGTGTGAAAACTGTAAAAAACTGGATGATCCCAAACAGAAGGGAACCAAAGACGCTTACGGCAACCGTTACTGGTACACTGTAACGGAAATTGCCAACAGGGTCTGGAAAAAACTTCCTTCTGCCAAACTTGGCGGCTGGGCATATTTCTTCTGCAATCCTCCTACAAAGGTCAAAGTGGATCCCCGTCTGCGTGTAATTATTTCCTATAACAATCAGTGCTGGAAACATACCATTACCGATAAAAAGTGTCTCATCAATCAGGAATTTGTCAAGATTCTGGAAGCATGGAAAAAAGTGGGGCATCCTTTTGTGATCAATAGAGATGAGATCGGTACAGACGGTGCAGTAGGCGGCAATTTCCTCCCTGCGGAAAAAATCCTCTATCAGAACCTGAAAAGTTATCCTTCCATCGGGCTTAACGGAACGTTCTTCTGTATCTGGTCCCCCTACCCTGAATATTTCAGCTGGGCAAGAAAAAATCCTCCCCATTACGGAAAAAATTATCACTATAATGCCATGTGGCAGACTGCCTACCTTTCCGCCCAGTTCCTCTGGGATATCAGTCAGGATTTTGATAAACTCTATGAAGAAGCCAATTCTCTCTACTACGGTAAAGCATGGGAAGGCGGTTATAAAGAGTTCAGAAAATATCAGACAAAACTTTTCCTTGAATCTCCCGGCTGTATGGGCTGGGGTCAGGGTGCACCTCTGGGCAGGATGCTGGATGCGGCAGGAAGTGAAGAGAAACTTGTTTCCCTGATGGATAAAGCCGTTGCCGCCGCAAAAACAGACAAAGATCCCAGAAGTCTGAAACATATTTTACAGGCAAAGGATATTTTTGAACGTACCTGGCTGCGGACAAGAAAAGATTACTTAAAAAATTTCCGTGAGATCACCATCTACAAGAGAACCAGCCCCATAAAAATCGACGGCATTCTTGATGAAAGTGACTGGAAAAACGCCGATACTCTTGCCAACTTCAAACCCGGCGGACATACAAAAAAGACAGCTAAGATCCAGCCTTCCAGCGTGAAACTCTGCTATGATACCGATACCCTCTACATTGCAGTAGAGTGCATTGAACCTCATCCGGATAAAATGATTGCCGGCAAAGACATCAAAGGTGCCTGGGGAAAACTTGGCGAACACATTGAACTCTTCTACAATTACCCGGATATGGCACAGAAATATTATCACCTTGCCATAAATCCCTATGGCGAGGTCATTTCCGCTTTCCATAAATCCTTTGCCCAGCGGGATGAATCTTTCAAGACAACGGCAAAATTTGCCACAAAGATCCTGAAAGACCGCTGGATACTGGAAATCGCCATTCCCGCCACTGAGATCGGCATGAAATGTTATCCCGGCTCCACCTGGAAACTCAATGTAGCAAGAGCGAGAAAAAACAGTACCATTACGGATGGATACAAACACTCCCCCAATGTGGAAAGCTCCTCCTGCAGTAACGGAGCCTTCCACGGTGTGGGCAATTTTGTCAATATCAAATTTGCAGAAAAACGGGCATCCGGCGTCAAGCAGAATATAGATACCTCCAGTTGGAAAAACGCTTCTTTCAATGTACTTGTGCCGGATTCCAAGATCATTGGTTACGCCCGTTACAACAGAAGCGGAACCTGGAAATTTGAGGATAAAGATCACCTTGTTCCCAAATTCTGGACAGTAGGTGAAAAAAGTGTGGGCATGACAAAATGGAATGAAAAAGATCCTTCGGACAGTTACATCCGTCTGGAAAAAGGATATATCGCCCAGTATTTTGTTTCTTCCGACAAAGGCAAACTCAAACTTTCTTTCCGTGTGAAAGGTAAAGGAAGTGTCCGTCTCTGGGTGGGGAGTTACAGGAACAGTCCCACAGGCAGAGGCTATCAGCATCTGGTAAAGACTACCAAGGTGAAAAGTATCCCCCTTACAGAAAAATGGGAGACCCATTTTCTGGAAACGACCAAAGCGGGAGTTCCCACAGAAAGAGTTGCGGTGCGTTTCTTTGTCAATAAGGACAGCGTCCTTGATCTGGATGATGTATATGTGACCCCTATTCCTGAATAAGGAAAACGGGACTGTTGTCTGATTGTATTTACCGTAATTGTTTTTCCTGAAAGGAATGGCAATTACGGTTTATTTTTGCCGGGTCAGAAACTTTACATGATAAGAATATTGCCAATCTTTTTCATCGGGCTTTTCTCCTTTATCGGTGCGGCTGAAAATCCGGAAACCCTCCCGTGTTTTCTCATACATCAAAGGTTTGTGATCCAACTTTGCCAGCGGTATCTGTGGGAGAAATGAGAGATTTTCCGGGAGTTTTCCGTGTTGTTTGCGGTATTCCATAACCTCGGCGGCAAGAAGTGCCATCTGGCGAACATCGCACGTCCGGTCGAGCCGCACCAGAAGATTGCTTAAATCCGGAATCGCAACCGCTGAAGATATAAAACATTCTATTTCAAGATGATCTTTATTCAAATATGCCAATTTTCTCTTTCCCAGACCGGAAAGATCATCCCGGTAAAGCAGTGAGTTGATTTTCAGATAATAATTCAAAATAAAAAGATAATCCCGTTTGATATTCATTTTTACAAACAATGGAGCAAATTTTTGATAAAATTTCCAAAACATTTTTGGTGAGGAGGGAATTTTCAAACTTTGGATATCCTCTGCTGATGCATTCTTAAGGCGATTTACACAATCTTCCGATATGGCGTGTTCGCTGGCAAATGTTTCGGAATATTGCTTGCTCCAATCGGGGGATTTTCCAATGAGTTTTATCATTTCGTCTTTGCTGTAAACACAGCTTGCCATCGCATAACTCAATGCGTATAAACGGCGATTATCCACAGCTCCGGCGACCAGTTTACCAATCAGAGTTTCGTTATGCAAACACCATTCACGGAATTGCAATAAATCCTGATTGCATTTTGCAATCACATTTTTGTCTGCGGCATTGACTCGCATTTCCAATATCCGCAAATTTGCGGCGGTGCGGAAACATGGGATATCAGGCAGCGGCAAGGCGGCAGGAGTTTCCCCGGGCGCGACCCAGGTATAAGAAATTCTCTGCGGTTTAACTTCAAGCAGTTTATCTATGGCAATAAATTTATCAGCTTGCGTTTTACGGAGTTCAGCAAGATATTTTTCTACTTCTTTCGGAGTTTGATATTTCTCCATATCAATTTTTATATTGACTTTGCAGAAACTTTTCAATGGCTCTTTGTTGATAGAATAGCCGCTTTCGTTGCGCTTTTGCCAATCCACAGCCCCGATACCGCATTGAGTAATTTTGGCAAGTTCAGATCGACGTTGGTCGATTTGCAGAAAAAAATAAAAATCGCTTGCCAGCAAAATAATGCCAAATAATACAAATCCGAACAATGGATAAGCTGCTTTCCGCTGAAATTCTCCTTTTTTACAGCTGGCACC
>JAZKZE010000062.1:0-14970 GCA_045612485.1 Victivallales bacterium | reverse complement strand
GCTCAGAAAAACTCAGAATATCTTTGGATTTCTTCGCCTTTAATACGGAAAGCGAAACTTTTATCGATGATTTTCGTATTTTTCCTTTGGAATGGAATAACTGTTTCCGATCGATAAAACCGAACCATCAAAAGCAATATTACCGAACTTTTCTTTGGCTTCCTGCCAATTCCAAGCGAAGCCGATTTGTCCGCAATCATGATAATATGCCCGATCAATACCACCGATATGCACACGTGCGTACACTACAATGCGGTTTCCGACATCTTTGCCGAAAACTTCCACACCGTAAAACGCTTTACCGTATTTACCGTCAATATGTTTAACTGCGATCAATTCAGACTGGTAAGCATCCATGCCGCAGTAAAAACCAATAAAAAATACTGTTGCGGCAAACAGCAGCACACTAAAATATTGTAAAATGCGTTTGTGTTTCATTTTTCATTAACTTTGGCCGTATTGATGGATTTTATCAGCATTACCCGGATTTGAGAACAGACACTATTCAATTCCTGATATCTTGCTTCATCAATATAATTTGTTTTCAGCAGAAGTTCAAGCCAGTAACTTGTTTCGTTGGTTTCTTTGAGGGCGATTTGCAGTTTGGCGATAAAATCCGGTTTGCCGTGGGCATATTGCGCTTCGTGGATGTTCGCCCCGATACTGGTTCCGGCTCTGCCGATTTGATTGGAAACGATCGTTTCGTGCTGGCTTTTCAAGAATTTCACCAGATTGAGAATCTGCACAGCAAAGTCAATGGAAAGTGTACGCAATTTGCTTTCAGCCATAAGATTATCTCCTTTCAGAGTTTAATATAGTATTGAGAATGAAAAAATCAAGGCGGCTTGCCAACCTTTAAGCGAAGCGCTGTATAAAAGTTACACCATCCTTACTCCCGAAGGGAGAAAACTTCACAAGTGGAGCGTAAGCGAAACGTCTTCACAAGCGACCAAAGGGAGCGACTTCACAAGCAAGGCTTCTGGAGTTTGGTGAAGATGTGAAGAAAAAACTTTGTTTTTTGAGTGAAGTTGTGCCTGACGACACAGTGAAGTGAAGCCTTGCGGCTTCGTTCCGCCATTTTTTTGGCAAAAAAAAATGGCGGAGAGAAGGGGATTCGAACCCCTGGTACGGTGTTACCCGTACGACGGTTTAGCAAACCGTTGCTTTCGGCCACTCAGCCATCTCTCCGCATTGAATAACTCAATGCCTCTTAATATATACCTTTTTGACACTTTGTCAATAGAAAAATCTGTTTTTTTACATTATTTTTTTAAAATTTTACAGATTTATCTGCTTCAGCGGTCGGAAAACAACCTTTTTACTCAAAAACGTAAGCCGGATCAGTTCCCGCGGAGGATTGCAGGATATTTCTTTTCTATGTATTTTTTTACTGCAGAAACCACTTCCTTGCCGTCACGGGCGGAAAGAGCCGCTTCCGCCAACTGTTCCGCTTCACGCATGGATATATTTCTCACCAGACGCCGGGTCTGACCAATGGCAATAGGGGACATACTCAATTCTTTCACCCCCAACCCCAACAGGATGGGAATACATACAGGATCCGCCGCAGATTCTCCACAGACCCCTACCCATATCCCGTGAGTATTGGCTGCCTGTACTGTAAGTGAGATCAAGCGCAAGACCGCAGGATGGGTCGGCTCATATAAAGATGCCACCTGTTCATTATTCCTGTCAACTGCAAGAGTATATTGCACAAGGTCATTGGTTCCAATGCTGAAAAAATCCACCTTTTCCGCAAGACGGTCCGCTGCAAGTGCCGCAGAAGGTATCTCGATCATCACACCGATCTCCATAGAGCCGTTGAATCTCTGATTGGATTTCTTCAAATCCCCTTTCACTTCTTCCAGAAGTTTCAGAAGTTCATCCAATTCCCCTATTCCGCTTACCATAGGGAACATCATCCGCAAATTCCCGTACACCCCCGCACGCAATATCGCCCGCATCTGGGTTTTCAATAATTCCGGATGGGCAAGACACAGACGGATGGCACGCAGGCCCAGAAACGGATTCTGCTCATGGGCTGTATTCACAAGATCAGATAATTTATCCCCGCCCAGATCCAATGTACGGATAATAGCATGGCGTCCTTCAAGAGTTTCCGCCACCTTCTTATAGACCGCAAACTGCTCCTCTTCCGTGGGAAGATTTTCCCGGTTCATATAAAGGTATTCCGTACGGAAAAGTCCGATCCCGGCAGCTCCGAATTTTTTAATATCCCCCAATGTTTCCGCATTTTCCACATTGGCGGCAAGTTCAAGGCGGTAGCCATCCACGGTTTCAGATTTCAGCATGGTCTCCCGCAAATATTCATCATAAAGTCTGGATTTGCTATTTTCCTTCTGCCGGTAAAGTTCTATGGTCTCTTTTTCCGGATTGAGGATCGCTGTACCGAGAAAGCCGTCGATAATAAGGTAATCCCCGTCTTCCAGACGCTCATAAAAACGGTTCATACTGACAATGGCGGGGATCTGGATGGAACGGGCAAGAATGGCACTGTGGGAAGTTTTACTGCCGCTTTCCGTTACAAAGGCAAGTACATTGTGTTTGTCCAGTAAAGCCGTATCAGAAGGAGTGAGCTCTTTTGCCGCCACGATCCGCGGGCCGGGCAGATGTCCGAGGATCTCTGCTCTGCCGTTTCCACTCAGACATGCAAGAAGCCTTTCTGCAACATCCTGAATATCCGCTGCCCGTTCTTTGAGATAGGGATCCTGAATAGCGGAAATCGCCGCAATATATTTGGAAACCGTCTGCCGGAAAGCATTTTCAGCAGACATCAGCTTTTTACTTATTCCGGTAATGACCTCATTGAAAAGCAGTTTGTCATCCAGAATGAGAAACTGTGCGTCAAAGATCCCGGCATCTTTCTGACCTGCCGTTTCTTTCACACGCTCCATAAGAAGTTTTGTTTCATTACGGGTCTTTTCCAGAGCTTCTTTGAAACGTTCCACCTCTCTGACAGCCTCTTCCGGCGTAAGAACTTTTTTATCCGGCTCAGCCTCAAGCAGGGAATTTTTCTCTCCGAAAAGCTGTACCAGCCCCATAGCAATGCCGGGGGAGGCGGGGATCCCGTGAAACATGATCTCCCGCTTGATGGATTTATCAGGCATGACCCTTTTTACTGATCCGGAATTCCCCTTCTGCACATGTTTTTTCATGGTCAATCCTCATCAAAACCGCTTTCAAAAAGAGCAACAAGGGCAGCGATCGCTTCCTCTGCATCCTTTCCTTCTGCAGTGATCTTTATTTCTGTTCCTTTCGGCGCACAGAGGGTAAGGATCCCCATCAGGCTGCTGCCTTCAACCGGATCGGGGTTTTCCCCGCCCTGAAAAAATATAACAGACTCAAATTCCGCAACTTTCCGCACAAGAATACAGGCAGGGCGGGCATGCAGACCCAAAGTATTCACTACTTTGCAAACCGCGCTTGCTTTCCGTTTTTCTCCTGAAAACATATTCCCGTTCCTTATGTTGAAAGAACCCCGGCCGCATCCTGTACGGCAGGAGCTTTTTATTCCCGTATTTTTCCACTTGACAAATGGAAGAATACAACTACATTATTATGACCCACGCTATAATTTACACCTTCAAAATTTTTTTTCAATAGCCGGAGGGAATTATCATGGCAAGAACATATTATTTTTCTGTTATTTTTCTGTTTCTTTTTGTTTTTACGGGAGTTTTTTCCTTGTTTCCCCTTTCCGCAGCTCCGGAAAAAAGGTGTACCGGATGTGCCCGCAGGATCAGACGGGGGACTTATTTTACGATGAACGGGAAAACGTACTGCTCAAAAAACTGTCTGGAAAATGCCATGCCCAAATGTTCCGTTTGCGGAATAACTCTTGGAAGGTATATGCAATCGCCTGTTTCCGGAAAGAAATACTGTGAAAGTTGTGCCGGAAAGCCACAATGTTTTTTCTGCGGGGATATTGCCGGGAACGGAGTTGCATACCGGATCACCAAGGAGATGCTTCTCTGCCGGAATTGCCGGAAGACTTCTGTTTGTCTGCCTCAGAAAGCCCATACGCTTTTTTTACTCATCCGGAAACAGCTCAAAGAAAAACTCGGTATGGAAACGGCTCATCCGATCTCTTTTCATCTCACCTCTTACGGTGTACTGCAACGAAAACTTGACGGTGCGCCCCGTCGCGGTCAGACCGGGCTGTATGAATGTCAAACCATTGCCAGGACGGTGAAAAAGATCGATCCCCGTACAGGAAAAACGGTTTCCTCCCGTGTAAGTTCCGTGCAGAAAAAACATTTTATTTATATTCTTTCCTCTTTGCCGGAAGCGGAGTACCGGCACGCCGTCATTCATGAACTTACTCATGACTGGCTGGGGGAATATTATCCCCGGGTCAAGGCTACGGAGATCCGGGAGGGTGTCTGTGAATATATGGCGTATCTGTTTCTTGAGGATGAGAGAAAAACTGATGCAGGGGTAAAGCTCGCTCTTGCCCGCATGGAAAATAATCCTGATCCTGTGTACGGGGATGGTTTCCGTTTGATCCGTAAAATCGCAGGGACGGGGAGTAAGAAAGCAAGGATGATAAGAGTAAGGGGGTTTCTTGCAAAACAGTAACACGGTATAAAAAAACTGCCGCATATCTTATAATATTGCGGCAGTTTGAGTTTACTGAAACAGGATCTCTTACAATCCAAGAACTTTCTGTGCGTTCTTATAGAAGATTTTGTCCTTATCTTCCTGCGGGATCTCCAGAGCATTGATGACGTCAATGGCAAACTTCATCTGCATGGGACCCTGCAAGGGGGCATCCGTACCGAAAACGATATGATCCGCGGTGGCGATCTTCACCATTTTTTCCATTACGCCGGGATATACATACATAAGATAATGGGCGGTATCGATCCACACATTGTCTAATCCCATATCCATGACTTTCTCCATATTGTCCAGATTGGGGAAATAGGGATAATGGTCATTCTGGAATGTTCCTGCCATGTGGGCAAGAACAAATTTTGTCTCCGGATGATTTTTTGCGATCTCCGCAACAGTAAGGGGATCGGAAAAACCGGTTCCCGCCATACAGGAGACATGGAAAAGCATCATGGGGGTTTTGTCCGCAACCTCTTCCACCCACTCCCGGTTGGAGCGTGTGGAAAGGACATATCCATGATAATCCGGATGGATCTTCACTCCTCTGAATTTGGGATTGCTTGCCAGATAGGAGAGATCTTCCATACTTTCCGGGAAGGTGGGGGACAAAACACTGTAGCCATAAAACTTATCTGAATTTTTCAGTGCTTCATCCAGTTCCTTGTTGCCTTCCTTTACATCATACATGATGGCACGGGAGGAGGAAAGACAGAGTTTATCCACGCCGGATTTTTCGCAATACTCTTCCAGTGCTTTGGCGTCTGCCTGCCAGAATTTGGAAAAATTGATATTTCCCAGATGTCCGTGAATGTCAATGATCATTTTGTCACCTTACTTGATGATATTGATCTTGCAGCCGAATTTGGAAAGTCTTTCGGCAGGACCGTTTTTCACGATAAGACCGTCTTCCCAGCGGAATCCCATATTGCCTCTGTGCAGGAACATATCCGCCATGAAGGTCATATTTTCTTCCAGAGTATAGTTGGAGGAGGTTTCCAGGAAGGGATATTCACATTCCATCTGACCGCAGCCGTGGGCCGGTCCGTAGAGAATGGCATCGCCGTAACCCTGATCTTTGATGTACTGGTGTACTTTACTTGCAACGGAAGAGGCAAGGACGCCGGCACGCATAAGATCGAATGTAAGATTGTGGGCATCCAGACCCACCTGCAGGAATTTCTTTATTTCAGCAGGACAGTTCCCCAGAACCACAGGTCTGCCGATACTTGCACTGTAACCTTCAACCTTTGCCCCGATACTGAAATGGATGATTTCCCCGGTTTTCACTTTACGCAGGGAGGGACGGCTGATCGCCTGATTGGAGTTGGGACCGCTGCAGCACCACACAGGATAACCGGTGGCTTCCGCACCGTGGGCAAGCATGGCTTCCGTGGCGATACCGCAGAGGGCGGCTTCGGTCATGCCGGGTTTGATCTTTTCCAGAATGGCTTTGAAACCGTATTCGGAGATTTTGGCTGCTTTCCGCAGGCAATCCAGTTCCAGTTCACTTTTCTGCATATAGACGGGACGCAGTACTTCATCGGCATTGACGATATTTTTCATGCCGCCGATGGCTTCGGAGATCCCCATCATAATGGTGTAGGGGAACATGTGGAATCCCACGATACCCAGTTTTTTGATTTTGAACCGGGCAATGATGTCTTCCCATTTGGGGAGGGTGGAGCCGGGGTAGTCAGGCTGGGAGGATTCACGGAAATCCATAAGCTGGATCACCTGATCGATTTTGGAACGGGAGGAGGCGTATGTCAGGGATTCCGGACCGATAAGAAGAGCGGCTTTCCCTGTTCTGGGGATCAGGACAACTGCCGTTTCAAAACTGGGCCAGTAATCGGAAAAATAACGGACACCGGCAGGTTCGGACTCTGTGGAAAATACCATCAGTGCATCCAGATCGGTCTTTTCCATTGCTTTCTGTGCTTTTACGATACGGTTGTCAAATTCTGCCTGTGTGAGAATTGTTTTTGCCATGATAGACTCCTTTTTTATGGGTAATTTATTGTTGAATTACTTCTTTCCTGTGCTTCCGAAACCGCCTTCGCCCCGGTCAGTGGCGGAAAGTTCCGTAACGGGAACAAGTTCCGTTTCCGGCAGACGGGCAAATACCATCTGGGCGATACGGTCGCCCCGTTTGATGATGAAATCTTCTTTGCCGAAATTGAAAAGAATGACACCTACTTCCCCTCTGTATCCGGCATCAATGGTGCCGGGGGAGTTGAGACAGCCGATACCGTTTTTCAAGGCAAGTCCGCTTCTGGGTCTTACCTGTGCTTCGTAAGAAGGCGGCAGTTCCATATATACTCCGGTGGGGATACATTTTACTTTTCCGGCTTCAAGGACAGTATCTTCCCTTGAGCGCAGATCGTATCCGGCATCATCACTGTGAGCTTTCCCGGGCATAAGATCATCACAGTTTTTTTCCATTCTGATTTTGACGGTCAGTTCCTGCATGATTATTTTCCTTTCTGCTATACACTACATCCGGAATAAAATATTTCAAAAGAATTTCTGTCTTATTGATGTATTTTTACACAAAAAAATGTGTATTTTTTCTGTTTTTATACTGTATTTGATGTAAAAAGTACAAAAAATATGCAAATCATATTCCGCAAAAGCAGGACAGGATTTGCATGCAGTTTGTCCGGGAAAAAAGGCAGTCTTTACACCTTTTTCCATGCCACATGGGGGACTGTTCTGCCAATGGCGAGCCAATCCAGTTCAAATTCTGTTTTGATGTGGGCTATATCGCTTATCGCCTCATTTCCGGCATTGACAAAAAATCCGGATTCATTCACAAGACGCACAACAGCCGCCATATATTCCGGATCATCGGTGGAAAAGTGGAAGATCCCGTCTTTTTTCAGGACTCTGTGAAGACTTGTCATCAGCTGGGCGGAAAGCAGCCTTCTGCCGCTGTGCCGGACTTTGGGCCAGGGATCGGGGCAGAGGATGTGCAGCCGGTCGATACTTGCATCCGGCAGCTGCAAACCCAGAAACATATTGGCTTCACAGCGGAGCAATGATACATTTTCCGCACAATTATTTCTCACAAGCCGTTTTCTTACCTTCCGCAGTCTTCCCAACATGATGTCTGCGGCAAGGATACGGCGTTGGGGATAAAGCTGAGCCATACCCACGGTAAGACCGCCTTTGCCACAGCCCAGATCCAGTTCGGTGAAAGTATCATCACAAAGGGGGATCTTTTCGTCCAGAGTAAGGTATTTATCGGTCAGAATGAGGATTTCTTCTTCTGTTTTTGCAAAATTATTCATAATTAAGGGTGCAATTTTTCTTTTTTGTGTTATATTATTGTGTTTTATTTTTCTTTTAAGATACAGCATATTCCTGTATTTTGAAAGTCTGAAAGTAAAAAAAAACGTTTTTTCGCAGGAAAAAACACTGAAAAAACAGGAAATGAACCATAAAACATAAAACCATACAACCTTAAAATGAAGGAAAGAAAAAATGTTTGAGATCACAGATTGGCAGACAGCCGGAAAAGGCGTAATGGGTATTGCCTCCGACCACGGAGGATTTGAACTCAAAAAACAGATCATGGAATTTGTGGATTCTCTGGGATTCCAGAGTAAAGACTATGGTCCTTTTGAACTGGATCCCGCTGATGATTATCCGGATTTCGGTGCCCCCATGGCTATGGCTGTATCCAAAAACGAGATCCCCTGCGGTATTCTTCTGTGCCGTTCCGGTGTGGGTATGGGTATTGCCGCCAACCGCTGCCGCAATGTGCGTGCCGTAGTTGCCGCCATTCCCAAAATGGCAAAAGCCTCCCGTGAACACAACTGCTCCAACGTTCTTGTTCTTCCTGCTGACTATATCAGCTTCGATGAGATCAAAGAGATCATCACCACCTGGGTGAATACTCCCTTCAGCGGCGATCAGAGACACCTCAACCGTCTGGTCAAAGCCGACCGCAAGACCTATGATGATATCGCCGCCATCCGCTCCGTGGATCCCGAGATTGCCAAATGGATCGACAAGGAAGCCGCCAGACAGGATGAAGGGATCGAACTTATTGCTTCTGAAAACTTCACCTCCACCGCCATCCGTGCCGCCCAGGGCAGTGTCCTTACCAACAAATATGCAGAAGGCTATCCCGGAAAACGTTACTACGGCGGATGCGAATACGTTGACGAAGTGGAAAAGATCGCTATCGCCCGTGCATGTGAACTTTTCGGTGCTGAAGCCGCCAACGTGCAGGCTCATGCCGGTTCCCAGGCAAATATGGCTGTCTATTTTGCCCTTCTCAATCCCGGAGACACTGTTCTTTCCATGAGCCTTGACCACGGCGGACACCTGACCCACGGTCATCCCATGAACTTCTCCGGCAAGCTCTTCAACATCGTTCCCTACGGTGTATCTGCTGAAACTGAAATGATCGACTATGATGAAGTGGAACGCCTTGCCATGGAATGCAAACCCCGCATGATCCTTGCCGGTGCCTCTGCTTATCCCCGTACCATCGACTTTGCCAGACTCCGTCAGATCGCAGACAAAGCCAATGCCTACCTCTTTGTAGATATGGCTCACATTGCCGGTCTTGTTGCCGCCGGTCTGCATCCCTCTCCCGTACCCTATTGCGATGTTGTGACCACCACCACCCACAAAACTCTCCGCGGGCCCCGTTCCGGTCTTATCCTCTGCAAAGAAAAATACATCAAAGCCATCAACTCCAAAGTATTCCCCGGACTTCAGGGCGGACCTTTGGAACACGTTGTTGCCGCTAAAGCCATCTGCTTCAAAGAAGCCATGAGTCCTGAATTCAAAGAATATCAGACCCAGCTGGTGAAAAATGCCGCAGTTCTTGCTCAAGCTCTCAAAGATAAAGGTTTCCGTATCGTTTCCGGCGGTACCGACAACCATCTGATGCTGGTTGACCTGCGTCCCAAAAACGCCACCGGTAAAGAGATCCAGATCGCCTGCGACAAGGCTCACATCACTCTCAACAAGAATATGATCCCCTTCGATCCTGAAAAGCCCTTTGTGACAAGCGGTGTGCGTATCGGTACACCTGCTGTCACCACAAGAGGTATGAAGGAAGCCGAAATGCTGAAGATCGCGGATTTCATCGAACGGATCGTTGCCGCAAAGAATGATGATGCCGCTCTTGCAAAGATCGGGGAGGAAGTCATTGCCTTTACCCGCAATTTCCCCATGCCCCAGTTCTAATTTGAGGAATAAAGAAAATGCTTGACATTAAATTTGTCCGGGAAAATCCCGGGATCGTAAAGGAAAATATCCGCAAGAAATTCCAGGATGCAAAGCTTCCTCTTGTTGATGAAGTTATCGCTCTGGA
Source organism: Victivallales bacterium (assembly GCA_045612485.1). Taxonomy (GTDB): domain Bacteria; phylum Verrucomicrobiota; class Lentisphaeria; order Victivallales; family UBA1829; genus RGIG5327. Next base: position 5,003 of record JAZKZE010000062.1, on the reverse strand, counting down.
TGAAAAATTGCGTGCCATCAAAACCGAAGTGGAACAGCTGCGTTCCAAACGCAATACCGTTTCCAAACAGATCGGTGCTTTGATGGGGCAGGGCAAAAAGGATGACGCAGCCGCCCTTAAAGAAGAAATCGGTAAAGACGGTGCCAGGATCACTGAACTTACCGCTGAAGAAGGGCGTGTTGCAGAGGAACTCACCACGAAACTTATGGTGATCCCCAACATCATTGATGCTTCCGTCCCTGTGGGGAAAGACGATTCCTGCAATGTGGAAGTGGAACGATTCGGCGAGCCTGTGGTTCCCGATTTTGAGATCCCTTATCACACAGATATCATGGAAAAACTCAACGGGATCGATCTGGATGCCGCAAGAAGAGTTGCCGGAAACGGTTTCTACTATCTTACCGGCGAGATTGCCATCCTTCATTCCGCAGTTCTTTCCTATGCCAGAGACTTTATGGTGAGAAGGGGCTTTACTTATTGTATCCCTCCCTTCATGATCCGTTCCAACGTGGTCTCCGGAGTGATGAGTTTTGCGGAAATGGAAAATATGATGTATAAGATCGAAGGGGAGGATCTCTTCCTGATCGGTACATCGGAACACTCCATGATCGGAAGATACATCGACCAGATAGTTCCGGAAGATTCTCTTCCCCTGGCACTCACCTCCTACTCCCCTTGCTTCCGCAAGGAAAAAGGAGCCCACGGTATCGAGGAAAGAGGAGTATATCGTATCCACCAGTTTGAAAAACAGGAAATGATCGTTCTGTGCAAACCGGAAGACAGTATGGCATGGTTTGATAAACTGTGGAAAAATACCGTTGACTTCTTCCGTTCTCTGGAGATTCCTGTGCGTACACTGGAATGTTGCTCCGGCGACCTTGCTGATTTGAAAGTCAAATCTCTGGACGTGGAAGCATGGAGTCCCCGTCAGCAGAAATACTTTGAAGTGGGGTCCTGCTCCAATCTGGGGGATGCTCAGGCGCGCAGACTGCGTATCCGTACCAAAGGGAAAGAGGGCAATTATCTTGTCCATACTCTCAATAATACGGTTACAGCTCCTCCCCGTATGCTGATCGCTTTCCTGGAAAATCACCTTCAGAAAGATGGAAGTGTTACCATTCCTGAAGTATTGAGACCCTATTGCGGTTTCGATGTGATCACTCCCAAGAAGTAAGCAGACCTGATTGGATTTGGTCATACAGGGGAGAAAAATTTTCTCCCTTGCAGATATAAGATATTACAGGCAGATTTTTTCCTGTAATATCTTTTTTTATTGTCATATTTGATTCTGTAAAATAAAAATAACAGTACCGGAAATATTGAAGTTTTTCCTGAAAAAACGGTCAAAAAGCCGAAAAATATGAAAATATAAAAAAATAACCATTTTTAATAAAAAAATCGAACTTGAAATATAAAAAAAATATGTTATATGTAAAAACAGGGAGTTTATTTGTAACTGTAAATTGTAAAAAAAGGAAACAAAATGAAAAGAAGTTCATTGTGTCTGTTTCTCTTCTGTGCATTGCCTCTTTTGAGCTTTGCTGATTTGAAACTTATGGAAAACGGACAGCCGAAGTGTACCATTATTCTGCGTAAAAATGCCGGTCCGACTGAAAAACATGCAGCAAAGGAATTGGCACACTTCCTCGGCAAGATCGCCAACAGCAAAGCTCCTGTTATTGCAGATAAGGCAGTAAAGGGTACTTGCCCTGTTTATCTGGAACTTACCGAGGACAGTAAAGTAAAAGAAGAAGGTTTCAAAATCACAACCGGCAACAGGGAAATGCGTATTGCCGGAAGAGAAGGCGTTGGCGTCCTCTATGGTGTATATAAAGTATTGAAAGAATATGGCGGCATCCGCTGGCTCTTTCCCGGTAAAGACGGGGAATATTATAAAGTAAAACCCACCATCATTGCCAAAAATGGTACCATTATCGAAAATCCTTCATTCTCCCACCGGGATATTTCCAGAGTTTGCATCTATTGGAACAGTCCTGTAATGGATACACTTGACTGGGGGATGCGCAACAATATGCGTTTCCAGTCCAGGGCGAGCAAGATCAGTCTGAAAAATCTGAAAGCAGGCAGAGAAGCAAGGGCGGTAAAAAGTGTTATTGGCGGACACTGTTTCAGTCCTCTTCTTACCTATAATCCCGCCATCAACGCAAAAGACAGAAAAGCCTATGTTCAAAAAATGTTCAGAGAACATCCGGAATACTTCCCCCTCATCCGGGGCAAACGGGTATTTACCATGGATGGCGGAGTCAATCCCCAGCCCTGCACCACTAATGCCGATGTTATCAAAATTGTGGCAAACAATGCTGTCAAACAGTTCAGAAATGCCCAGAAACCGTGTATTCTCTCCTTTGGCAACAACGATACCACCCAGTGGTGCCAATGTGCCAACTGCCTTGCTGTTGATCCCGGGGCGGAAACCGATGCAGGGATCATTTCCACAAGATACTGGACTTTTGCCAATGCGGTTCTTGCTGAAATCAAGAAACAGGCTCCTGATTTGCGTTTTGAAGGCTGGACCTATCAGAACTACTCCCGGGCCCCCATCGGAGTAAAACCGGATAAAAGAGTGGAAAAGATCATGGTTTCCAACCACAGAAGATGCTGGAAACACCCTCTGGATGATAAAAACTGCCCCACAAACAAGTGGTATTATGATTACAATAAGGAGTGGAACGATACAGGGGTGCCTTTCTACTCCTATGATGAACTTTCCTATGCCGGTTATGCTTTCCTCCCTGCGGCACGGTGCTGGGTGGATTCTCTCATCTACTATAAAAAGCACATGCCCAATTACGCAGGAAGCCATACAGAAATCAACTGTCCTGACGGGATTTTTCCCAAACGATTCCAATTATACCATACCACAAACAACTGGCGTATGATGTGGCAGATGATGTATATGGGAATGGCGTTCCACTGGAACGTGAACGCCGACTATGATAAACTGTATGAAGAAGCCAACACTCTCTACTACGGTAAAGGTTGGGCTGGCGGTATGCGGGAATTTAAAAAACTACTGTATAAACTTTTCATGGAAGCTCCCGGCTGCTGGGGATATGGTCACAGTGTGCCTGTGGGAAAATTTCTTGATGTTCCCGGTGCAAAGGAAAAACTCTATAAATATCTGGATGCCGCAGAAAAGGCGGCTGCCAAAGATCCGGACAAACGGGCATTGGCTCATGTGAAACAGGATAGAGAATTTTTTGAAAAGACCTGGGTGGATGCTTACAATAAATACATCACAAATCACAGGGACATCAAACTTTATCCCCTTATGGGCAAAATCGTTATCGACGGGAAACTGGATGAACGGGATTGGAAAAATGCCGACCGTAATACAAGATTCCAGACTCCGGACGGCAAACAGGCAAAATATCAAACCTCTGTAAAACTTGCCTATGATGAAAAATACCTCTATATGGGTATTGAGTGTTTCGATCCCGCTCCTGATAAAGCAGTCTGCAATACAACAAAGCATGACGGTGAAGTCTGGAACGATAACGATCTGGAACTTTTCATCAATGACCCCATTATGGGGGGAGCCTACTATCAGCTTATGATCAACAATAACGGCGTTATCTGCGACGGTATCGCCGCTCCCAGATTCGATAAAGTATGGGATTCCGGAACAAAAATAAAAGTTACAAAGGCAAAAGACCGCTTCATCATGGAACTTGCCATTCCTGCAAAACAACTTACAGGCAGCGTCTTTACGGCAGGCAGCGTTCTTAAAATGAACATTATGCGTCACAGAGTTTCCCATGGTGAACCCAATGAAGTTTCCACCTGGAGTTTGGGAAGACCGCACAATGTGGATGTATTCCATCCCATCGCCTTTGCCGCCCCCAGAATGGTTACCGCCGGTAACAGAAAGGAAGTAAATACTGCGCTCTGGAACAATGGAAACTTTGATAAAGTTTATAAAGGAAAAAGAAGCCGTATTTACAAACACTGGAAACTTAACGGCAAACTTTATCCCGATTCCTGGAATTTTTCCGGAGCTGTCCAATATGGCGGAAATATGGATTATCTCCTGCATCCCGGCAGCAAAACAAACTATTTTGTGCGTCTGCGTCAGGGATTTATCTTCAACCGCTGCGGTATCAAAAGTGATGTGGTAAGATGCTCCATGAAACTGCGGGGCAAAGGGAAACTCCATATCAACATTCTCCGCTATATGCCGCAGAAAAAAGGTTGGAAAGGTTTGGGAATGAAAGACATCAAGAGTATTGATGTAAACAGTACAGAATGGAAGACCTTTACTTTTGAATATACCCGTCCGGGAGATAAAAAGGAGATCCAGCAGTTTGTTCTCTGGCCCGGAAAAAACTCTGAAATTGATGTGGACGACATCTATCTGGCTCCCAAATAAGACTTTATAAAGCATTTATTCCCTGCTGTCATTTCGCAGCAGGGTTTTTCTGTTTATAATGTAGGATTTTTCAAAAAGAAAGAAGAAAAATGGATAACAAAGTGGTAACAGAACTTTTACAGGCACTTATCCGCATCCCTTCCGAAAATAACGGGGTGACAGGATATGAAAATGATGTTCAGCAATTCTATTATTCCTGGTTGAAAGACCATGGGCTTGATGCAACCCTTACTTACATTGAAGATATTCCCGGCATTGATGAATTTCCCGGCAGACTTATGGAACGCAATATGCGGAACCGTCCCATCGTCACCGCCCGTTTGAAGGGCAACAGACCCGGCAAGACCATTCTGCTTCTTGCTCATGCCGATACCGTCCTTGTGGGCAATCTGAAAGACTGGGACTATTCCCCCTTCTCCGGAGATCTTATCGACGGAAATATTTATGGAAGAGGGGCAAGCGATGATAAGTGGGGGCTTGCAGTCATGGCCTGTGTCATGGCCCGTCTGAAGGAAGACGGATGCGATTTCCCCGGTGAACTGATTATTGCCTCTGTCCCTGATGAAGAGTACGGCGGCGGTAATGGTACGGTTTCTGTTTTTGCCACCGGTAT
>JAZKZE010000061.1:0-32149 GCA_045612485.1 Victivallales bacterium | reverse complement strand
CTTTCAACACTTTGCAATCAGATGGTTAACTTCCTCCGAATTATGCAAAACGAGTGGGCAGGGGCACAGGCATTTTCTTCTTTCGACACATACCTTGCTCCCTTTGTAAAGGTTGACAACCTTTCTTACAAAGAGGTTAAGCAGTGCATACAAAGTTTCATTTACGGTGTAAACACACCTTCACGTTGGGGAACACAGTCTCCCTTTACCAATATTACTCTTGACTGGACAGTTCCTAACGACCTTGCAGAACTCAACGCAATTGTTGGCGGCAAGGAAATGGACTTCAAGTATAAAGACTGTAAAAAAGAGATGGATATGGTCAACCGTGCGTTTATCGAAACCATGATCGAAGGTGATGCCCACGGCCGCGGTTTCCAGTACCCCATCCCCACCTACTCTATTACAAGAGACTTTGACTGGTCCGAGACCGAAAATAATAAACTTCTTTTCGAGATGACCAGTAAATACGGTACTCCCTATTTCTCCAACTATGTGAACAGCGATATGGAACCCAGCGACATCCGTTCCATGTGCTGCCGTCTGCGTCTTGATTTGCGTGAATTGCGGAAGAAGTCCGGCGGTTATTTCGGCAGCGGTGAAAGTACCGGCTCCATCGGGGTCGTCACCATCAATATGCCCCGTATCGCCTACCTTGCGGAAGATAAAGAGGACTTCTATGTGCGTCTGGATCACATGATGGATGTATCCGCCCGCAGTCTGAAGATCAAACGCGGCGTCATCTCCAAACTTCTGGATGAAGGACTTTACCCCTATACCAGACGGTATCTGGGTAAATTCAACAATCACTTCTCCACCATCGGTCTTGTGGGAATGAATGAAGTGTGTCTCAACGCCAAATGGCTGAAAAAAGATCTCACCCATAAGGAAGCTCAGGAATTTACCAAAGAAGTGCTTACCCACATGCGTGACCGTCTTTCCGATTATCAGGAACAGTATGGCGACCTTTACAACCTGGAAGCCACTCCTGCGGAATCCACCTCCTTCCGTCTGGCAAAACATGATAAGAAACGTTTCGGCGATATCATCACTGCCGGCGGGGAAGACGGAGCTCCCTATTACACCAACAGCAGTCATCTGCCGGTAAATTATACCGATGATATTTTTGCCGCCCTGGATATTCAGGATGAACTTCAGACTCTTTATACTTCCGGAACCGTCTTCCACGCTTTCCTGGGTGAAAAACTTCCCGATTGGAAAGCTGCTGCAAATCTTGTACGGAAGATCGCGGAAAACTACCGTTTGCCCTACTATACCATGTCCCCCACTTACTCGATCTGCCAGCATCATGGTTACATTGCCGGGGAAGCCTTCAAATGTCCGGATTGCGGCGGTAAAACAGAAGTTTACAGCCGTATTACCGGATATTACCGTCCGGTGCAGAACTGGAACGACGGAAAGAGTCAGGAATATAAGGAACGGAAAGTTTATAATGCCTTCAATGCGGTGAAGAAAGAGTTTACCACGGTGCGCGGTTCTGCCGCCTGTGAGTGTTCCTGTCACGGGATGGAACCTGTGATGCTTGCTGATGAAGAGACTGCAGCTCCTTCAAAGGAGAAAATCACCCTTTTCACGACCACCACATGTCCGAATTGCAGAACGGCAAAAAGTTTCCTTGAAAAGGAAAATATAGCTTATGATGTGGTTGTTTCCGATGAAGAACCGGAAAAGGCGAAAGCATATGAGATCCGTCAGGCTCCCACACTTGTGGTGGAAAAAGATGGAAAAATGGAAAAATATGTGAACCTTTCTGAAATCAGAAGATTCATCGACCACAGATAAGATTTACCGGAAAAGAGGAGTGCAAACTCCTCTTTTTTATTTTATGACCTTCATTCAGAAAACGGATAAAAGTATGATGAAAAAGATTTTGTTTTTATTTGCCGCCCTTTGCGTTTTTTCTCTCTGCGCTTCTGAAGCGGAAACTCTTGAGATCAAGTGTCAAAGCCCTTCCCATGTATATAAGAAAGGGGAAACGGCAAAGTTCCTCATTATTGTAAAAGACAAGGCTGGGAAAAGTATTGCCGGAAAGAGGGTGAAATATACCGTTTCCCATGAAACCGGAAGAAAAACAGAATATGCGGTAAGTACGGAAAAAGGTATAGAAGTAGCCGTTACCCAGGCTCTTGCCGGTTCCTGTTCTGTTACAGGCGTTGTTGTAAATGAAAAAAATATTCCTGTGAAAAACAGTAGAAAGGCTGTTGTACAGGCTGGCTCCGGTGCGGCATTTTCTCTGGAAGAGATTTTTCAGGGGTATCCGGAAGAAAAGGATTTTGATGAATTCTGGAATACCAAAAAGGCGGAACTTGCCAAAGTCCCCATGAAAGTGGAATATAAAAAAGTGGATCTGAAAACCTGGAACAGAGGTGTTTTGAAGAAGTATGAAGGAAAGATCCTTGCTTATGATGTAAAGATCTCCTGTGTGGGGAAACTTCCAGTAACTGGATATTTCGCCATGCCGGTAAATGCAAAGAAAGGGACACTTCCTGCTGTTGTCGTCTATCATCCTTACGGGGTGAGAAGTGCCAATATTCCTGCCAGGTATGCAGAAAGTGCTATTGCTTTTGATGTGAATGCCAATGGACTGGAAAACGGCAGAGAGGCGTCTTTCTACCGGAATCTGGCAAATGGAAAATTGAAAAATTATTTCTTTTTCGGCAATACGGACAGAGAGACCATTTATTTTAAAGATATGTATTTGAGAGCATTGCGCGCATTGGAATTTATGAAGAGCCGTCCGGAATGGAATAAAAAAGATCTTGTTGTGACCGGTTACAGTCAGGGGGGAGCCCAGGCTCTTGCCGTTGCCGGGCTGGATAAGGATGTGACACTTTGTATTGCCACTTGTCCGGCACTTTGCGATCTCGGCGGAGTATGGGCTGGCAGAAGATCCGGCTGGATCGTTCCCCAGCACAGACTGAAAAAAGGGAAAAACGGTAAGTGTGTCACAAAAGACGGAGATAAGATCATCAAGGCTACCTCTTACATCGACAACGCCAACTTTGCCAAAAGGATCAAAGCGGAAGTACATTTTTCCTCCGGGGATTGGGATACGGTTTGTCCCATGGCGTCTGTTTATGCCGCTTATAAAAATGTTCCCGGCAAAAAGACTTTCACGATCCTGAAAAATATGGGACATTGGGGAGTCAATCCGGAAGGAAATGCTGCATTGGATAAGATCCTGAAGAAAAAATAAACAGGAGATACAATGGTAAGGGAGCATTTATTCCTGCTGTATTTGAGTATATTCTTTTCTGTTTTTCTGCCTGGAACGGCAGGAAAACTTTACGGCTGGACAAGTCTGTTCACCGGAAAAGAAAAGCCGGAAAAGATCACAATAAAATGTGAACGCTCCTCCCATGAGTATAAAAAAGGGGAAACCGCCCGCTTTTATATTGATGCAGCTGATGAAGATGGTAAAAGAGTGAATGGAAGCCGGATCAATATTCTGATTTCGGAAGATTCCGGAACAAGGAATATGAATGTCATTCTTGAGGACAGACCGGTGGTCGTGGAAGTGAAACAGGATATACCCGGTTCCTGTTCTGTGATCGCCTCTGTTGTGGATGAAAAAGGAAACGTTCAGGAAGACAGCCGGGAAAGAAAACTGGAATGTGGCAGCGGGGCAATATTTTCCGCGGAAGACCTTTCCCAGGGATATTCCGAACCCTTTGATTTCGGATTGTACTGGATCTATCAGAAAGCAAGACTCTTTTTTACTCCGAAGGAAAGTCAGCGGAAAAAAGTTGACCTGAGAAAGTATGATGACGGGGAGCTGAAAAAATGGGCGGACAGGGTCAACGCCTATGATGTAAAGATCCGCTGTGCCGGACCTGTGCCGGTAACAGGGTATCTTGCCATGCCGAAGAAAGCATTGCCCAAATCATTGCCTGCTGTAGTCATTTTCAATCCTTACGGTGTGGGGCCTGCGGAAGTCCCTGCGGGGTTCGGTGCAGAAAGTATCTCTCTGAATGTCAATGCGCATGGATTACCTAATGACAGAAAAAAAACTTATTACAAAGATCTGGAAAAGGGGAAGCTCAAAGATTATTTTTTCATCGGACTGGAAGACAGAAGTGAAAGTTATTTTGTTTTAATGTATATCCGTGCATTGCAGGCTGTCAAATATGTGAAAGATCTTCCGGAATGGAACGGGAAAGATCTCATCGTTGCCGGTTACAGTCAGGGCGGGGCGCAGGCAATGGCTGCTGCCGGTCTGGACAGTGATGTGACACTTTGTATCGTAGCGTGTCCCGGATTAAGTGACAATGGTGCAGTACTGAAGGGCAGACGGTCCGGATTTCTCATGCCCCATGAAAAGATGAAGAAAAATAAAGATGGGGATGTTGCAACGGAAGAAGGGGAAAGGATCCTGAAGGCTACTTCCTATATTGATATCGTCAATTTTGCCAAAAGGATCAAAGCTGAGGTATATATTTCAGCCGGGGATGCGGATATATTATGTCCTTCCGCTTCTGTTTATACTGCTTATAAAAACATTCCGGGGAAAAAGAAATTTATTTTTATGAAAAATACCGGACATGCCGCCTTGAATGAGGAGGGGTTTGCCGCTTTGTACAGAATCTTCAGAAAAAATAAGAAAGGAGAATAATAAAATGCAATGGATCTCCCACAGAGGGGAAAGCAAGGATGCTCCGGAAAATACCATGGAGGCATTTGCACTTTCCCTGGAAAGAAAAACAGACGGGATGGAGTGTGATATCCATCTGACAAAAGATCTTATGCTTGTTACCGGACATGATGCCAATACCTTGCGGGTAAGCGGGGAGGATCATATTATTGAGGAAAGTACCTTTGCCGACTTGCAGAAACTGGATGTGTGTAACGGAAAGAAGGAATATTCCCCCTGCCGTATCCCCCGTTTTTCCGATACTCTCCGGATGCTGGGGGAGGAAAGAGTGTATTATGTGGAGATCAAGGAGAATGATCCCCGGGTGATCGACGCAATGGTGGAGGAACTGGAAAAGGCTCAGATAAAACCGGAACAGATCGTTATGATAAGTTTCAAAGCGGATATCGTAAAACTTTTCAAGGAAAAATATCCGGACAGGAAAGCACTTTTTCTCACCTCATTCTCTGTGGATCAGAATGGTACATGGAGTCCCACTTCTGCGGAGCTGGTAGAGAAATTAGCCTTTCTGAAAGCCGATGGGGTGGATATTGCCGGGAATTTATCCTTTATTACACAGGAATATGTGGAGAAGGTGAAAAATGCCGGGTATGATTTTGCAGTCTGGACCATTGATGATGAAAGAACTGCAAAAAGATTTATGGATTTCGGCGTGGATGCCATTACAAGTAATTGTGCCGCACATCTTAAAAATACATTTGAAGGGAAATAAGAATGAAAATGAAAACAAAAACCGCTTTTCTGTTTACTGTTCTTTTTGCTGCCGTATGTCTGTTTGCCCAGAATGGTAAGAAAGCTCCTTCCGTTGAAAAAATATTACAGGAAAAAGGGATCACAATTACTTATCCCGGCTGGAAATTGAAAGCACTTTCTTTCAGTTATGATGATGGAAATATTGCTGACAGACGTCTTGTTTCCATATTCAATAAATACGGTATGAAGGGGTCTTTCCATATTCCTTCCGCATGGCTCACAAAGAAGCCCGAAAACCGTGTGACGGAAAAAGAGCTGCTCACTCTTTATGCCGGGCATGAGATCTCCGGTCACGGAGCGAATCATAAAAGTATGGCTAAACTCAAACTGGAGGAACTGCAGAAGGAGATCGATACAGAAATAAGCAACTGGAAAAAGATCACCGGAAAAAAGATCACCGGATATGCTTATCCTTTCGGCAGTTATTCCGGAACCGTCATTGAAGAGATGCGGAAACGTGGATTGATCTATGCAAGAACAGTGGGCAGAAGAGGAGCAGTATTCACTCTTCCCGGCGATTTTATGAAATGGTCGGCACAGGCTCATCATGTCAATAATATATCTCTTCTTGCGGATAAATACCTTGCTTGCAAACCACAGAAAATGTCTGTCCTTCTCATCTGGGGACACAGTTACGAATTCCCGAAAGCAAATAACTGGGAGGTAATGGAAAAATTCTGTGAGAAGATGAGCAATAAGAAAGATATTTATTATGCCACGATGGGAGAGATCGCTTCTTATGTGATCTCCAGCCGGAATCTGAAAATATCTTCCGACGGGAAAAAACTGGAAAATACTTCAAAGGAAAAGATCTTTTTTGTAAGAAACGGAAAAAATCTTGTTCTTGAAGCTGGAAAAAGTTATTCTTTCTGAAAGAAAATTTCTTATATTTCCCGGTATGCTGTGTAAAAAGCTGCCGGGATTTTTTTTTGCCGGAAGATTTCAGGAGTCTTTGTTACGGAACTGCCTTGGGGAAACGCCGGAACGCTTTTTAAAAAACATGGTAAAAAGACATTGTGCGGAAAAACCGCATAATTCTGCAATTTCCCCTATACTTTTATTGGTTTCCCGTAATAACCGAACAGCAAGGGCGAAACGCTGTTTCAGCAGATATTCATGGAAGGCATATCCTGTATATTGCCGGAAAATATGACGGAAATGATCCTGACTTATTCCTGCTTCAGAAGCGATTTTTTTCAGGTCATATTCTTTTCCCGGTCCGGAAGAGATCTCCTGAACATACTTGCGGATCATGTGACTCATTTTTCCGGAGGTGTTTTCCTGTTCACAGGCTCTCGCCGCTGCCGCAACGAATTCTTCCACAAGAACGGGGAGATAATATTTTTCCATATCGTTTTTCCGTTCCCAGCATTTCTGTAAACGCTCAAAGACTTCCACAAGTTCAGCTGTTTCTCTGATGCTGATATGATTTTTCTCCGGATATTTGCGGGAAAACGCCCCTATGATCCTTTCAAATCTTTCACCTTCCCCTGTGATCCAGAGATTTTCCCTCTCTTTTCCGGACGGGGTTGCCCAACATCCTTTTCCGCCTGTCCTTGACCAGTAGAGGAAAGGAGTCTGGATAAAGGAATCACCCTTTTCCGTACGCAGAATGGCAGGTCCCCGGAGCATGAGACCGAATGCGTTTGCAAAACAGGTACCGGGTTGACCGTTGCGTTTTGTCACCATTCTGGATACCGCAATAATGTGTAAATCGTCAAAATAATCCATAAAAAATCCGGAAATGTAAAATAATAACCAATTTTCTAAATAAAAACGTCCTTGAAATATAAAAAAAATGTGCTACTAATATACTATACCATAAATTTTTCCTGTTTCAAGTCTTATGTTTTTCACTGTTTCAGGAATAAGAAAAAAGAAAAACAAAAATATTCAGGAGTTGAAAATGAGTGAGCCTTTGAGAACAGCCATTATTGCCTGCGGGTCCCGTGCCATCCAGATGGCAAAGATCGTAAGTTTGCTTCCGGAATTTAAACTTGTTGCCATGAGTGATCCCCATCCCGCACAGCGGGCAGAAGCATTTAAAGCTCTTCCCGACCCCAAATACTATGAATCCACGGAAGAGATGCTGGAAAAAGAGACTCTGGATGCTGTCATTGTGGAAACTCCTCCCAAACAGCATACAAAATATACTCTCATGGCACTGGATCTCGGATTGCATGTGATGGGGGAAATTCCTGCTGTGGATACCTATGAGGAAGCCGTTCAGCTCTGGAATGCTGTCAACGCCCACCCTGACCAGGTCTATATGTGCGGTGCAACCGCCAATTACCGTCAGAAAGTGCGTATGCTTTCCTACCTGAAAAAGCATGGTCTTGTAGGAAAAATGGTTTATGCGGAAAGTGAATATTCCCACGGCATGGAACGGGCATTCAAACCCCGGCAGAAAGTTGTGGAAGACTGGCGTGCTTCTTACAACGCCTGTATGTACTGTACCCATTCTCTGGGACCGCTGCTTGACTTTATGGAAGAAGGGGATGTATTTGACTCTGTTGCCTGTATGGGAACCGGCCGTCACTTCCCCTGCAACTGGAAAGATCATGCCATGGTTTCCATTCTGAATACCAGAAATAAAGCGGTGGTGCGTTTCCTTGCTTCTTTTGCACTGTATAAGAGCGGGCCCTACCATACCACCAAGATTTTCACCGATGACGGAATGTTTGAACTTTACAATGAAAAACTGCGTATCTTCAAACCTGAATTTTCTGAATTCTGTGAAAAACCCGAGATCATGGAGATCCCCTTCGGCAGATTCCCCATGCGTTTTGAAAGGGATTTCCCTGTAGATAAAGTGCTTTCCGCTGGCGGCGGCGGTCACGGCGGAGCAGACTTCTATATGCTGGAAGAGTTTGCCGATGCTATTTTCAACAAGAAACCTTCCCCCTGTTCCATCAAGAAAGGTTTGATCATGACCCTGCCCGGGATCTTTGCTGCTGAGTCTGCAAAAGAAGGCGGAACACTTAAAAAGATCATCTATCCCTGGGAAGTGAAATAAGAAAGTCGTATAAGGAAACAAGAGGGATCAAAAATGCTTAAAGAACTTACACAAGAGCAGAAACAATGGGTGGAAGTTACTCTTTCTTCCATGACGGAAATGGAAAAGATCTGTCAGACGGTTTGCGAGATCCATTCCAATATTTCCGCAAGCGGTGATGTGGACGCATGGCTGGAAAAATATCCGGTGGGAACAGTCTATGTGGGAAGTGAAGTCATCGACAGGGAAAATAAAAGTTACCGTCAGCTGAAGGAGGAGGTAAGCATTGTAAAAGCAAAAACAAAGATCCCTCTTATCCTTTGCAGTGACTTTGAACAGGGGGTAGGCGGTCAGCTGGATAATGACCCCTTCACCTGTTTCCCCGATTCCATGGCCATCGCCGCTACCGGCAATGCGCAATATGCCTATGAAGCAGGCAGGATCAATGCCCTGGAATCCGGCGTGCTGGGAGTCCACTGGACTTTCAGCACCGTTACCGACCTTGCCATGGGTAAGGATAATCCCATTACCCTTACCCGTTCTTTCGGGTCTGATCCGGATACAATGATCCCTTTCATCCGTTCCCATATCCGGGGCTTGCAGGAACACGGTTGTGCCGCAACGGGCAAACATTTCCCCGGTGACGGTGTGGATAACCGCAATCAGCATTTTGTCACCTCCTTCAATCCTCTGAAAAAGGAGGAATGGATGGCAACATACGGGAAAGTATGGAAGGCTGCCATTGATGAAGGGTTGATGACCATTATGGTTGGTCATATTGCCATGCCGGAACTGGAAAAGATGGATGAGAAAACTCATAAGTACCGTCCGGCGACAGCTTCAAAACTTCTGATGACCGATCTTCTCCGCGGGGAACTGGGATATAAGGGGCTTATTGTATCCGATGCGCTGGGGATGAATGGATTTTGTTCCTGGGCGGATTATGAAACAAGATTGATTGATGCCTTTAACGGCGGGGTGGATGTATTCCTGTGGCCTGAAACAGAAAGATTCGTTCCCATGATGATGCAGGCTCTTGCCGATGGAAAGATCTCTTATGAAAGACTGGATGATGCTGTGCGTCATGTGCTGGAACTCAAAGCAAGACTGGATTTGAAACTTGGTGTGGTTCCCTTTGACGGAAACGGCAAAAAGATCTCTTCGGAAATTGCCGCAAATGCTCTCAATCTTCTGCGGAATGAGAAAAATGCTCTCCCCCTGGAAAAGAAGAAAGATGCAAAATATCTTGTAATGGTGACTCCTTCCAACGAAAGAGCCGAAAAAGTGATGACACCCTTTACGGAGGCGTTGAAAGAATATGGAAATGTGGATTACTGCTGCTTCCGGGATATGGATGAGGAGAAACTGGGAGAATATGATGCAGTGATCCTGATGAATGTGGCACGGGCAAGATACGGAGATTCCCGCGGGTGGGAAGCCCAGATCTGGCCCTTCCTGAAAAGGGAGGAGTGCAAAAAACGTATCGTGATCGGTTTCGCCAATCCCTTCTTCTACTATGATGTTCCCTCCTGTGATGCCTACATCAATGCTTACAACTGTTATGCGGAAACGCAGAAGATGATGGTGAAAGCCCTGTTCGGCGAACAGGATTTTCCGGGAAAATCGCCTATTGAGATCCCCGGTTATGTGAAAGTGGGAGACGGATTGCGTTTGAAGTAAAAAAAAGCACTTGGAAACAAATCAGCTGTTTTCAGGTGCTGATTTCTTTTACAGCAGATTTATAAATGGAATAAAAAGAGAAAGGCAGGTACAGATGAAAAGAATCATCAAAAATTTTACCCTTATTGAATTGCTGGTAGTTATAGCCATTATCGCTATTCTCGCAGGAATGTTGCTGCCTGCCTTGAACAAAGCAAGACTGAAAGCCTATGATGTTCAGTGTGCCAATAATTTGCGTCAGCTTTATTATTTTCATCTTGCGTATGCGGATATCGGTAAAGGGTGGGCTGTTGCCAATTCCAATAACCGTTGGCGTAAGGTCAATACCAACTATGTTTCCCTTTATTCTGCGGATGTCGGTTTGGGGATCGCCAAATGGAACTACACCAAAAAGACCAATATGAAAGGATTGCAGTGCCATACCGCCCGCCGTCATTATTATGATCCTTCCACAAGTTTTTCCAATTATCATTCCTGCGGCAGATTGGAAAACGGAAGAAATGCGGCCGCAAATGAGGCTTATAACTGGATCGGTTCCAATCCCAACGGGGTCAATACAAAAAATATCAATGGATATAATGAGGATTCCAAAGGCAGTTATTTCAAACCGGACAGTGCCAAACGGCCCTCCATCCTTCACTGGGGGGCCTGTGGAATCAAATATACATTTGAGAGTTCCAGTTTCTGGGGCTGGCACGGTAACGGAAGAGACGGTGCAATGCTGCTTTTTGTAGGCGGAAATGTGAGAATATTCAGCTTTCTTAAGGAAATGTACCGTTATGCACCGCAGACCTATCCCTATTTCGGAAGAGTGTATAAGGGATATGCGTTGAATTCCAACAAAATGCCATGCGGCGGCGTGACAACAAAATAATAAAAATACGGAGGCAGGAAATTGAAAACCTGCCTTTTACTGTAAAAATATAATGGAGAAATATAAAATGATCAAACTTGCCCTTTACGGTTGCGGCAACCGGACAAAACAACTGCTGGATTCTTTGCGTGCGGATGAGTTTTACTGTGTTCACGCTGTTTTTGACATCAATACGGAAGCAGCGGAATCTCTTGTAAAAGAGTACGGCGGAACAGTTTGTAAAAGTAAAGAAGAGTTGATCTCTTCCCCGGAAGTGGATGCTTTTCTTATCAGTTTGAATCCTTTGTATCAGGCAACGGCATTGAAAGAGGTGCTGCCGGCAAGAAAGCCTGTTTTTATTGAAAAACCTGTTGCCTTTACCGGAAAAGAAGCCCATGAACTTGCTGTAATGGCAGATGAGTATAATGTACCTGTCCAGGTGGGATTCATGCGCCGTTATCTGCCGGAATGTGTGGCACTTTTTGATTACATCAAAAGAAATGATCCGGGCAGACTTGTCTCCATTGAATGTGACTGGTTCCATCACGGGGAAGGGGTGGAAATGTATCACAAAAAGCATGAACCAAACAACTTCCGTTTGAAAATGTCCCAGATACCCTTCCATTGTGTGCATATGCTGGATATCATGCTTGCTGTGGGGGGAAGTATAAAGAGAGTGACGTCTCAAAGTATTTATGATATTACCGGGGCTGTTTCCTCCACGCCGGACGATCTGATGAGTCAGGTGGAGTTTGATAACGGCGGAAACGGCAGATTTCATTATACCAGAATAAGTTATTGCGGTGCAATGGGATATGAGTTCCATTTTGAAAATTATACCATCAAAATGAATAAAAATACTGAAGGGTATCAGCTTCAGATTTATCCCCGCCCCCGTTTCATGACTTCCAAAGTGGGGCCCACGCCTGATAAAAAGGAAACTTTCCTCAAATATTATAATAAAAACTGTACCCCCATGATTTTCAACTATCCTTCCGGAAACAATATGCACACGGAAAACATCATGTATGATTTTGTGCGTATGGTACGGGATAAAGTTCCGCCGGAAGCCAATCTGCATGTTGCCGCAAGGGTACAGGGACTGGCTGAAGCCATGGAGTTGAGTGGAAAACTGAAAAAGACCATTGAACTGGATGAGTTCGGCTGTCCTGTTGTAGAGTAAGTCATTATAAGGAAGGAAATAAAGGAGGAAATATAAAATGATCAAACTTGCTCTTTACGGTTGCGGCAACCGTACAAAACAGCTTCTGGATGCATTGCGCAGTGATGAATTTTATTGTGTTCATGCTGCTTTCGATGTGAATATGCAAGCTGCGGAAGAACTTGTAAAAGAGTACGGCGGAACAGTTTGTAAAAGTAAAGAAGAGTTGATTTCTTTCCCGGAAGCGGATGCTTTTCTTATCAGTTTGAATCCTTTGTATCAGGCAACGGCATTGAAAGAGGTGCTGCCGGCAAGAAAGCCTGTTTTTATTGAAAAACCGGTAGCTTTTACAGGGAAGGAAACCCATGAATTGGCAGTAATGGCAGATGAGTATGGAGTTCCTGTCCAGGTGGGATTCATGCGGCGTTATCTGCCGGAAAGTGTAGCTCTTTTTGATTTTCTCAAAAATAATGATCCGGGCAGACTTGTAGCCATTGAGTGTGACTGGTGTCATCACGGAGAAGGGGTGGAAATGTATTTCAAAAAACATGACCCCAAAAATTTCCGTCTGGGAATGTCCCAGATCCCCTTCCATTGTGTGCATATGCTGGATATCATGCTTGCCGTGGGAGGGCCCATCAAAAGGGTGACAAGTCAGCTTCTTACCGGCATAAGCGGAACGGTAACCACTTCTCCCGATGACCTGATGAGTCAGATGGAATATGCCAACGGCGGCAATGGAAGATTTCATTATACAAGATTAAGTTATTATGGAGCAATGAGTTATCAGTTCCATTTTGAAAATTACAGTATAAAGATGAATACCAATGATCTGGAATATCAGCTTCAGATCTTTCCCCGGCCCCGGTTTATGACATCCAAAATAGGCCCCACGCCGGATAAGAAAGAAACTTTCCTCAAATATTACAACAAAAACTGTAAACCCATGATCTTTGATTTCCCCTCCGGAAACAATGTCCAGACGGAAAACATCATGTATGATTTTGTGCGTATGGTACGGGACAAAGTTCCGCCGGAAGCCAATCTGCATGTTGCGGCAAGGGTGCAGGGGCTTGCAGAAGCTATGGAGTTGAGTGGAAAACTGAAAAAGACTATTGAACTGGATGAGTTCGGCTGTCCTGTTGTGGATTGAATATTTACAATATAAAAACAAGGTGGTTTTATGTCTGGGAAAGGTGTATTTTGCGGTCTTTCTGTTATGATGTTTACGTTTGCTCTTTGCGGAGCAGAAATGAAACTTACTGAAAACCGTAAGGCTGTCAGCAGTATTATTTTGAGAAAAAATGCCGGAAAAGTGGAGAAACACGCAGCAAAAGAATTGGCAGAATATCTGGGAAAAATTTCCGGCGGGGAAAGTCCGGTTATCGGAACGGCCCCGGTAAAGGGGAAATACCCCATTTATCTGGAATTGACTTCTGATAAAAAAGTCGGGGAAGAGGGATTCAAAATCTCTGCGGATAAAAAAGCATTGCGTATTGCCGGAAAAGAGGCGATCGGAGTTCTGTACGGGGTTTATGAAGTCCTGAAAAAAGATGGCGGGATCCGTTGGCTTACACCCGGTAAAGACGGGGAATATTATAAAATAAAACCCACCATTACTGTAAAAGAGGGCGTAAGGATCAAGAATCCGGATTTCAAGTGGAGAGCTCTGCATACGGTTTCCATGAAGTGGACAAGTCCCATTAAAGATACAAGAGACTGGGCGGTACGCAATAATGTACGGCTTCAAGCAAATTTAAGTCTCTTTTCCAAACCCGGATTGAAAGAGATCCTTGAAGACCGGGGAAGTCAGGTTTCTGCCGGAGGACACTGTTTTACCCCTCTTCTTCTGGGCGGCGGCAGAAAAACGGTCAAGCCGGAAGAGCTTTTTGCCGAACATCCGGAATATTTTCCCATTGTTCACGGCAAAAGAAAGATCTCCCGCGACGGCGGAGTGCATCCCCAACCCTGTACCAGTAATGAGGATGTGATAAGGATCGTTGCGGAAGGGGTCGCTGCCTGGAATAAAAAAGCCGGAGATAGACCTCTGCTTTTCGGGTTCGGTAATAACGATTGCACCACATGGTGTTCCTGTGAAAAGTGTCTCGCCCAGGATCCTCCGGAAGAAAAGAAAAAAGGGATGAAATCCACCCGTTACTGGAAATTCCTCAATGCGGTTCTCAAAAAAGCAAGAGAGATGGATCCTTCTGTAAAAATGGTAGGTTGGACTTATCAGAATTACAGTTTGCCGCCTCTGGGAGTGAAACCGGATCTGGATATAGCTGCTTTGATGATCTCCAATCACAGAAGATGCTGGAAACACGCTCTGGATGATAAAAACTGCCCTACAAATATCTGGTATTACAAGTATAATAAAGATTGGCATGATACCGGAGTAAAGATGTACACCTACGAAATGCTTTCCCGTGCCGGGTTGCGTTTTATTCCGGTGGAACGCATCTGGATCGAAAATTTGAAGTGGTACAAAAAGAATATGCCCAATGTGATTGGTATGCAGACGGAACGCAGCGCCCCTGATGGAATATATTCCGGCAAACGGGGAGTGGAAGGAAAAGTCGGGTGGTTCAGAATGTGGCAGAGTATGTATCTTGCCATGTATTTCCACTGGGATATCAATGCCGACTATGAAAAGGTTGCGGAAGAAGCCAATTCTCTCTATTACGGCAAAGGCTGGGAAGGCGGGATCAGAGAGTTCCGTACTTTACTGGAAAAACTCTTTCTGGATGCTTCCGGGTGCTGGGGGTATGGTCACAGTACGCCCGTGGGAAAATTCCTGGATGTTCCGGGAGCAAAGGAAAAGTTGGAAAAATACCTTGCTTCTGCGGAAAAAGCTGCTGCAAGTGATCCGGATAAACGGGCATTGGCTCATGTGAAACAGGAACGGAAATTCTTTGAGGCAACCTGGGTAAAAGCCTATAATGAATATATTAAAAATTACAGGGAGATCAAGGCTTATCCCCTTATGGGAAAAATTGTTCTTGACGGAAAACTGGATGAAAAAGACTGGAAAAACGCGGATACCGTTACCAGATTTTCTCTTACCGGAAGTTATGCTCCTGCCAAATATCAGACCGCAGTGAAACTTGCTTATGATGAGGATAATATCTATATGGGCATTGAGTGTCTTGAACCCCATCCGGACAAGGTTTTAAGTATGGTGAAAAACCATGACGGCCCTGTGTGGAGCGATAACAGCATTGAACTTTTCATCAATGACCCCATTCTGGGAGGGACATACTTCCAGATCATACTCAATGCTCTGGGTGTGGTATGTGATGGAAGCGTTACTCCCGGTCAGAAAGGGATCACAAGAAGTTATGAATCTGGAACAGTGTGTAAAGTGACAAAAGGGAAAGACCGTTACTTTATGGAAGTAAAGATCCCTGTGAAAAATATTACAGGAAGCAAACTTACCTCCGGAAGTGTCCTTAAAATGAATGTGATGCGCGGCCGCAGACTTGCCGGAGATAAAATGGAAAAAGAACTTTCCACATGGAGTAACGGTACTCCTCACAATGTGGACGTATTCCATCCGGTAAACTTTGCCGCACCCCGGAAAGTCACAGGAGGCAACCGTACAGAAGTGGATACAAGGATGTGGAAAAACGGTTCCTTTAATGAACTTGCAGGCGGAAAGCGTTTCCGTATTCCGAAAACATGGAAGGTGAAAGAGAATAAAGTACCGAAGCATTTTTCCCTTTCCGGTGGAAAAAATTATGGTGGGGATCTGGAAATGCTTCTGCATCCGGGAAGCAGGGAAAATTATTTTCTGCGTCTGCGGAAAGGTTTCCTCTTCCAGTTCCACAATATCACGGCAAAAAATTATAAAGCCTCTTTCCGTATAAGAGGGGAGGGGGAAATTTCTTTCGGGATATTGCGGAAAAATGCCAGAGGAAAAAGTCTTGGAATGAAAACACTTGTGAAACTTCCTGTCAATGAAAAAGAATGGACATTCAAAAGCATTGAGTTTACCCATCCATCCGGGGATCTTACGGAAAAACATGCCCTTTTGTTCTGGACACGGAAAGGAACCATTGATATAGATGATCTTTTCCTTGCGGGAAAATAAGTTTCTGTTGTAAGAATATAAAACTGAAAAAAAGAAAGAAAAATGCAAATGAAGTATTTCGTAACATTGATTCTGCTTTGTGCCGCTTCTTTTATGCTTGCGGGGGCTGAATTCAAACTCACAGAGAAGGGCAAAGCGGTAAGCAGTATTGTTTTGCGTAAAGATGCTTCTGTCGTCGAAAAACAAGCGGCAAAAGAGTTGTCCAAATATCTGGGAAGAATTTCCGGCGGGGAAATGCCTGTTATCGGAAAAGCCCCGGTAAAGGGGAAATACCCCATCTATCTGGAATTGACTTCTGATAAGAAAGTCGGGGAGGAAGGTTTCAAGATTTCTGCTGATAAGAAAGCTCTGCGTATCGCCGGAAAAGAGAGTGTGGGCGTACTGTATGGTGTCTATGAAGTATTGAAAAAAGATGGCGGGATCCGCTGGCTGCTGCCCGGTAAGGATGGGGAATATTATAAGGTAAAGCCCACCATTACCGTCAAAGAAGGGGTAAGGATCAAGAATCCTGATTTTGCAAGAAGAGATATCATTCCTGTGGGTATGCGTTGGAATTCTCTTACCTGGGAATCCTGGGACTGGGGAGTACGCAACAATATGCGTTTCCTTGTTTCCCCCGGGGTTGTGCGTACACAGAAAAAATATAAGGATGCGATCCTTGCCAGAGCCCCCATCCTCACAGCCGGGGGACACGTATTCAGTCCCTATATGGTGGGACAGGATAACGCAAAAAAACTCTTTGCAGAACACCCGGAATACTTCCCGCTTATCCGCGGAAAACGGGTATTCACAAGTCACGGCGGAGCCAATCCCCAGCCTTGCACAAGCAATCCGGATGTGATAGAAAGAGTGGCACAGAGTGTGGTGCGGCAGAATAAAAGTGCGGAAGGCGGGGCACTTGTAAATTTCGGGAATAATGATATTCCTTCCTGGTGTCAGTGCAAAAACTGTCTGGCACAGGATCCTGCTTCCGAAACAAAGGCAGGAGTGGTCTCCACCCGTTACTGGAAATTCCTCAATGCGGTTCTCAAAAGAGCGAAGGAGATCGATCCCACTGTAAAAATGCAGGGCTGGACTTATCAGAATTTCAGTATTCCTCCTGTGGGGGTGAAACCGGATCTCAATCTTACCGCCCTCATGCTTTCCAATCACAGAAGATGCTGGAAACACACTCTGGATGATAAAAACTGCCCCACAAACGGTTGGTACTACAAATATAACAAAGACTGGCATGATACGGGAGTGAAACTTTTCACCTACGATATGCTTTCCCGTGCGGGAGCCTATCACCTTCCTGTGGAAAGAGTCTGGGTGGATACTCTCCGCTGGTATAAGAAAAATATGCCCAATATGATCGGTATGACAACCGAAAGAAGCTGTCCGGACGGGATCTATCAGCCTAAATACAACAAGGTGGATATCAGGCACGGCTGGCGTCAGATGTGGCAGAGTATGTATCTTGCCATGTATTTCCACTGGGATATCAATGCCGACTATGAGAAGGTCGCAGAAGAAGCCAACTCTCTTTATTACGGCAAAGGCTGGGAAGGCGGTATCAAGCAATACCGTGCCCTGCTGGAAAAACTCTTTATGGATGCTTCCGGCTGTTGGGGATATGGTCACAGTTCTCCTGTGGGGAAATTCATGGATGTTCCGGGAGCAAAGGAACAGTTGGAAAAATACCTTGCCTCTGCGGAAAAAGCCGCCGCCAAAGATCCGGATAAACGGGCATTGGAACATGTGAAGGAAGCAAAATTCCATTACGAACGCACCTGGCTGAAAAATTATAACGACTATATCAGCAATTTCCGGGAGATCAAAGCCTATCCCCTTATGGGAAAAATCGTTCTTGACGGAAAACTGGATGAGCCGGATTGGAAAAATGCCGATACTGTTACAAGATTCAGAAATGCTTTTAAAGACGGCTACGCCAAAAATCAGACAGCGGTGAAGATTGCCTATGATCCGGAAAATATTTATATCGGTGTGGAATGTCTTGAACCGGAAGTAAACAAGTTGAGGAATATCGTCACCAGTCATGATGGGCCTGTATGGGATGACAATGATCTGGAATTTTTCATCAATGATCCCATTATGGGAAGTGCCTATTACCAGATCGCCGTCAATTCATTGGGAACAGTTTGCGACGGACTTGCTAATCCCCGGTTCAGCAAGAGTTTTGAAACCGGTGCTGTGGCAAAAGTAAGCAGGGGGAAAGACCGTTACTTTATGGAAGTGAGGATCCCTGCCAAATCCATTACCGGAAGCCGCCTTACTCCCGGAACGGTTCTCAAGATGAATGTGATGCGCTGCCGCAGAGTGGAAGGAAAAAAGAGTGAAGACGAATATTCCACATGGAGTCATGGTACGCCCCACAGTGTGGATGTATTCCATGCCGTGACCTTTACCGGGCCCCGTCAGATCGCTGCCGGAAGCAGATATGAAGTGGATACAAGGTTCTGGAAAAACGGTTCT
Organism: Victivallales bacterium; assembly: GCA_045612485.1. Lineage (GTDB taxonomy): Bacteria > Verrucomicrobiota > Lentisphaeria > Victivallales > UBA1829 > RGIG5327. Next base: position 13,469 of record JAZKZE010000061.1, on the reverse strand, counting down.
TTCAACGAACTTGCCCCCATGGACAGGAAACTTCCCAAACACTGGAAGGTGAAAGATAACCGTACTCCGAAAAGTTTTGATTATTCCAACGGGAAACAGTATGGCGGGGATATGGAAATGGTATTGCATCCCGGTAGTAAGGAAAACTATTTCCTGCGTCTGCGTAAAGGGTTCCTCTTTCAGTTCCATAAGGTGAAAAATATGAAATTGAAAGCTGCCTTCCGTATCAGAGGGAAGGGGGAGATCGTTTTCAAGATGCTGCGTTACAATTCCAAATACCGCAATATAGGGAGTGCCACTATCAAAAGGGTGAAAGTGGATTCTTCCGATTGGAAACACATGAGTTTTGATTTTGACCGTCCTTCCAAAGATATGACAGAGATCCATGCCTTCATGTTCCAGCCCGCCTCCGGGGAAGTGGATCTGGATGATCTCTATCTTGTGGGACGCTGAAAGTGTTTGAGCCATAACATGTCCGGCAGCACAGCACAGGCTGCCGGACGGAACTGAATACAAAACTGTTTTCCCGATCAAAAAAGGGTGTGTTGCAAAAGAGCGATACCCCCTTTTTTTTCTGTCCGGAAATCTCAAATATCTCATAAAACAGATTTATTTGAGAAAAGGTGTAAAAAATAAATACCCTCTTCAGAATATTGTGATTTTTCATTTTTCAGGAAAAGAACAGAGAAACAGCGTTGACAAAATTTTTTTCTGTGTTATATTCTCTCAAACATTTTGAAATCATTTTTAAAAAGGAGTTTTTTATGCTGAAAGGTGTTCCTGAAATCATTCCCCCCGCACTGCTCAAAGTTCTTGCTGAAATGGGACATGGCGATGAAATCGTTATTTCCGATGCCCATTTCCCCGCCTGCAGTATTTGCCCCAATACCATTCATCTGGGGATTGTACCCTCTCCGGAAATGCTGGATGCTGTATTGAAACTTGTGGAACTGGATCAGTATGTGGATAATCCTGTTATGCTTATGCAGCCGGTTTCCGGAGATGAAGTGGATCCGGAACTTCTTCAGGAGATCAAATCTGTGCTGGGGAAAGACGCTTCCCGTATCGAATACATCGAAAGATTCGCTTTCTATGAACGGGCAAAAAAAGCCTATGCTGTTGTCGTTACCGGAGAAAAACGCAAGTATGGCAACATTATCGTGAAAAAAGGCGTGACCATGCCGTAATATTCAATGACGGTTTTATTTTTACTGTATTTTTCTCTCTTTTCTATTTGAAAAATATAGTCAAATGTTATAAAAATACCGTCATTTTGTGCTTAAGAATAAATTTTGAAAAAGGTGTATTTTTCTTCTTTCTGCCTTGAATGAAAGAAAGTTTGTGCTAAAGTGATGGAGAAGAAAAATCCGCAGAAAAATTTTTCTGCCGGAAACACTAAAAAAAAGCAGGGGTAGGGAAGATGAAAAATCTTTACAATGACTTTATCAGGGAGATCGACGGCAATTTCCTTATGGAACACACAGAAAAACTCTGGCAGTGTGAATTCGGACAGACTTTTCAGGATTATCACAAAGCTGCCCGATATACCTGTGAACTTATGAAAAAAGCGGGGATCCCTGACAGCCGGATCATTATGTATCCCGCCGACGGTAAGACCTGTTACAATGATGTGCGTATGCCCATTGCCTGGGATGCCTCCATTGGAAAACTTACGCTTCTTAATTCCAGAGATACTTATGTAAGCGGCGTTTACGGAACAAAAAGCGTTGCAGGAAAAGTGGTTGCCGATTATAAGGAACATCCTTTCCACCTGATCAAAGGCTCAGTTTCCACACCTCCCGGCGGCATGAAAGTAAGAGTCATTACCGAACAGCAGTTCCTTGCAGGGGAAAATGCCAAAGATGCTCTTGTGATGCTGGAACCCTTTACTCATCACGGCGGGGTTACTTTGCGTCCCATCCTTGACAGGGGAGGGCTGGGCTATATCACTGACCGTATCGGCGGCAGGTATGAAAATCCGGACAGTATCTCCTGGATCAATGCCGGAACCGAAGGAAAAGGCTGGCACGTTTTTGCCGATGAACGGCCCTTTATCTCTTTCAGCGTTTCTCCACGCACCGGCGATTATATCCGCAATTCAGCAAAAAGCGGCGGACTTATGGCATTGGTCGAAAGCGATGGAAAACGGTACAGCGGGGAACTCCCTCTTATCACCGGTTTCATTCCCGGCAGAAAGAAAGAGGAAGTCTGGATCTATGCTCACATGTATGAACCTTTAAGCGATGATGATGCCAATGGTATCGTCGCCGGTATCGAATGTGCCCGCCGGATCATGGCAAAAGGTACTCCGGAATATTCCATCCGCCTTGTTTTTGCCATGGAACTGTATGGCTATATGGCGTATGTTGCGGACAGAGGCAACTTTTTGCGGGATCAGGTTATAGGCGGATGCAATTTTGATGCTCTCGGATGTGTGAAAGGCGCGGAACTTATGTGTTTCCCCGCTTCCGATGCTTCTCCCTTCTTCGGCAACAGTATCATGCAGGATCTTATTGAGAAACTGGATGGAAGTTCCAATGCAATGAAGTGCATTTTGAAACCCAGTGCCAATTTTGATGATATGAGTATCTGTGACCCCACCATCGGAGTGGCGTCCGTATGGCCTATCGGGGAGTTCGGAGATTGTCATCACAGTTCTGTACAGACTATGGACTTCATTGATAAAGAAACTTTTATATGGGGTACAGCATTCAATACTGCCATTGTTTATGCTTTTGCCAATCCTTCCGAAGCAAATCTTGCGGAGGCGGGAAGAATTGCTCTTGCAAATCTGAAGAGAGATGCTGTAAAGGTCAAAGAAAAACCTTTCGGAAATCCGGCAAAATATTTTGCCCGTCTTGCGGAAGTGCAAAGACATATTCTGGATGACTTCAAACGGGTCTTTGACTCCGCCAAAGTAGATCCTTATCTCGCTGAATTTGACAAAGAATATGCCGTTCTTGCCAAAGATTTTGAAGATGCGGACAGTACAGAAAATGTGTGGAGAAATGTTGCCTCACAGATGATCGTGAAACGCAAAGGGTACGGGTTCCCCCACAATCTTGTGAATGTTCCGGAGGATGAAAGTACCGGATCAAGAAGGACGCTTCCCGATGGCGTGATCTATGGACACATGTCCAATATCCTTGCCGCCATTGACGGGAAAAAAGATCTTGCGGAAGTGATCCGGATGGCAGAATATGAAAGAATGTCCCCCATAGCGGAAAACAATATCCGTAAATATGTGAATTCCATCAATCTTCTTGCTGATTACGGTTATCTGGAAGTCATCAAACGGCCAAGCCTTACCAAAAAGGATTTTGTGGAACACTTGAAGGCAGTCGGGGTCAGAGAGGGGGATATCCTTCTTGTTCACGCTTCCACCGGCAATTTCGGTTATGTGGAAGGAGGTGCCTGTACTGCCATTGATGCCATTAAAGAGGTCATTGGAGAAAAAGGGACTGCACTTTTTGCAGCCTTCACCCGTCCTTATACCTTCCTCAGCGGAGTGAACAAGGGGTGGAATTTCCGTCCTTACGATGCCGCAAAACTTGGGCAGATCAATACAGGAAATGTGGTGAAATACCTGTTGAAAGAATATCCCGGGGTAATCAGAAGCAAACATATTACCCATTCCTGGGCAGGTTTCGGGCCTCTTGCAGAAGAGTGTCTTTCCGCCCATGGAGCATACGATCCTCCCTGTTCTCTGAATTGCCCCATGGGGAAGGCGATGGAAAAAGGGGCAAAGATCCTGCACCTGGGATCCAGTATTGCCACGACAACATTCCTGCACATGATCGAAACGGTTACCGATGCCGCTTTCCTGAGTACTGCCATCTGTCAGGAGCAGCTTGAAGACGGCAAAATCAAAAATGTTGCCATCGAACAGCATCTGCCCGGCCACCGGGATTTTTACATCGGCTTCCAGGCATTTGAATGTAAATTCTTCAAAAAAGCGGTTGCGGAAGGATTGCAGATCAACAGGGAAAAACTGGGGATCGGTGAGTTGATCCTTATGGATTCCCGGCAGTTGTTTGAGATCGGCTGCCGGATCGCAAAAGAAGATGACCGTATTTTCCTTTGCGACGATCCGGAGTGTGCATTATGCAGCAGATTCTGATTATTTCCTGACGGGAAAATAAATCATGGCGGTAAAGGGCGTCCTTTGCCGCCATTTTTATGCCTGTACAAAATTTTCTTTACTGTTTGAAATAAAACAATAACAGAGTATAGTATATGTCTTCAAAATCTGTATTATAAAATCTTTTGTATGATAAGGAAAACATTCTATGAAAAAATTTTTATCCCTCATGATTCTTTTGTGTATCCTTTGCCCGCTTGCCGCTCAGCAGCCAAAAATCAAAAAGGATTCTTTTTATGCGGTATTCAATAAAAAATTCAAAATGAAAGATGCGGAAAAAGCCTCTCTTGCCGGAGATGTCACCGGAAAGAAATACTTTTTCACCATGCCGGAAAATGGTTCCTTTGATCTGAAAGAATTATGTAAAAAATATATTCCCGTCAAGGATGCTGCCATCGGCTCTTTTATTGTGGATGTTCCTGCTGACGGAAAGTATTCTATCGGACTTTCCGCTGATTACTGGATCACAGCCTACTGTAACGGTAAACTGATCGGTACAACAGAACCCCGGGGCGAGGAGTCCTCCCTTACAACCCATCTCAACCGTTGCTGGTATGCGGATTTGAAAAAAGGGGAAAACCGTATATTCTTCCATACCCGACCCGGGTTCGGGTCATGGCGTGTTGCCGCAGGTCTGCTTCCGGATAAAACATTCTGGCCGGAAACTTCCCGGAAGAGAAAATTGCTGTTCCGGAAGATGTTCCCTGAAAAAACTGTTGTTACCGGACCTTTTGTGAATCAGGTAAGTACAGAACGTGCTTCTGTATCCTTCCATGTGTCCAAGCCCTTTGCTGTTACTTTCCTTTACTGGCAGAAAGGAAAGAAAGCTACTCTCAAACAAATCAAACCTGTTCCTGTTTACGGCAGACTTCCCCGCAAACAGATCCACCGTTTTATTCTGAACGGACTTCTGCCGGATCAGGAATATATTTTTGAATGCCGTCAGACCGATCACATGGATCATATCCTTGCTTCCGGCTCTTTGCGTACTTTCCCCGCAAAAGGGGTGGATCACACATTTACTGTCACAAGCGATACACAGTTTTCTGCGTTGAACCGGGAGAAAGTTGTACGGAAAATGGTAAAGAACGGTTCTTTCAGAAATACGGATATGCTGATAGCTCTTGGCGATGTGACAAGCACTTTCAATGATTTTGAACATGATTATCTGGATAGTTTTCTTGTTCCTTTCCGGAAGGAAAATATTACTGTTCCCTTCTATCCTGTCCGGGGAAACCATGAATACAGGGGGCTGGATACAGATAAATATACAGAATATTTCGGCTGTCCCTATTATGCCTTCCGGCATGGGGAGGTATTGTATATTGTTATTGATACAGGAGAAGACAAGGGCGTTCAGAAACGGAAAGAACATTATACACTTTTGACGGATACGGAACAGTATTTCCGGCAACAGAAACTTTTTCTGGAAAAACTTGCAGATTCCCCCATGTGTAAAAATGCAAAAAAACGTATTGTTTTAGCTCATGCCACCCCTTTTGAATGGGAAAGCAGGTACTATGCGGAAAATATTGCTTCCTTTGCCTCTGTTTTCTATGGAAAAAATCCCCGGATCCCCATTGATCTGTGGCTTTGCGGGGATATTCACAGTCCCTATCGTTTCGATCCTGTAACAAAAGAACTTTCCGGAGCTCCAAAAAGACGTCTCTACCGGGGGCGTCAGGGCAGATTGACTGCCAATGATCTGCAAAGGATCCATTTCCCTGTTTTTGTCAATGACGGAGTTGGGGGAGCCGGTCAGGATTGTTCCGTTACAAGAGTAAAGGTAACAGAAGATGCCCTTTATCTTACCTGTACCGGGGTAAACGGTGAAATTATGGATGAGATCATGATTTGCAAGGGCAAACCCATTGAAGTAAAGAAGAGCATATTTACAAAATATATTCCCTGGAAAGAATGAAATGATCTTTGGCTGGAAGAAACAATAGAATATTTTTAATATAAAGGAGATACGCTGAAATTCTGTGTTGCTGATTACGGCATACCCACTTGCGTGATCCTCTCTCCGACTTGAACGCAAGTCTGGATGAATTGAAAAGATCTTCTGTAAGTAAGAAGTCATTTTCAAAAAAATAGAACGGGGACTGTTGCTGAAAATTTGCAGCAGTCCCCATTTGTTGTAACTGTATGAAAACAGGATACCTTTTTACAGTTCGATCATCTTTCTGTATGCCTTGATTTCCAGAAGCATACTTTCCATCTGACGGTTTTTCCATTCCAGATGCCATTTGTCGCAGACATACTCCATGCTGGGTTCCCAACCGATACGGGAGTCGGCAACTACATGGGGGATCGTGGAAGCGGCATTTGCCATTTCTTCTGCGGCAAGAACTTCCAGTTTATCCAGAATGGAAAGCATCTCTTCCTTGCTGGAGGATGCCTGTAATTTTGTATTAAGGAGCCACCATTCTTTGATGTTGGTGGTTGTGATGATGGAGTGCTTGATGAAAGAACCAAGCGCAAACAATCTTTCCGCATTTTCCTTCCGGAATCCTGCGGGGATATCTTTCAGGGTCTCTTCCAGAAGAGCAAGTCCTTCTTCCCAGATGCGGCGCATCTCTCTCAGATCCTTCAATTCCAAGGGGTAACGCAGGGGACCGGGGGACTGACACTCATTTTCATAGGGCATATACAATGTTTTGATGATCCTGTTGCCGAAGTGGGCTGTTTCCTCCGCCGGGAAGGGAATCTCTTTACTGCCCATGGTACGGGTGATGTTGGGCTGGAAAATAAAGGGATAGGAGGGGCCTGTACGCCAGGGACCGTACTGGTCTTCATTGGAGGCTACATAGTGATCCATGGCTTTGCTCCATATTTCCCATACTTTTACAATATTTTCTGCTGCATTATTTCCGAAATCCCGCTTTGCAAGTTTCAGCAGGAAGGCATCAAGATCCTGTTCACCGGAGATATTGAAGATCTCTTTTTCCAGATCGTTCATCACATTGGGTGTCCAGCCGTAGTGGTGGTTGTCATAGAAACTTTTCACCCCGCATTCCAGAAGATACTTTTTCAGAATAAGCATCTTTTTGATCCATCTCTGGGGAACAGGCACATAGGGGGCTGTTCCAAAGTCCCAGGTACAGCCGGCAAGGTTGGCTGTTGCACGGACAGGAATACCCAGAGAGGCGGCGATCTCCGCTTCAGAGGAGAAATAGTATCCGGGTTCAACAGCAGAAATGGTATAATCCATTACCGGACAGGCAAGAGGTCCTCTGCGGTTCTGTTTGAAAATCTCATAGGTTATCTGCAAAGTGATCCCTTTGGGGAATCCTTCCAGAAATTTTTTTCTTACTTCATAAGGAGCCCAGCCCCAGTTGTAGGTGCTGAAGATGACTTCAATATCTTTATTCACATTGTGAACGGCATCACGGATCCGGGAAAGGTAAGCGGGGTAGTCATAACAGGGATACCAACCGGGACTGGGGCGGGTATCACGGATCCCGTCCACCATGCTTTCACGCCATCTTTTGCCTGTTGTGGCGGGGTCTTTGCTGGGAAATTCCAGAGATTCCCCTACAAGACTTATAGCTTTTGCTTTCGGGTAACGTCTTGCCACTTCCCCGTAAATGGAATCGAAAAATGCCACAGCATCCGCATCATCCGGGTGTTTGAAAGAGCGTATGTAGTTATACAGAACTACGCCGATACCGTATTCATCTGCATCATCAATAAGAGATGCAATATCGCAATGCCCCCAGGAAACAGTGTCAATGCCTTTGAGAAAAAGGTCAACCCCATTGAAGCCCGCATGAAGAATGGCATTGAACTGCCAGTCCGGGAATTTATCCACACCGGCACCGGAATGGATGCTTCTCATTCTTGTCAGATCTTCCCGCAGACATTTTTTCACAGGAAGAACGGGGGCATTGACAAGATTCATGCAATCTTCAATATACACCATGGCATAGAGAAGACTGTTGTCGTCTGCTCCGCACAGAAGAACATTTTCTTTTGTAAATTCCACAGCAAAAGAACCTTTTTTTACCGGTTCATTTGCCAGAGTGCCTTTGTATTCCTCTTTTTTGAGAAAAGAGATACATTTTTCCATACTTTCCCCGGCAGAAAGTTTTACAATGGGGAGAGATAATTCCATACTTACAAAAAGATAATCCTGAAAGTCCTGAGCTGCCCGCATGGCTTTTTGGGAAGGATCATTACTTACAGCAATTTTCCATGACCCGTCGATCATAACATCCTGTTCCGTTCCGGTAACAGAACAGTCCCGTCTTCCCGGAATGTGGATCGTCTTCATTCTTTTCAGAAAATCATAATTTTTTTCCTGAAGCATAATAACTCCTTATTTATGTGATAGCTGATTTATTATTTTTTGCTTAAAATACGATTCCGCCCAGCCCTTTAAGGTATCTCCCTTCCGGGAAACAGGCGGATACGACATGGTCGGAAGCCTGGGAAAGAAAACTTGTGATACGGAAATCCCGTTTTGCATCCATTGCCGCAGAATCCACTACTTTCCGGAAAAGATCATCATCCATTGCCCCGGAGCAGGAGAAGGTGAAAAGAAATCCTCCTTTATCCAGTAATTTCATAGCTAAAAGATTGATGTCCTTATAGGCACGGGCGGCTTTCTCTTTCTGTTTGACGCTTTCGGCAAATTTCGGAGGATCGAGAATTATGGCATCAAAGGTTTTCCTGGAATCCCGGCATTTGCGTAAAAAGGCAAATACATCGGCACATTCTGTGAGAAATTCTTCTTCCGTAAAACCATTCAATGCGGCATTTTTCCGTGCCTGTTCCAAGGCGGGAAGGGAGGAATCTATATTCAGAACTTTTTCCGCACCGCCTTTCAAGGCGGCAAGACCGAAGCCGCCGGTATAGGCAAAAGTATTGAGAACATTTTTACAGCCTTTCAGAGAATCCATCACCCTTTTCCGGCTCTCCCTCTGGTCAAGATAAAAACCTGTTTTATGACCGTTTACAGGATCCATGGCAAAACGGATGCCGTTTTCTGTAAACAGGATCTCCGGGGGAAGTTCCTCTCCTGCAAGATGTTCTTTTTTGTGTTCAAGGGAATCTTTTTCCCTGCTTTCCACATCACTTCTTTCATAGACTCCTGCGGCATAATCCAGCAGCAGTTCCCCGATGAGATCCCGGAAATGATCCATCCCGGCTGACGTGATCTGGATGACAGCATATTTTCCATAAATATCCACAATAAGTCCGGGCAGGGAATCGGATTCCGCACTGACGAGTCTGTAAGCATCCGGAAGTGTTCCTCCATAGATTTTCTGCCGCAGAAGAAAAGCATCCGCCAGTTTTCTTCTGAAAAATTCCCTGTCGATCTCCTCCTGTTCCTGAAAAGTCCAGATCTTTACCGGAATGGAGGATGACGGCGAATAAGCCCCTTTTGCAAGAAATTCCCCGTCACGGGAAAGGATTTCCACCGTTTCACCGCAGGAGATATCCTGCGGGATCTTTTCTATAGCTCCGGAAAAGATCCAGGGATGTCTTTTTTCAAGAGAACGTTCTCTGCCTTTTTTCAAAATGATTTTTTTCATCGTTTTTTTATGTGTTATCAGGTTGGGAATAGACCAGAAATGCTTTTGCATATTTACATTCCGGTGCAAGGGTAACTCTATGGGGGATATTGGCCTGCATATAAAGGGTATCCCCTTTCTTCATACGGCGGATGGTAGTATCGTCGATCAGGTGATAATCCAGTTCCCCTTCCAGAAGAAGGAAGAATTCTTCCGTATCATGCACCATGAAATCCCGTTCCTCCGTGGAGGGGGTATATTCAATAACAAAAGGATTCATCTTTCTGCCGATCTGACGGTAGGCAAGGGCAAAATATTTTATTCCGTAACGCAAATTGTCATCACGGAAGAATTCCTCCCCGTCAGAGAGATTGCCGAAAGTATATACAGGGGACTTCTGTTCCTGCTGGAAAAGTGCGGACATAGAGATCCCCAGGGCATCTGCCAGACGGTTCAGGGCGTTCAGGGACGGGGTGACCCGGAAATTTTCCACCTGGGAAATAAATCCTTTGCTGAAACCGCTTTTTGCGGCAAGCTGTTCCACCGTCATTTTCTGGGAAAGACGCAGACTTTTGATATTCTGTGATAACTGTAATAAATCCATACGTCAAGTATTTCCTGTTTCAGAAGGGTACATCTTCTTCCGTACCGGAATCATTTCCTGTTTCATTTTCCTCAGTCCGGATCTCCGCCGGATTTGCGGCAGAACTTTGCAGAGGTGTCCACTTGTAATTGCCGCTCTGCCGGTCTTTACGCAATATTTCGATTTTTTTGCGTAAAACATCCAGTTTTGCCTGACAGGCGGAGGCAAGGATGGAACCTTCTTCAAAAGAACGGATCATTTTTTCCAGCGGGGAGTTTCCGCTTTCCATCTCACTGACCAGTTCTTCAAGTTTCTGCAAGGCTTCCTCGAAAGAAAGTTTATCGATCTCCTGAAGTCTTTTTTCTTCTGATTCCATTGATTGCCTCCGTAAGTAAGGGAATATTATCCGGATGATTTATTTTCCGATCACATAGAAACGGAATACGATATACAAAGATGCCAGAATAAGGGAAGCTATGGTCACAGGGACACCGAATTTCATAAACTGCATGAAACTGATCTCATTTTTATTCTGTTTGGCGATCCCTACGGAAACAAGGTTTGCCGCAGCTCCCAGAACCGTCATATTTCCGCCCAGACATACTGCAAGGGCGATCCCCCACCACAGCAGATGCTGATGAGCTGTATTGTTTACAAAATAGGCGTTTGCCATATCCGAACTGAAGTAGCCGGTAATGAGAGAAACAACTACTGTAGTGAAAGAAACGTTGTTCACGATAGCAACAGCAAGTCCGCAGCACCACATGATGGCAAGGATGACTGCAAGAGGGTGCCAGGAGGTTGTGAATTGGAGAAGAAGTCCGATTTTACCCATAACTCCGGAGTAGGCGGCACCTTCCACAACGATGAAAAGTCCGATGAAGAAGAAAAGAGTTCCCCATTCGATCTTTTCCAGCATTTCATCCACATTTACTTTGCAGAGCAGAAGGCAGAGAGCCATACCGCCCAGAGCCACAACGCTGGGCTGCAAGCCTACGAAACCGTGGAGGATAAAGCCCAGAAGGGTAAGACACATGACAAAGCCTGCCCGTTTCAATGTGGAAGCATCGGTAATGGCGGATTTTTCATCCATTTCCATGATAGCGGCACGCTGTTCCACCGTTACCTGCATATTTTTACCATAGATCATCCAAAGCCCCACGCAGAAGATCCCCATAAGTATCAGAATAAAGGGGGTAAGGTTGATGATAAATGCCATAAAGTCCAGGTTGACCGCAGAACCGATGATCAGGTTGGGCGGGTCACCGATAAGGGTGGCTGTTCCGCCGATATTGCTTGCCATTGTTTCCGCCATGAGAAAAGGTATGGGATTGAGTTTCATCTGGGAGGCAACAAGGAATGTTACCGGGATCACCAGAAGAACGGTGGTCACGTTGTCCAGAAATGCGGAAAGAACTGCCGTAGCACATACCAGAAGAAGCATGGTGGGCATGGGATAGCCTTTGGCGATTTTTACAGATTTGATGGCAACATACTGGAAAAGACCGGTTTTACTCAAAACATTCACAATGACCATCATCCCTGCAAGAGTGAATACCACATCAAAATTCACATATCTGGCAAAAAAGTCCAGTTTGCAGTATTTGAGAGCATCACCTGCCACCCCTTCCGGAATGTGATGGGCGGGACCCGGCAGAATTACCATGAGCATGAGCGCCGCCCCGATAAGTACTGCTGTTGTTTTGTGGATCTTTTCTGTTGCAACGGCAATAAATGTAATCAGAAATACTGCTGCGGCAAAGTAGAATCTGAATCCTTCCCCACTTGAAGCAGCATTGGTGATACTTGCAAGGACTCCTTCGGGAATATGGGAAAAAGCCCCTTGAAAAGACGAAAAAATTTCCTGAATATTATACATGATAAAATCTTCTTGAATTTTTGAACTTTTCTGAAAATCTGTTAACAAATTACTGTGATTTTCTGAAATGTTCCCTGTTTATATATTTTGATTTTTTTGTAATGATATTTTTGTAATGATCATCCGCGGAGAATATTGGAGATAAGATCCACATAATCCACTGCTCCGGTAAGACGGTCTTTATCATCAAGAACAAAAACTGTACTTCCTTTTTCTTTGAGCAGAGTCATGGTAAGCTGGATGACCGGGGTATCTTTACGCACGATCAGTTTTTCCGGAACCGGGATCATGACCTCTTTCACCAGGGATTTATCCTCTTCCTTGAACAGTGTTTCAAAGGGTTCAAAACGGGAAAGGAAGTTGAGATTATCCATACGCATGATATAATCGGGGAAAACGGATCTGAAAATCAGTTCGCCGCTGGCAAGTCCCACCAGACGGTTGTTGTCATCCACAACCGGTACTTCATAATATTTTTCTTTTGCAATAATATCCAGAAGTTTGCTTATGGGGTCACTGCTTTTGACAGTAAGAACATCCTTCTTCATCACGTTTTCTGCACAAAGCGTACTCTGTACTTTCACATCGGAAGAATTGAGTATCCGGAGAAATTGTTCTGCATCTTTCGCCGCGGCAAGGTCGTCAAATTCTGCCGGGGAGGAAAGAACGAATCTTGTAAAAGCTGCAAGGATCTTGAGGTAGATAACAGAAGTATTTTCGGAAATGAGGTTGCAAATCACAACTTTGGATTCCTGTTTATCATTTTCTCTGACCTTGAAAGGTTTTGCAGGGATGGCAATAGCAATATCCAGATCTGTCAGCATGGGGTATCTCACATGGGGAAATGCAAAACCCGCATCATAGGAAATGTTGGCGGCATCTTCCCTTGCGATCATATCTGCTGCGATCTGTTCCGGGGAGGCTGGCAGAGCTTTGACCTTTGCAATACGCTGCAGAATGTTTTTGTAAAATTCTTCTCTTGTTTCGCCAGGAACATCAAAAAAAATAAGTTCCGGGGCAAGTAAGGATGTAAGTTTCATTCTGGATCTCCTTTTTTTACTGCACTGCGGAAAAATTGTCCCGCATGATCTGTTTACCGGGAATGAAATACCGGTACATTAATATAACATGAAAAGGGGATTTTTTCAATCAGATAAACGCTCCTGTAAAGTAAAAAAAACGTATTTGAAAATTCCTGCCACAGCTGTCCCATAAAATCATGGAAAAAAGAGAAATGTTCGGTTGCCAGGCGAGGCGGTTGCCGCCGAGCGCGCAGTGGATGTGCGAATGAACCGCAGGGCAATCGCCTTGCGGACGCTCACAAGGAATTGTGAGCGTATGAGCCAG
>JAZKZE010000060.1:0-8795 GCA_045612485.1 Victivallales bacterium | reverse complement strand
TTTCATGTGGCATCTCTTGTGGCAATCAAAGAACTCACGGATTGTCTGGATAATGAAGCCATCCCATGGGGAACTGTCAATCTGAAAAATCCATGTGGAATCGGTTATACGACTGATGACGCAAAAGGCGTGGAGGAAGCGGTAAAGTTTCTTGCGGAGGAAGGTCACAGGCGTATTGCCTATTTTTCCAATGCAAATACACTTAACTGTGACTATCAGTATATGCGTCTTAAAGGATATAAAGATGGGCTGCAGAAATATCTTCCGGAGTTTTCAGAAAAGGTTTACTGTCTCAATAATCCGGAGTATTTCTCCCGGAGTTCTGTTGCTGTTGAGTTTCTGGATACTCTTATGCAGGATAAAATTGATGGCGTCATTTGTGAATCTGACTATCTGGCACTCTTTCTCATGCGGGGGGCAGGGATCAGAAATATTGTTATCCCGGATCAGCTTTCCATCATTGGATTCGGGGACGGCAGTCTTGCCGAATATGCTTATCCGCCATTGACTACACTGCATCAGGATTTTGAAAAAATGGGGGAAGCAACTGTAAAGGAACTTGTCAGAAATATCTCTTGTGCTTATGCTGTTCCGGAAAAGGAATATCCCTTGTTTCCGGTCAAACTTGTGAAAAGATTTTCCACTTGCAATAAAAATAAAAATTAACTTAAAAGGAGGTCGTACTATGGAAAGACAATTAAAGGCTAAACGATTAGTTTGTAGGAAAGAGTTTACTCTGATCGAACTTCTTGTCGTAATTGCCATCATTGCCATTCTGGCAGGTATGCTGCTGCCTGCCCTGAACCGGGCAAGGGAACAGGCAAGAAAAGTGAGTTGTATGAACAATTTGAAACAGATGGGAGTGGGGCTGTACAGTTATGCCAATGATTTTAAATCCTGGGGACCCGGTTACTGCCTTCTGTTTAAGGATACCACTCCGTGGATGAGGCAGTTGTGCCAGGGATCGACCGCAACTGCCACCGGTTATTTAGGGTATATTCCTGCGGTGTGGCCGGGATACGGTTCAAAAGTCCCCCCGAAACTTCTTTCCTGTGCCTCCCGGAAGGAACATGAAGTGGGGGAGGGAACCTGCTATACGACGAATTTTCAACTCCGGCAGGGGAATTACTATACGGCTAATTACGTCACTTTCGGCTGGATAAGTGATCAAAAAAACGGATTATTCCGGATAGACACCATGTTTGGGAAATCGGTTCCTACCAATGTGGTCTGGTTCGGGGATTCCTGGGGATATTCCAATGGAAATCACTCATTGCGACACGATAACGGTTTCAATGCCCTTATGGTGGGAATGAATGTTAAACACATTAAACGCAGTGATGTAAAAGGCGGGACGCTTTCTACAAGAAAAGGGGAAACATTTATTGCCCAGGGGCTTTACACGCCTTTTGTGTATTAAAAGTCAGAAAACAGGGGATTAATCATGCAAAAAGTGTTTTCCGCTATATTTATTATAGGTTTTATTTTTACTCCTGCTTTTTTGCGGGGGGATTTTTCCATCATTGAAAAGGGGAAAGGGGCAACTGTTCTCGTTCTTCCCGCTGAAAAAAATGAGGAACTGAAAAAAGTTACAGATTGGTTCGTTGGTGAACTGGAAAAATGTTCCTCTGTAAAACTTCCAGTCACAACAAATTACACAGGAAGCGGCAACAGGATCATTTTCCGGGTCGTCAAAAGAGATTTTATACGGCGTTCTTTATATACGGTTGACTTTCCCGATAAGTTTTCCATGCAGATAACAGGAAGTACCCTGGGAATAAGATATGCACTCAATCACCTATTGGAAAAGGCGGGGATCGTCTATGTTTTTCCCGGAAAAGAGGGGGCGTATTATCCCAAAGTAACGAAACTTTCTCTCCCCCGTGTCAAACAGGAAAAAGATGCGGCATTTACGATTTACCGTTCCCAGCATATTACAGATGAAGCGTGGCAGCTTGCTTTGAATTGTGAATTGCGGGATTCCCGGATGCTTCTCAATCATGGAATAGACCGGATCTTTCCCCTTTCCAAATATGGTAAGGGCGAATGGGTAAATAAGATCCTGCCTGTGCGTTACGGTAAACGGGATCTCAAAGTTAAACGCTACCAGTGGGAACCCTGTTACAGTAATCCGGCAACAGCAGAAGAGGCAATAAAAAATATTTCAGCCTACTTTGAAAAATATCCGGATACCCCCACATTTTCTCTTGTGATCAACGATGGTTACAACTATTACTGCCAGTGTAAAGAGTGTGAGGTCGCCAATGCAGGGACCCGGACGACCTCTCTGGAACCAGGGATCGTCAACCGTTCCAATGTTTATTATAAATGGGTGAACAAAGTGGCAAAAGCCATCGGAAAAAAATATCCGGATAAAATTCTCGGCGTACTTGCCTATAACTGTGTGAAAAATCCGCCCTCTTTCAATATCGAACCCAATGTGAATGTATCCATTGCCTGTGAAGCCTATGCCCTTTCCGATCCGGAAATGCGGAAAAAACTGATGGAATTTTACCGGATATGGAGTGAGAAAGCCTCTTCCATCGGGATATGGGAATATGCCTACGGGATGCCTGCTTATACTCTGCCCCGGGTCTATTTCAAATATGCCGCAGAACAGGTACGGTTTTTTGCCGCAAACAAAGGCAGAACAGCTTTTATTGAAAACAGTGCCAATATAGGACAGGGGCCTCTTGCCTATCTTTTTCTGAAACTTTTTTATGATCCTTCTATTGATGTGGAAAAAACTCTGGATGCCTGGTATGTTGCTGCTGTGGGCAGAGAGGCAGCACCTGCACTGAAAAAATACTATGAATTCTGGGATCGTTTCTGGGATGGGGCTGCCAAAAAAAGTTCCTGGTATCAGACAACAAAGAAAAATGTTTATTTCGGACTGATGACAGACGGCAGTTATCACTATGCTGTAAAGAAAGGGGACAGCAGCTATTGCCGGCTTCTTATGGAGGAAGTTGTTGCCAAAGCGGATAAGTACGGTGATGCCGGTCAGAAAAAAAGAGCCCGTTACCTTATGAAGGCTTTTGAATTCTATGAAGCATCTATGATCCTTAATGGCGATGGCCTTCTGGATATTTCCGGAAGTATCAGGAGCCGGAAAGAAGCTCTGGAACTTGCCAAAGCCCTGCCGCGGATCCTTCAGGCAGCGGAAAAACGCTCTGAAATTGCCAGGGAAATCGTTGCGGAATTTCCCGCCTGGTGGGGGAGTATGTATCAGGTGTACCGGAAGAGTTTTATAAAAAAATATGGTACATCGCAGTTGCCGTCTGCTGTTTTTGCCCTTCTGCCTTATCTGAATGATAAAGATATCCGGAAGGAATTTCATGCGTGTCTGCAGAAAATAAATATTACTCCGGAGATGCGGGAGATCCTTCAGAAACTGTCTGACTTTTCCTCCGGGAAACTTTCCAATATGATTCCTGACGGTTCTTTTGAAAAGGATGGAATAAAAAATTGGGAACCTGCCGCAGACCGCATTGCGGATAAAGAAAATTTCCGGAAAGGCAAACAGAGTGCGTCTTTCCGTTTGAGGACTCTTTACGGGGCTCAAAGAGTTACAAGTTCCATTCCCGGAAAGGCTGGCAACTATCTTTTTGCTGTCTATGTGAAGATCCCAGCAGACTATCCCCCTTACGGCGTGAAAGCATCCTGTTCGATGGTGCCCCGTCGGGAGAACGGAAATTCCATGACTTACTATATGCCGCCGCAATTTGATGTCGTTCCCGGCAAATGGACTTTGCTCTATACCTTTTCCCATGTTCCGGAAGGAGCTGTTACTACAAGCCTTATGATCACTTTCAAGGGGATGAAGGATGGTGACAGGGTATGGGTGGATGAAGCCGTGTTTCTTCCTATGGGGAAACTTCCTGTGAAAAAACAGATCGCTCCCCCTGTGGAAAAAGCTGCTCCCATTCATGCTTCTTCCCCTTTTGCCAAATGGTCTTTTGTCAATTTCAGACAGAACAGCCGGAAAGGGGAACTTGTCAGGGGGGATGATAAAGGAAATCTTGCTTTCGATACCGGGAAAGAAGCGTTCAAATTCTTTCTGCCGGAGGGGATTCCTGCGAAGAAAGGGGATAAAATCAAAATCACTTTCCGGGGAAGAGGGAATAAACCCCTTTCTTACGGTGGATGGGAATACGAAGGAACATCCTGGAAAAATACAAATGTTCTCCGGAAGATCGCTTATATGAAGAAGGAAGAGGAGATTTTTACTGCTGTATTCACTGTGGCAAAGGAAAATACCGGTTGTGTCCGGCTCTTTCTTGCTCCGGAAAAAGGGGGAGAATTTTTCATTTCCTCCTATAAAGTGGAGAAAATAAAATAAAAACTGTTTCCGTAAGAGAAGAAAAAGAAATGGATGGAGAGATCAGTCAGGGAGGTAAGATGAATCATCCTAAATATGCTATGTTTTTTGATATGCACACCATGCAGGCTTGTCCGGATGTGGGACATGATTTTTGTGCAGATGAATTTGCAGAAAACCTGAAAAATGCCCATGTGGAACTTGTGGGGTTCCATGCTAAATGCAATCAGGGGTTCTGCTATTTTGATACAAAGACGGGAATCAGACATCCTGCACTTCCGGAGGGGAAAGATCTTTTTGGAGAAGTTGTGGAAAGCTGTTCCCGCAGAGGGATCAGGGTATCCGCCTATTTCAATTGCGGTCTTTCCAATGAAGATGGACTTTGTCACCCGCAGTGGTGCCGTATCGGAATGAACGGGAATTTATTGAACCCTGATATTTACGATATCGGCTGGGTGACTCCCTATATGCGGACAATGTGCCCAAATTCCCCCTGGCGGGACTATCTTTTTTCCCTTATCAGGGAGGTGAAGGAAAAATATAAGGTTGCCGGTTTTCTTTTTGACAGTTTCAATCCTTTTCCCTGTGTCTGCCCTCATTGTATAAAAAAGATGAAAGAAGAGGGGCTGGATCCGTCAGACGGAAAGGATGTGAATCTTTTTGCAAAGAAGAGCGTTTTGCGTCTTGCGGAAGATATTTCCAATATCATACAGGCAAAAGAAAATGGATATTTATCTTTCTTTCTGGGGATCGGTGCACAGGATAATGCCCGGATCGGTTCCTATCTGGAATGTGAATGTCTGCCGACCAATCCGGCGTGGGGATATGACTATCTGCCGCTTACTTCCCGGTATCTGCGGACTCTGACACACAATCCGGTTTTCAATATGACCGGCCGTTTTAATACCTGGGGGGATTTCGGCAGTCTGCGGCCTCAAAGTGCTGTGGAATATGATCTTTTCTTCGGACTTGCCAATGGTATGCGTCCGAATATCGGCGACCATCTGCACCCCCGGGGACAACTTTTCAAAAGTGTTTTTGAAAGGGTGAAAAAAATTTACAGCAGGATCAAAACATACGATCAATGGTATGAAAATGCTGTAAATCTGGTGGATATCGGCGTGTTCCTGCCGGAAAACAGAATAGAAAAGAGTCCGGCTCTTGTAGGGGCGACAAGGATGCTTTCCGAATTGAGGATGCAGTTTGATTTTATTACCGATGAAAGTGACCTTTCAAAATATAAACTTCTGATCCTTCCTGATGATGTGCTCTTTTCCGATAAACGCAGAGAGATCCTCTCTACCTTCCTTGCTGACGGGAAAAAGGTTTTTGCGCTTGGAAATTCCGGTCTGGATGTGGAAAAGAAAAAATTTCCTCTGGAAAAAGAATTCGGTATCCAATTTGTGAAAGAGTGTGAGTATGATCCGGCATATTTTGCTTTATCAGAAGAATATGCTGAAAATCTTCCGGATATCCCCCTTGCCGCTTATACGAAAGGCAATATTGTCAAAGCGTTGGAAGGAACACAGACTGCTGGCGTGATCGTTGCCCCTTATTACAATAAACACTGGGACGGGATCTATTCTTTCTTCTATACGCCGCCTGATAAAAAAACATCCCTGCCTTTCCTTACTTTCCATAAAAATACAGCCTATTGTGCTTATCCTCTGTGCAGTTCTTACTACGAACAGGCTTCCCCCGATTTGCGGAAAGTCTTTGAGATCGTGTTGAAAAAACTTCTGGCGGCACCTTTATTGAATATCGGCAGTTCCTTCCCCACTTTCGGGCGGGCTTTTGTTACAGAATCGCCTGAAGGAAGGATCGTTCACTTATTGAACTATCTGCCTGAATTGCGGGGAAAATCTCTGCTTGTGGAAGAGGAACTTTCTGCCAATGATGTGGAGATCAGCCTCCGTCTGGACGGGAAAAAGGTAAAACGGGTCTATCTTGCTCCGGAAAAAAAGGAACTTGCCTTTTCCATTTCTGATGATAAAATAAAATTTACCATACCTCATGTAAAAGGGTATTGCATGGCTGTTGTTGAAATGGAAAAATAAACATTTTTTTCTGAAGAAGTGTTTATGGCTTAAGTTTTTTGATGGGACGGGTTGTTTGCCAAAAGTACAGTAGGAGCAACGAGAAGCCTTCGGAATGGCTTAAAAAATTACAGTAATCCCGGTGTGGTACTTGTTAAGTATCGCATCGGGATTTTTTTTACCTAGCGGTTATGTAATAAACCTAAAGACCCTGCTGAACACTCTATATTTTTGGCGTTTTTTTTACCGTTTTTTCGCCATTTTTTCAATAAAAACGCTCTCTGTTGTCCTTCACTTTTTGCCCATTTAAAGATCGCCTGGAAATATACATCTGCCGGAATCTGCTTCCGGAGTTTCCGGTAAGTATTTTTCTCTCCCGGAAACATTTTATTACAAAATTGTTTTTGAAGCTGCAAACAAAATTGTAATAAAACGCTTGCAAATCTCCTATTTAAATTGTATTTTGAAAATATGCGTTGAATCACTCAAGATTTCGTAAGGAGAAGAATACTGTTGTCATATTGGGCGGCAGGCATCAGTAAAGATTGGGTAGTTGTATTCATTTGTTTTTGCAGTGAATACAGTGTCGCCCAACAAACGCAGATGGATTTTTTATTGTTTTTTCATTCTTAAACTTGAAAATCAAAGGAAAATATGGTATATTTGCTTTGAAAATCAAAGGAAATGACAATATGATTTCTGTTGAAGATAAAATACATGCAAGAATTAAACGCCACAAACGCGGTTGGGCAATGACGAATCGGGATTTTATTGATTTGGCCACAGCTGCAACTGTGGATTGGAGTCTGTATAAACTCAAGGAAAAGGATATTATTCGTCCTGTTTTGCGTGGAATATATGATTACCCCAAATACAGCGAGCTTTTGCAAGAAAGAATGGCTCCGGATTTGAATAGCGTTGCACAAGCCATTGCCCGTAAAAATCAATGGCATATTCAAATTTCCGGAAGTGCAGCTTTGAATTTTTTAGGGTTATCGACTCAAATACCGATGAGTACGATTTTTTATTCTGACGGTCCTAACCGCACTTTTTTAATAGAAGATCGCAAGCTGCAATTCAAGCATAAGATATTGAAAGAATCAAAAATCGCGTCCCCAATGAGTGAAATAGTCGTTCAGGCGTTGAGCGAATTGGGTGACAGCCATATATCTGAAGAAACAATAAGGATTATCAGAGCAAAAATAACTGATGATGAACGGAAAAAATTATGGAATGAGACCCAATATGTTCGTTCTTGGATCAGGAGTGCAATAGAACGGATTTGCCAGGAGGAAGGTGAAATAAATGGATAAGATTGCAAGGATCAGCCCGGAGCAGCGAGCAGAGTTGTTCCAGCAAACGGCTGCAAAGTTTCCGTTTTTGTCTGAAGCGGCAATTGAAAAAGATTTTTGGGTCTGCTGGATATTAAAACAAATCTTTATGTCTTCTCTGAAAGATATTGTGATTTTCAAGGGAGGGACAAGTCTCTCCAAGGTTTTTAAGTTGATCCATCGTTTTTCGGAAGATATTGATCTCATCCTTAATTGGAAAGATAATCCCATTGGGAATCCAATGGAAGTCCGGAATTATACAAAGCAGGGTAAATTTAACGAAGAACTGGATCATTGGAGTTGCGAATTTATAAGAGATCATATACTGCCGGAAATTCGAAAAATATGTGACGGAATCTGTTTGGCAGAAATCGTTCCGGATAAACCCGATAACATCGTGATCACTTATCCCAAAGCATTTTCAGATCCATATTTGCGTCCTCAAATATTATTGGAAATTGGAGCAAAGGCAGCGTGGGTACCTCATGACACATATCAAATTGTACCTTATGCTGCTGAAGCCTATCCCGGAATATTTTCCTCGCCAGAAGCGAATATTATGGCGACAACACCCGAGCGGTCATTTTGGGAAAAAGTCACCATTCTTCATGCAGAAGCACATCGCCCTGAAAACAGCCGTATCCGCGAACGCTATTCCAGGCATTATTACGATACAGTAATGATTGCCAACAGCGATGTAAAACAGCGGGCATTTGCAGATTTGGAGTTATTACAGAATGTTGCAGATTTTAAGGACAAGTTTTACCACGCAGGATGGGCCAATTACAAAAACGCCAAGCCGGGAACAATGAAATTATTGCCTCCCGAACACAGCTTGCAGGAATTACGCAGTGATTATCAGAAAATGCAAGCTATGATTTACGAGGACAAAATATCTTTTGATGAGATACTGGATGCCTTGAGACAATTGGAAAGTGAGATCAATAATTTGTAAACAAATTTAGACTACATTTATAGTAACACCGAAAATTAAATAGCAACAGCTTCACACATATTTATTGGCAATGATATGATCCACGCTTACAGTGAAAATTATCTTGACGATGCTATGTGGAACTTGGGCGAAGCATTTTGCCCATACGGTTG
>JAZKZE010000059.1:0-9569 GCA_045612485.1 Victivallales bacterium | reverse complement strand
TAAAAAAAGTTGGAATTGTTTTTATCGTGACGATAAAAGCAATTCCGTCAAAAGTTTTTGGAAGATGGGGGGCGGGGAAGAGAACCTTTTTTCAAAAAGGTGTCTTCCCCGCAAAACATTTTTGCAACAGCCCCTTTTTTTGCGGGGAAGACCGGAACACCTGATCAAGTCCTGCTTGATCCCTCCGGTAGCTTTCCCGGGAGTTTCTGTATTCTTTTTGCCCCACTCTGCGGGACAGATTTTTTATACAGTTCTTTCCAGAAGATAACTTAAAAGATCTTCCAGAAGTTTTCTGTATTTGTTTTCCGGAAGAAGCATGAGGTTATTATGTGCTTTTTCTGTGAGATGTGCTATTTCCTGAAGACATTTTGCCTCAGCTCCGGATTCCTGAAGAAGTGTACGCAATTCTTTAATATCTTCTTCAGAATATTCCGGCAGTCCGGTAAGAGCTTTCATGCGTTTTCTGCCGGATTCCGGAAGAAGGTCCATGGCATCCAGATAAAGGAAGGTGGGTTTTCCTTCCTGGAAATCACTTCCGATGGGTTTGCCGAATTTTTCCACACTGCCGAATATGCCCAGATAATCATCCCGCAGTTGGAAGGCGATCCCCAGTTCTTCCGCAAAATTGCCCAGTGTTGCAAGACTTCCATCCCCAAAGTCCGCTTTTCCCAGCGCAATGGCTCCGCCGCACTGAACGGCAAATTTCAGAAGACAGGAGGTTTTGCCCAGGATCATTTCCTTTACCTCGTCTTTTGTAATGGAGTAAAGTTCCCGCATGGGGAATTCCACATCCAGTGCTTCTCCGGAAATGAGAATACGGTTGACTTCCTGAAAACGGATCATAAGATCGGTAATGAGGGCGTCTTTCACACCCTTTTCCCTGCTTTTGAGAAGCATATTCATTGCCCAGGCCTGCTGGATGTCGCCGCAGAGGATCGCCATATCCCGCCCGAATTTTTCATTGAATGACTTGCTTTTCTCATAGGCATTTTCTGCGTAGGAACCTACTTCAATATGAGTTGTGGGCTGTCCTCTTCTGAAATCATCTTCATCAATAATATCATCATGCACAAGAGTCCAGGTGTGGAAAAGTTCCACCGCACAGCCGGCATAAAGTGCCTGATCCGGATTGCCGCCCAGAACGCCGTTTGCCCAGAGCAGAAGGGCAGGGCGCAATCTTTTTCCGCCCCGGACTGGATAAGATCTTACCGCAGAGGCAAGACAGGAGGGACGGACAGTTTCCGGAAATGTGTCTGTGGATATCAGGTTGGTTATACTGTTGCTGACAAGAGCAAGTTCATTTTGCAAATTTCTGTACATGATGATCCTCCGTATTGGTATTTTCAATTCTGTTATAATATGGCATGAAATGTGATTTTTTCAAGGGGAAATTTTCTGCTTTGCCGCAGGCATTTTCAGGAATATGCCTTGAAAAAAAGTTTTTTTGAGGTATTTTAAACAAAACTTTATTTCACATCTGTAAACAATACAAGGAGAAAAAAATGTTTACTTTTCTTTTGGGACTCGCCATTTTGTGCGTAGGGTATTTCACCTACGGGAAACTTATTGAAAAGATCCTGGAACCGGATGACCGGGATACGCCCGCTGTCGCATTGAAAGACGGTGTGGACTTTCTTGTTCTCCCCAACTGGCGCAATATGCTTATCCAGTTGCTGAACATTGCCGGGGTGGGTCCTGTGATCGGGGTCATTCTGGGATGTAAATTCGGAGCCATCGTTTTTCTTATCATCCCTATTGGAAATATCATCGGGGGAGCTGTCCATGATTTTATCGGCGGCTTTATGTCCATGCGGTATAAAGGTGCAAATCTTCCTAAAATCATCAGAATGATGCTGGGGGCAGGTTATTACAGATTTTTCTCTGTTTTTGTGTGTGTGCTGCTTCTGCTTGTGGTGGCTGTATTTATCAATGTTCCTGCTGAACTTCTGAAAGTAACGGTTCTGAAAAGTGAATGTTTTACAAAATTCCTTGCAAATATGGGGGTAAATAATATTCCCCTTACCGTATTCTGGGCGGCAGTGGCACTTATCTTTATTTATTATATCTGTGCCACTTTGTTCCCTGTGGATAAAGTTATCGGTATGATCTATCCCTTCTTCGGACTTCTTCTCCTTATCGGAAGTTGTGCTTTGTTTGTGATGCTGGTCATTGCCGGGTGTAAAGATCCTTCCCTCTTCCTGGAATCTGCCGCATTCAAGGCGGGAATGATCAGACAGCCCATTGTTCCTGTACTTTTTGTTACCATTGCCTGCGGGATCATTTCCGGATTTCATGCCACACAGTCCCCCATTATCGCCCGTACGATGAAAAGCGAAAAGTTTGCCAGACGGGATTTCTACGGCATGATGGTTCTGGAAGGGATCATTGCCATGATCTGGGCTGCAGGCGGGATCGCCATTTACAATCTTTTCCCTGCTTTGATGAAAATGAACCCCAATTACGTCCTTGAACGTATTACCACCTATTTTCTGGGCAATGCCATGGGGATCATTACGGTTATTGCTGTTATCGTTCTTGCTGTCACTTCCGGGGATACCGCCTTGCGCAGTCTGCGGCTTTCTGTTGCGGAAATGTTCAATGTGGGACAGGCAAAGTTCCTCAACCGTATCCTGCTCATCCTTCCCATGATCGTTATCATCTCCCTCCTTCTTGCCTGGTCTGCGAAAGATGCCCAGTCCTTCGGAAATATCTGGAGTTATTTTGCCTGGGGCAATCAGGTGCTTGCCGCTTCCACTCTTCTTGCCGGAGCTGTATATCTGCAAATGCAGAAAAAGAACTCTCTTGTGGCACTTCTGCCCGGATTGTTTATGACATTTATCGTTGTCTGCTATATCCTCTGGGTTTCCCCTGCCAATACCGGAACAAACGGTCCCTGGGGATTGGGTATCGGGCTGAAATATGCCTATCTGCATGCTGTGGAGATCAGTCTTTTTATTGGCTGGCTTGTTATCCTCCGAGGCAGGAAACTTGCGGAAAACGGTCTGGAGGAAGAGTTCAGAAAAGAGTTTGAAGCATAACCTTTCCATTTTATTTTTGCAGTAAATAAATAGGGCTGTTGTTTACCTTTTCAAGGTTTGCAACAGCCCCTTTTTCTGTCTGTTTGGAAACCGGAGCATATTGTCTGCTCCGGTTTTTCCTGACCGGAAGAAAAACTTTCAGGCAAGAGAAAGTGTGATATAGCCGAAATCTTCAAGCAGACCTGCCGGAAGGATGATCTCCCATGTGTTCTGCTCTTTATCTTTCAGTTCACAGACCAGGGAACGTTCCTGTAAAGAAAGATCGCTGTAAATTGCTTTTGCTATTTTTTCGTTCTTTTCTATGGTAATGGTGATCCTGCCGTCTCCGCCCTGCCATTTTTTCCATACAACAGTATCTTTTCTTGAGATGATGTTGTCTTTATTATTCACGATCAATGCGTCCGTGGTATTCAGCAGGCGTATGGTGATACTCTTTTCCTGCCGGGAACAGCAGGGGGAAGCGATAATGCCTTCGGGAAGTTCTGTGGAGAAAACTCTCTGCGAAAGAGTGTTGAAAAGTTCCATGAGTTCCGGAGAACGTTCCATCAGACCATGATAGAGTTCTGTAATATTGCTTTCCCTCTGTAATCCGGGAGGATTGGGGGCAACGATGACAAAGGGGGCATGACGGGTGAGCAGATAAGGCAGCTGTTCAGAATTGAAGTTGTATTTTGCACAATCCGTTTTGAACATACTTGCAATATCTTTTTCATCCAGAGGATAGGCGAATGAATCCGGTACAACACAGAATTTTCCCTTGCCGTAAGGTGTGATTTCCGGTTTGGAAGCGTGTCTTGCTTCAAAAGAGATCCCCCAGACGGCATCCATTTCTTCTTTTGTACGGATGTGGCTGTCTTTATCCTGGATCCCGCTCTGACCGGTAATAACAAGATTGCCGCCGTCCTTTACATAATTTTTCAGGTTTGCAATATCTTCATCGGAAAGCATATGGATCTCATTTACGCAGATAATGGGACATCTTTTCCAATGTTCGGGATGTTCGGTATTGACCATGGCACAGGGGGTATTCCTCAAAATACACATTTGCACCCATGCTTCCATTCTGCTCATGATGTACCCGGGAGAATATGAGCGGTTTTCAAAGGAATGGAGAAAGCCCACCGGAGAAAGTGCTTCACAATGGAAAAGGCTGGAAGCATATTTTTTTTCAAAAGAACGGATGATGGATTCATCCACCATGTTACCCCCTTCCGGAGTGTTTGTGTAGAAAGAACCGGAAAGCATGGCAACGCCCCAGGAGAATACCAGTTCATCTCTTGTATAGGCATAATTGAGGATGCCGTGGGGGATATTTTTTTCTTTTGCGATCATGACCCGGTGTTTCTGTTCGCAGGCGGATTTCAGGAAAGAGAAGCGGATCAGGCAGGATAAGGCACATTCCTGAAAATACCAGTGCATTTCCGGCAGACGGTCGATCCCGCAGGATTGAGTGTCGGGTGAAAAGGCAAAAGAGTGATAGTTGGGGCGGAGAAGTTTCAAGCCAAGTTTGTCATAATGCTCTTTCACCATCACATGAAAACTGCGGGTGGAGTCATGACGGAAGCGGAGAAGATCGGCAAATTCCCTGTTCTGGGGCGTATTCATCCATTCATCCCATTTTTCCGGGGGGGGGAGGGTGTGACCGTATTTTTCCCTGAAACCTTTCCGGCAGTATTCGCAGGTACAGTAACAGTAATACTGTACGTCATCGGTCATAATGCCGTCCACACCGGTAGCGTACACGCTTTCCAGATATTTCAGATATTTTTCTCTGTATTCCGGGTTGTTATAGCATTTGCCGACGCCTTGATAACGGTTGATATTGCTCTGTCCGGTTTTTTCATTGATCTGCACCCATTTATTGGCATCGGAATTTTTGTCCCGCAGATAGGGAAGCATTTCCGGCCAGGATTCCAGAGAGGATTTGCGGAATTTCAGAAGATTACGGAGAAATTCCACTTGTTCCGGGGTATCTGCCTGATGGGTGAGTTCGGAAGAGTGATGTTCCACAACTTTCAGGCCGTATTTGTGAGCTGCTCTCACGATCTTTGCCAGACATTCGTTGATAAGCCCCCAGTAGGGCTGGAAACTCCAGCGGAAGTGGGTGCAGGAAAATGTGATCAGGTGGGTGATCCCCTGATCTGCATAAAGTTTGACCTTTCTTTCTATATCTTCTTCGGAATCGTGAAAGATTTCCGCATCGTTGTACCAGAAAAATGCAAAACGCACCAAATAAGGGTCCATGTCTCCTCCTGAAAAATATTTTTGTTTATGATTTTCTCTGAAAAAAAGTGCTCTGTCAAGGTGAAAAAAACTTACGGATTAATATTATACCACATGAACAGGCTGTTTTCAAGGGAAATATGCCGGAATCCCCATTGGTTATCCGGCAAAACTCCGTTTATTTTCTTTCCGGAACATCATGCAAGGTGCAGGATGATATAACCGAAATCCCTGACAGTCCCTGCCGGAAGAGTTACCTTCCACTTTCCGGTATCTTCCTGTGTGCAGGTCAGGATCGTTTCCTTTCCTGTCAGGTCGGTAAATACGCTTCCTGTAACTTTTTCCCCGCAGGAAAGGGTGAAGGTGAATACCGATTCCACTTCATCAAGTTTCTGCCATTTTACAGTATCGCCTCTTGTAACGATCCCCTCTTCTTCCGTAATCATGGCTCCTTTTGTATTCAGAAGGCGTATGGAGATGCTCTTTTCCTCTGTGGAACGGAAGGGGGAGGCAAGCAGACCATCC
The DNA here is from genome assembly GCA_045612485.1 of Victivallales bacterium. Lineage (GTDB taxonomy): Bacteria > Verrucomicrobiota > Lentisphaeria > Victivallales > UBA1829 > RGIG5327. The sequence continues at coordinate 3,783 of JAZKZE010000059.1, read as the reverse complement.
GGAAGAGAGGCGGTGAATCCGGCGGGGGCAAGCTCTGTAAAGAGAGAAATGACTTCTTCCGAACTTTTCATCAAGCCGTGATATATTTCCGTAATATTACTCTGTCTTCTTTCTGTTTTTTCACGCGCATTGCCAACAACAAACGGTGCATTACGCATAAGTTCATAAGGCATTTTCATAAATTTGAAGTCCATGTGGTCAGCCTTGAACATTTTTGCAATATCTTCATCTGAAAGAGGATAACCGAAGTTGTCCGGAACAATACAGATCTTCCCTTTGCCCCGGGGAAGGATCACTGCCTCCTTTCCATCTCTTGCTTCAAAGGTGACACCCCATATTTTTTCCAGTTCCTGTTTTGTACGTACATGAACGGTTTCCTTCTGGGTGCCGCACTGACCGGAAAGAAGGAGAACGCCGCCTTCTTCCGCATATTTTTTGAGTTCCGTGATCTCTTCATCGGAAAGCATGTGGATCTCATTGACACTGATAAGGGAGCATTTTCTCCAGGAGGCGGGATCATTGGCGTTGACCATGATGACAGGACGGTTCCGGAGAATACACATTTGCAGCCATGCTTCCATTCTGCTCATATTGTAGCCGGGGGAATAGACTTTGTTGCCCTGACTGTGCAGAAATCCCACGGGGGCAAATTCTTCACAATGGAAAAGAGAAGAAGAGTATTTCTGTTCAAAAGTACGGATGGCAGTTTCATCCACCATATTACCGCCCTCCGGTGTGTTTACATAGAAACCGCCGGACAGCATGGCTACAGCCCAGGAGAAGATGAGTTCGTCATCATTGTAGGCGTAATTGAGGATGCCGTGGGGGATTTTTCTCTGTTTGGCGATCATGGCACGGTGTTTCTGTTCTCCTGCGGATTTCAGGAAGGAGTAACGGATGATACAGGAAATGGCACACTCCTGAAAATACCAGTGCATTTCCGGAAGATCATCTATGCCGCAGGACTGATGGTCATTGGAGAAGGCAAAGGAGAGATAGTTGGGACGGAGCAATTTCAAGCCCAGACGATCGTAATGCTCTTTCACCATTACATGAAAATCATGGGTGGAATCCAGTCGGAAACGGAGAAAATCCACAAAGGAGGTGTCCCGCATATTGCCGAACCATTCATCCCATTTTTCAGGGGAGGGGAGCGTATGACCGTATTTTTCTTTAAATCCTTTTCTGCAGTGTTCGCAGGTACAGAAACAGTAATATTGCACATCATCAGTCATGATGCCGTCCACCCCGGTGGCGTAGACGCTTTCCAGATAGGCAAGATACTCTTTTCTGTATTCCGGATCGTTATAGCATTTGCCGGTTCCCATGTAGATGTTTACATTGGGTTTTCCGGTTTTTTCATTGATCTGTACCCATTTGTTTGCTGCGGAATTTTTATCCCGGAGATAATCCTGAAGTCCCTCCCAGGATTTCAGGGAGGATTTACGGAAGGACAAAGTTTTTTTTAGTCTCTCCATCTGTTCCGGGGTATCGGCAAGGTGGGAGAGTTCGGAAGAGTGGTGTTCCACCACTTTCATACCGTACTTGTGGGCACTCTTTACGATCTTTGCCAGACATTCATTGAGAATATCCCAGTAGGGTTTGAAACTCCAGCGGAAATGGGTACAGGAGAAAGTCATGAGATGGGTGATCCCCTGATCTGCATAGGATTTTACTTTTCTGTCGATATCTTCCTGCGTGTCATGAAAGATTTCTTCATCATTGTACCAGAAAAAAGCGTAACGTGCTGTATAGGGGTCCATGATCTTTTTCCTTTCTGAAAAATGTTTATAAAGAATTTTTTTTTACTTGTAAAGATGGAAAAAAATGCTATTGTAAAGGCATATCCCCGCTCATGGGCGTGACCGGGATGTGTCTGAATATGCAACACTCTTTCCATCATTTTTTACTATAACATTTTATTACCGTTGTTTCAAGGGAAAAGAAAAGTATAATTTACAGGAAATATTGTACATTCTGCTCAGGAGGAAAAGATGAAGCCGTCATATTGGGACTGGGGACTTTCGGAGGAAAATCCTTTTTTTATCCGTTTGCATACCTATCCGCCGGGATTGAAACGGGATACGAAACCGGATTTTCATGAAGCCATTCATCTCAATGTAGTCATTGAAGGGGATACTTATTACAGCGGTAAAGCTGAAGGAAATCCCCGGGGGCGCATTACCGCCCCATGGGAACCTCATGGTGGAACTTTACATTCGGAAAACGGGGCGGTATATTGTATGACTGTCACTTCTCCTGCCTTGCTGAAAAAGGTTCTTCTTGGGTACGGGGATAACTTCTTTGCTTTTTTATCCCACAGCAGAGAGGAACGGGACAGGATCATGGAAGAGTATGACCTTTATTCCCATTACAGTGTTTTTGCCGGCAAAATCAGAAAATACGGTACAGAGGATATTCTTTACTGCTGGAAGGCTGCTCTGGATTGTTTTATGGATATAGCCCACGATCTTCCGGAACTGGAAACAAAAAAGCCGGAACAGAACTCATTTCTCCGGCTTCTTCCGGCGCTGAAAATGGTAGGCAGCGGCAAACAGGTGACAAGTGCGGAAGCTGCCGCGGAAAGCTGTAATATGAGTATCAGCAGGTTCCGGACACTCTTCAAAGAGGTTTTCCAGATCTCTTTTGCCTCCTATGAACTCAAGCACCGGCTGAACGGAGCTGCGGAGGATATACTCTACGGCCGCCTCACTGTAAAGGATGCCGCATGGCAGTGGGGCTTTTTTGATACCAGTCACTTTTCCCGTCTTTTCAAACAGTATTTTGCCTGTACCCCCGGAAAATACAGAGAAAAATTCCTTGAAGAGAATAAATAAGAAAGTTATTTTCTCTGAAATTATTTTTGAAGCTTGCAAAAATGTAATATATGTGCTATATTACGCTCTTATGTATGAAATCATGCCGGGCAGGGAGTCCGGTGTGTCAAAAAACGGATTGACCGGAAAAGTCGCAGCGGGCGGCAGTACGGCATTCCAGCCGCCTTGCGGGGCGGTGTAAACCATTATCACGAGATGATGATGAAAGGTAAATTTTTAACAACGTTGTTGGGAGTTGCGGCACTGCTTTTTATTGCTGCACTGCCGGTTCGTACAATGGCTGCGGATGGTGCGGGAAAAGCATCTGCCGCAAAGAAAACTGTGGAGCAGAAAAAGACTCTGAAAAAGATCCCTCTGCGTATTCACCACATTCCCGACCCCAAGGCTACTGACGTAGGCAGTCAGATCCAGGTGGCTCTGCTTGATGAGTTCAGAAAACAGAACCCCCAGGTGGAACTCTCCCGTTTCGGCGGTATCACAATCGCCAACATCGGCAACGAGTCCAAACTCATGCTTGCTATCGCCGGGGGTGCCGCTCCTGACGTGATGCGGGTAAACTTCCGTATGTCTGATACTTACATTCAGCAGCGGTTCATCTACCCCCTGGACGGATACATCAACAGCGATCCGGAACTCAAGAGCGTCAAAAACTATCTGAAGATGATCCCCGATGCCATCCGCCCTGTTGTTTACCGTGACGGGCCCGCTGTGGATAACTTCAAAGCCGGTGACCATGTCTGGTTCATGGGTAAAAACCTTCTGGTGCGCGCCCTCTTCTGGCGTAAAGACCTTTTCCAGGATGCCGGACTTGATCCCGAAAGACCTCCTCAGAACTGGGATGAACTTCTGGATTATGCCCGCCGTATTTCCGACCCCTCCAGAGATAAATACGGTATCAGTATCGCTACCGGTCAGCAGGCGGCATGGGACTATATGCCCTACCTGT
>JAZKZE010000058.1:0-47198 GCA_045612485.1 Victivallales bacterium | reverse complement strand
ATTACGGATATAATCGGCTATTACTTTTCTATTTCTACCTACGGTATCTACATAATACCCTCGACACCAAAAATGACGATTTCCATATTTATACTTCAAATTTGCGTGTCTATCCAAGATTATCAGGGAACTTTTTCCTTTCAAATATCCCATAAATTGAGATACGCTTACATTTGGTGGAATACTTACCAGCATATGAATATGATCCGGACATAGTTCTGCTTCTTCTATGAGTACATTTTTGCGTTTACATAGTGTTCGCAAGATTTTTCCTACATCGACTTTTAAGCGTCCATAAATATTTTGACGGCGAAATTTTGGAGCAAACACTATATGGTATTTGCAATTCCATCTCGTGTGTGATAAAGTATCTGTGTCTTTTGACATGTTTACACCTCTTGGTTTGATTGAATACGGTTGGCGAACCACCATTTAATATAATCCAGGAGGTTTTCTTTATCTACTTGCAGCTGAAGCTTTTTGGCTACTTACCGGCATAGCCGGTAGTTTTTTTGTCCTGAAGGAGGACAAAAAATGGTATAACCTCTTTAATGGAGATTATACCACTTTTTTCTTATTTTTCAAGCCCTTGTGCAATATTTATTCCTTTTTTATAATTGGGAATATCTATTTCAAGAACGGAAGAGAGCTGCCTGATCTTCCACTCCAGCTGCGCCCTGCCTGCCGCGTAATCCATGGAAGGCTCATAGCCCAGACTTGAATCTTCATCCACAAGGGGCAAGGAGTCTTTCACATTCTGCAATTCCTCTTCTCCCAGACGGGTGATTCTCTGGAGAATTTCTGATGCTTTCGCCGGATCTTCCTCCATGATGAGAAGATTGTTTTCCTTCCACCATTTTTTTGTATTCAATGTGGTGACAAGAGTATTGGCAATAAATCTGGCAAGATTGATAAGGCGTTTTGCCTTGAAGTGCTTGCGTTCCGGGATTTTTGACAGAAGACTTTCCAGTGTGTCCGCTCCGTTTTTCCAGAGGGCAATGACTTCCGGCAGATGTCTGATTTCCGCATTGATCCTGCGGATCCCCATATCCAGCCCGTTGGGATCATTGACTACTTTATATTCCGGAAATACTATATCATATTTATTGAAAGATGTCCAGGGGAAAAGCATCCTCATGCCGAAGGTCTGCCGCAGGGATACTCCCGCAAAAAGGAAGGGATAGGCGGGTCCCACCCGGCAGGGGCCGTACTGATCTTCAATGGGGGTGACAAAACTTGCCACAGCATTGCTCCAGTCATTCCAGACTGCAATGACCGTGTCCGCCGTTTCTTCTGAAAAATCCCTTACTGCGATTTTATGCAGGATCTCTTCAAAGGAGGGGGAATTGCTCCAGAAAAGGAGTTTACTCATATCTGTGATGAAGGAAGGATACCAACCGAAATGATGACTTTCCATCAAGCCGGATAGTCCCGTATTTTCCCTTTCCGAAAGCAGGTTTTTCATTCTTTTTGCCCATTGCTGGGGAACTGGCAGGTAGGGGGCAACTCCAATATCCCATGTACGGCCCGCAGTATTGCACATGGTATAAAGACGCAGATTGTTGCGTTTGGCTGCTTTCCCTTCCCCTTTATACACATTGCTGGGACCGGTGAGGGACAATGTATAATCCAATGCCCTTTCCTGTGTACCCCAGATCTGACAGTTGTCGTGCATTTCAAAGTTCAGTTCCACTGTAATATCTCCGGGCAGAGAGTCTATAAGTTTTGTCCGCAGCTCTTCCGGGGCGAATGCCCAGTTGTAGGTCCAGAAAACAATATCGGCTTCCGGGGTATATTTTCTCACTTTGTCCCGGATAAGACTGACAAATTCCGGATAATCGCTGCATGGCCACCAGCCGGGGGAGGGTTTGCCGCCTGCCCGGTAACAGGGTTCGCTCTGACTGGTGATACTCATGGTGGTCAGAGGGTCTTTACTGGGGAACTGACAGGATTCGCCTACAAGGATAAGACCTTTTGCTTTGGGGTAACGCTTGAAAAGTCCTCCGTACTGAGCTTCATAAAAGGCATCTGCACGGTCATCGGATGGGTGATAGATATTTTTGATGGCACTGTAGAAATAGACATCCAGGCCGGCTTCTTCCGCCATATCGATCATGGGAGTGAAATCGAAGGGACCGTTATGTCCGGCAAGTCCCCCGTCTTTTACATAGATGACCACCGTATCGAATCCGGCATGGGCGATCCTTTTGAGATAAGAAAATGTGAAAACATCCATGCCGTAGGCAGAGTGTACCATACGGGGGGCAAAAAGCGGTTCTTTTACAAGATTTGTTACCTTCTGTATGTAAGGAGCTTCATTAAGGGTCATCATATCTTCCAGATAGTAACAACCCATGGCGATCCCCCGTTCATCCGCCCCTTCAATATGGATAAGGGTATCGGTGACGGTAAGGCGGAAACTTCTCTTTTTGCTCAAAGAGTCTGTCTGGGATAAAAGGATCTTCCTGCTACCCTCTTCCGCTTTTTTTGCGATGCGGATACTTTCCTCCATACTTACAAAAAGATAGTCCGCAAAATCTCTTGCTGTATTGACCGTAAAGGAAGAGGCGTTTTCTCCAATGACGATGCTCCAGGAGCCGTCAAGAACTACTTCATCTTCTTTTGCTTTTTTATCAAAATCCCGCAGATTTTCTGCATGGATCTCATCAAGAAATTTACGGAAATGGTAATTTTTTTCAGGCATTTTGCTCATCCTCCGGTAAAACAGATTTATTTACGCAGAAATTCATAGTATCCGGCAGCTTCCAGATACTCTTTTCTTCTGGCGAAATCGTAATAATCTTTCCTTTCATTTCTGCTCCATGCACATTCACTGTAAGCGGAAAGACGGGGCAGAAGTTTGGGGATGAAACGCCACTGGGGGACTGTTTCCGTCCACAGACATGCTTCCGGCCCGAGAATGATGTCGGAAAGTTCTTTTTCCCAGAGGATGTATGGGTCTGTCATATAGACGCCTTTTTCTGTAAGTTCAAACATCCAGCTTTCCAGAGGTTCACTCTGATTGGCGGGATAGTCAAAGTAAAGGGAGGTATGCACAGAATAGACGACTTTATTTTTATTTGGGGCGATCCGCAAAGGTTCCCGGATATCCAGCCATGCCTGCATGATGGTATCGGAAGGATAAACCTGACCGGAACAGGTTCCCCACATCATGGGGATCCGTCCTTTTGATACCACATATCTTGTAATATCCACCATGAAATCATTTTCCAGTTCCCGCATATTCTTAAAGCCTTTTTCCTTCATGGCGGCAAGACATTTGGGACACTTTTCCCATGCGGAGGTTTCCGCTTCATCTCCGCCGATGTGAATGATTTTGCTATCAGGAAAAAGTTCCATCACATCATCCAGAAGTTTTTTGATGAATACTTTGCTTCCGGGATTGCCCAGGCAGTATTCTCTTCCGGGATTTTCACTGTCGCAGGCAAATTCACTGCGGGAGGAAAGGATCTTTCTGGAGTGACCGGGCATATCCAGTTCGGGGATGATCTTTATATTGTTTTTTGCGGCAAATGCGACGATCTCTTTAATATCTTCCCTTGTATATGCCCCGTCGGTGAGAGTTCCTTTGCCTACAATCTCCGGAACCGTGGAGGAGGGCATCCGCCAGGACTGATTGTCTGCAAGGTGCCAGTGCATGGTGTTGATACGGAAGGCTGCCAGAAGTTCTATTGCTTTGATCACTGTTGCCTTGTCCTGGAAATGGCGGGAGGGGTCAAGCATAAAGCCCCGGTAGGCAAAACGGGGTGAGTCGGAAACAACTCCGCCGTCAAAATAAGCGGTGGAAGGCCCTTCCCGCAATGCTGCAAATGCCATCTGGATCACCGCTTCTGCGGCGTAGGAAAATCCGGCTTTTCCGCCGGAAAGAATCAGGATATTTTTTGAATCCACTTTTATTTCCCAAGCTTCTTCCCCGATAGTTGTGTCATCTTCAAAAATGATCTGGAGATCCTTTTTACTGTCACTTTCGGTGAGTTGTTTTCCTGTAAAAGAAAAGAAGGAAGAAAGTTTTTCCGCAGCAACAGCGGAAGCACCGGAAGCACAATATATGCTTTCAAGGGCATTGAAAGAAAGTTTTTCCCCGTTTTCCTTAACAGAAACAGGGACGGGAATAATACAATTCAGAGTGGAATAACGCATAATAAACTCCTTTTTATATGTCAATCAAGTTCAAATTCTGCACAAATGGGATAGTGGTCGGAAGCCCCGAAAGAATCAATCACGGAAAATTTTTTCCAGACAAAGGCATTTTTCGGGTAACTCATGATAAAATCGATCTGCATCCAGCCGTATTTCCCGGTTTGGGCTGTGGGGGAGGGGGGTGTTACCATATCATTGGCTATATCCCAGTTTTCCCGCATATAGGAGATGGCGGGGGAGATGGGGGAGTTGTTGAAATCCCCGGCAAAGATCACGGGAAAATATTTTTTCTCAATGATGTGGGCTTCCAGTTTCTTCAAGACTTCTTTTCTTGCTTCGTCATCCCCTTCAAATTCCCCCTGATAGGCCAGATGCAAAGAAACCATATAGAAAGGTTTGGAAGCGTTGACTTTTACGATGAGAGCTTTTCTTGCCTCCGCTTCTTCCGGAAATTCCAGGGGAAATGCTTCTATTTTTTCCATGGGAACTTTACTTAAAATACCGTTTCCGAAAGTTCCGCCGTTATCGAAATCCAATGTTTTGCCGAAAGCGGAAGTCATATTGAGAAACTTTTCCGCCTCTTTAAGGTAATCCACCGGAGGACATTCCGGACGGAAGGCGGCGACCTCCTGCAATGCGATCACATCTGCACTCTCTTTTTCCAATACTTTCATACTGTTTTCAGGAATACAGATCTCATTTGGTCCTTTTCCTGAATTGATATTATAAGAAACGATTTTCATTTTTCTCCCCGGTGGAATTTTGCTTATAAATATACAGTAGAAGCAATATAACACCGTAAAAAAAGAATTGCAAGTAAAGTTTATATATAAAAAACGACATAATTTTCCTTTATACAGACATTTGTTCAAGTACAGGATCCCGGAAGACATTTTTTTCAAGCAGGAACAGAAAATGGTAAAAAAAGTAGTATGAAATAAAAAAAATCCCTTGATTATTTGTGTCAAAAGGATTATACTATAAAACCGCAGACCGTTTTATTGCGGTATGCAGAACTTTACCATAAATGATAAAACAGGACTCCGTGAGAAACAATGGATGAGCTTTTCGATAAATTTGAATACAATTCAGCAAATTGCAAAAGCTGGCATATCCGTAAGAAAACGCTGGAACACTCTCACTATGACAATCAGATGCTGCAATTCTATGATTACGGAGAGATCCAGTGTTCCAGAACCGGGGAAGAACCTTTGTTTTATTCCGGAAACAATGATTGCTGGGGACTTTATTTTGTGACAGGGGGAGCCTGCCGGTGCAGAAGAAATTCAGATGTTTTTCAACTGCGGAAACATGATCTCCTGTTGCTGGAATCCGGCAACTGCTACTCTTTTGAGGTTTTGGGAAAACAGGCACTTGTGGTCAAAAAACTGTTTTTTATGGATACTCCGGTAGCCAGATTTCTTGTAACTCCCCTTTTACAGGAGGAGTTTCTGCACATAAATGAACATGGGGAACTTTTACAAATATTCAATCAGCTGGAAACGCTCCTTACCGCCCCCTCCCGTCTGCAATTAAGGGATCTTGGTATTTGTATCTATTCCCTTCTTGCGGAAATTTCCCGGCAGTACCCTGATTCGGAATCCGGTCTTACCATTCACAGCGTCGTTTCGGAGGTGCAGTGTGCCCCCTGGAACAATTACAATATCCCGGAACTGGCAAAAAAATGTTCCCTTTCCACAAGGAGTTTCCAGCGGCAGTTCAAAAGTATCACCGGACACAGTTTCCTGACCTATCTTACCAACTGCAAGATCCATCTTGCCTGCCGTCTTCTGCAAAATAAAAAATATTCTCTCAAGGAGATCATCCGGGTCTGCAACTTCCGGTCCCATCCCTATTTTTACCGGCTTTTCAAATCTGTTACAGGATTTTCCCCCGGTACCTACAGAAAAAATCTTTCCGGGGACAGATATTTTGAAACCGGTCTGCGGAGCATGGAAAATCAGCCCCCCTCCCCGGAAAATCTTACGGATATAAGAAAAAATATTCTCTGGCATATCTGGGGAAACCGCCATATATCCATTTCTTCTCTTGCTTCCATTCTTTCCATTCACCGGTCCGCTGTACAGAAGCATATACAATATCTGAAAATACACGGCTACCTTGTCCATAACGGTTCGGCGAGAGCCGGATACTGGAGTCTTGGAGAGATATATAAATCCTTCTTTTCCGGCTGTACCCCGGAAAATCTGAAAAGAATTTCACAGAAAAAACCAAAATAAGGAGTAAAAAATGCACACCACTCACATCAGAAAAAGTACACTTTCCGTTATGGCAGTATTTCTGCTCATTCTTGCATCCGGGGGGCTTTCCGGACAGGAGCTTACCGCCATCTCCTTTGCAAAAGGCAAATGGGATAAAAGCAAATTTCTGGAAGTAAAAAGCCCCCGCTGGAGTTATCTGGGGAAAATGGTGCAGAATGAGGATCATATCGTCAATTATACACCGGATCTTTCCGATGAGATCATTTTTAAAAAGTACGCTTCAAAGGTCTATTCCGGTATTGTTTACAATAAGATTTTTACCGGGAAAAAAGTGGTGATCAGCTCAAAAATGAGTTTTGACCACCGTATGGCTCCCCTTATCGTGATCGCGGAAAATCTGGGGAAAAGCAAAGATGGTATTCCGGAGTTCCGGGAACATTTTGAGATCGTTCTTTATGATCAGGGACTGAATGTGTGGCATCATATGTATAAAGACGGAAAACCTTACTGGCACAAGGCTGCCTACATGAAAGTGGATTACAAACCTAAAAAGATCTATGATGTGAAAGTAACTCTCCATAAGGCAAAAAATATCATGCAGATGACCATTGAGTGTGATGGAAAAGAATTCGGCTATCAGGATGAGGCTCTGCCGGAAAAATTCTATGCAGGACTCATCGGATGCGAAGGCCGCTGCCGTTTTTATGATTTCAATGTAAAGGTATATCCCCATAATAAAGCGGCAAAGAAAGTTCCTGCCAAAAAGAAAAAATAAACCATTTTCCTGTATAAAAAATACAAAAAAGGAGAAAAAATGAATATTCTTCCCCTCGTCAAAAGTGCTGTTTCAGTTTCCGGACAGGCTGTTTTGAAGGATTTTGTCTATGGAAAAGGAAAACTTGAAAATTCTTATATTGCTGAAAAACTTGCAGAAAAGATCCCCGGATTTTCTTTGCGTAAAAGCAAGTCGGAACCTTTCGCTTTTACCATGAGCGTAAAAGGGAAAAAAAGTACACTTGAAGCCGGAGAAGTTTCCAATGCCCCTGATGCCTACTCTCTCCAGGTGACGGAAAAAGAGATCCGTGTGGATGCAAAGAGTGCGTCCGGCTTTTTCTATGCTTTCATCACCCTTTTCAAACTGGCGGAAAAAGGGGTTCTCCCCTGCGGTACATACAAAGATGAAGCAGCTGTAGCATTGCGTATGATCCACTGGGATTTGAAAGGGTATCAGCCGAAATGTTCCGTCATGCTGGAAGAATTGGAGATACTGGCTTCTTACAAGGTAAATGCCATCCTTCTGGAAGTGGAAGATAAATATGACTATAAATGTGCGCCGGAAGTGGGCTGTTCTACAGCATACAGTTTTAAGGATATGCGGGCAATCAGCAGAAAAGCAGCCCTCCTCAATATAAAGATCATCCCCAAATTACAGTGCATTGCCCATGCTGACTATGTGCTGAAACACAAAAAATATAAAAAATTGCGGGAAAACGATCACTGTTACCAGTATTGCTGTGCCAGTACGGAAGTGGATAAACTGTGGAATGCCATGGCAGATGAACTGATGGAATGTTTTGCAGAACATACAGAATATTTCCATATCGGAGCGGATGAAGCCATCAATCTGGGGGAATGTCCCAAGTGCAGTAAACTTGGTCCGGCAGGTTCCTATATCCGCAGAGTGGATAAAAGTATCACCCATCTTCTTGCTGCCGGAAGAACTCCCGTTATGTGGGATGATATTCTCCGCAAGGGGGAAAGCGGCATGACGCCTGAACAGGTGAAAGAGTGCTGGAGTCTGGGAAGAAAATCCATTCTTATGTACTGGTCATACGGTTACGGCGGAAAAAACAATACTTTCCCCTGTCTCAAGAGTTATCTGGATGCCGGTATGAAAGTATGGGGAGCAAGCGGTTATTCCGGCTGTGATAACTGGGCAGGTTCCCTGCCGCCTCTTGCTGTCCGCGCCCCCAACTCTGATGCCTGGACAAAAACCGCAAGAGAGTTTGCTCTTCCCTGTGTATGCTGTACGGGCTGGGGCAGGATCGGCAGTGCGGATTGTCCTGCAGAACCCCATGAAAGTTCCTGGTACACCATACTTTATGCTGCCAATAGTATGTGGAACGGCAATCCCATGGATCTGCGTGAGTTTATCTATCTTCTTTCCATGGAGATGTATGGCGAGATCCCGGGGGAAGCTCTTGTCAATGCCATTATGAACATCGGTACCAAACCTTACTTGCTCAATAACGTACTGGATAAGAGTTTCTCTTCCAAACGTTTTGCTTTCCTGAATCTTGCCGCCGCCGCAGAATCTCTTACCGTCATCCGGAACAATTTCTGTAACTGGAACAGTTATTATTTCGGAAAACTGGGCAGGGAAATGGAAGACTACCGTATTTCCTACATGAAACGCTGGCCGGTGATGCAGGCAGAAAATGTGGCAAAATTCAAAATTGAAATGGAGAAGATCCTGAAAGAGTTTTATGGTGACTTTACGGTGGAAGCCTTTATGACAAGCCGTTTCGGTTTTCTTGAAAAACTTATTGCAGATACAATGGCCCTTACAGAAAAAACAAAAAATATGTAAGAAGATTTTTCATAACTTAAAAAAATTATGAGAGGATCCTTTGGACTCTCATAATTTTTTTTATCCGGGAGGGGAACAGCCGGAAATGATCCGTTATGCAAGACTTACGTCAAAATTGAATCTTGCCTTTTTCTCCTCTTTTCCGGAAGAAATATACCGCAAATCACAAAATGATCCTGCCGCACCTTTGCATACAGGTATATCCAGGATCTTTTCCGGAAGAATGAGAGTAAGGACTCCCTCTTTTTCCACAAGAAAGACTTCCCCTTTACTGTCCTCCATTTTTCCTTCAACAGGGAGGAAGGCTCTTGTTCCCAGAAGAACCGGTCTTCCGGAAACATAAACTTCCACAGGAAGCGGGCTTTTTGCACAAAGTTCCTCCATTTCATTGCGTCCGAGTTCACAACTTGCCTGAACCATGTTTACGCCGTAAGAACCAAGCAGTATGGCGGCAAATGAGTTGCATACATGTAACGGCATGGCAGTTTTGATGGAAAGAGTTTTTTCCATTTTTCCATTTTTCTCCTCCCATTTTTTTACTGCATTTTTTATAAGGGTGAAGCTGTATAAAGAACTGATCCTTGCCTGAAAACCGCCTTTTTCCAGAAAAAGTAAAAATTTTTCCTCCAATAAAGGTAAATAGCTTTCCGGAGCATAGAAAGGAAAGAAAAATTCCTCATGGGGGGAGGGCATATCCTCCGGAATGCGGCAAATGATTCCTTTTCTGCTGCTGTTTGAGGAATATTTCCACTTTTTCTGCCGGGGCAGAAGAACGGTATTTCCCTGAAATTCTCCGCCATACGGAAGAATTTTCCTGTACGAGTCCCTGAAGTTTTTCAATAGACAGGCAATCTCATTTTCAGCGGCATTTCCGTCAAGATTTTCCGGCATCTTTTCTGTAAAATAATTACAGCACTCTTTCCGCAATGTTTTTAATACGCTTGCGGGAAGAAAGGGGTTTTCCCTGATTTTTACATCCATTCTGCCCACCTTGAAAATATCTGTTTCCCAGTTGGAAAATTCTTCTTTTACACGTTCGTTGGATAAGGGGGCTTTTGTTGCTTCTGCAAGATCAAGAGCTTTTTCCCAACTTACTGTGCCGCCGGGATATGCCGCTTTGATTTTACACGCCGATCTCGTTATAGTAATGGAAAGATCTGTCAGGACTTTTTCCATTTTCAATTCTTCGATCCTGGCAGAATAATCTTTGCATTTTCCGGATGTTTTGTAAATAACTCCGTCCCGGGGGATCTCTTTATCTGCAAAAATAAATCCTTCCGCATTTCTGGGCAGAAAGGAGGCATTGCGTCCCTTTACAAGCATTTTTGTTATTTCGAGGGCGGGTCCGTCATCCCCGCTTTTCGGCTGGATACGCAGCATATCGCCCACAGAAAGAGGACGGACTGTCTGAACGGTAAAACCGTTTGCCGCACAATGGGTGACTTTTCCGGCAAGAAGCCCGGATACCCCCATGGCATCGTGTTTTACAAGATTTTTTGCCGATTGGGAATGATAGAATCCTTCCGACCATTTTCTGCCGCAGGTGCGGGACAATATCTCTTTGGCTTTGGGCAGGATCTCTCTGAATGTTTTTCCGGAGGGATCGCTTTTGACTGCATCAATGGCAAGACGGTAGGCGGAGACCACATTTTCCACATAATCCGGTCTGCGTAAACGCCCTTCGATTTTGAAAGAGGCTATATCAAGTTTCATAAGTTCCGGGATTTTTTCTATCATGCAGAGATCCTGCGCGGAAAGAAAAAATCCATTCCCCTGACTGCTGCGGTACCTGCGGCGGCAGGGCTGTTTGCATTTGCCCCGGTTGCCGCTCCAGCCGCCAAGCCAGGAGGAGAGAAAACAGGAGCCGGAAATACAGCAGCACAATGCGCCGTGGATGAACATTTCCACTTCAATGGACGGTTCTTTTTTCAGCATCTTTTCCAGTTCTTTAAGGGTGGTCTGCCGTTCCATGATGACCCGGGATAATCCAACTTCCTTTGCAAACTGCAAGCCGGCTGAATTATGCAGTCCCATCTGTGTGGAACCATGCAGAGTCAGCCGGGGAAAATATTCCTTTGCCATTTTTGCCACCCCCAGATCCTGCAGGATCACTGCATCCGGCGCAAGAGAGTTGAGCAACGCCAGAAATGAAGCCGCCTCTTCCAGTTCATTTTCTTTTACGAGAGTATTGAAAGTAACATAAATTTTTTTTCCGCGTTTATGTCCGTAAGAGATCAGTTTGGACATTTCTTCAAAGGAAAAGTTTTCCGTTCTTTCCCTTGCATTGAATTTTTTGAGTCCGCAGTAAACTGCATCCGCCCCGGAATCAAAGGCGGCAAGGGCGCAGGAGATATTTCCGGCGGGGGCAAGTAATTCAGGGATGAAAAGTTTTTTTTCTGTATCCATTATTTTTCTCCGGCATGTTTTTCCTGCTTGAGCAGACGTTTTCTTCTGTGTCTGTCATACTGGAACATCTGTATGGCGTTCCATGTATTGTGGCAGACAATATAAAAGATCGGGCCTATGGCAACAAGAGGATTGGCAAACTGTAAAGCGAGAAACATGGTAAAGGAGGTATTTTTCTGCCCCAGGATCTGACTGGATTCTCTGGCATATTTTTTCCGGGCAAGTTTTCCACCCAGAAAAAAACTCAGGAAACAGAGAATGACCGCACTTATGCCGATATAGACAAGTTCCAGTACCGGTTCATCCGGATTGTTGATAAAGTGCTGGCGGGAAGTTGCCGACATGAGAAAAAGAGTGATGGACCACAGAAAAAAGGTGAAAGTCTTGCATTTTGCCGGGATCGCCTTTGCCGCCGGAAAGATCTTCCGCACAATGGCGGCAAGAAGGTAAGGAAGAAATACCAGCTGGAAAAGGGTGAGGAAGATCTCTCCTAAAAATGCCAGGGAGAGTCTGCCTGATACCACTGGAAGGAAAAGAAAGAGGGCAAAGGAGATCGCCACATAGGAGAGCATGAATCCTGTGAGAGCAAATCCGGTACGTCCGTTGAGGAAGGATACCACAACCGGAGCCGCGGCAGCTGTGGGGGTGATCCCGATATAAAATGCAGCCTTTGCCAGATCCGGATGGGACGGGACAAAGATTTTCAGAAGAAAGAAAGGAACGATCCCCAGGATCATATTTACTGCAATGACGATAAAATGTTCTTTTCTTACTTTCATCTCCTTTGTTTCCAGTTTGAGAAAGGTAAGGAAAAGCATCAGGATCAGGGCATATTTTATACAGTGAAACGGGGCTTTGCCCAAAATATGTGCCTGCGGGAAGATCTGCCCCAGAAGAAGGGGGATGAAGATCATGCAGGGGCGTAAAAGGGTTTTATACATATTTCCTCCGGATTTTCTGTTCCTGAAAATATATCACCTTTTTTCATAAAAACAACTAATTGTGTATTCTCTTTTTGCTTTTTGAAAGAAAGTATGCTATATTATAGATTCATAAATGGAAAAATATAACCGTATAAATATACAGAAACGGAGCAAGACATGGCACAAAACGAAATGCCCAAAGCCTATGAGTCTTCCTTGACGGAAGAAAAGTGGTATTCCTTCTGGGAGTCCAACAACCTTTTCCACGGAAAACCCAATCCTGACAAAAAGCCCTATTCCATTGTCATCCCCCCGCCCAACGTGACAGGGATCCTGACCATGGGACATGTTCTCAATAATACATTGCAGGATATTCTTGCCCGTTATCACAGAATGAAAGGCGAAGAAGTCTGCTGGTTCCCCGGTACAGACCATGCCGGTATCGCCACGGAAAGCAAAGTGGATAAAGTATTGCGGGAAACCGAAAAGATCGACCGCAGAACTCTGGGAAGAGAAAAATTTATCGAAAGAGTCTGGGACTGGAAAAAACAGTACGGCGGAACCATCATCAAACAGCTGCGCAAACTGGGAACATCCTGCGACTGGGAACGGGAACGCTTTACCATGGATGAAGGTCTTTCCGATGCTGTAAAAGAGGTATTCGTCCAGCTTTACAACAAAGGCTATATCTACCGCGGCAAACGCATGGTGAACTGGTGTCCTGCCGCCCAGAGTGCCCTCTCTGATGAAGAGGTCATTTACAAGGAAGTCAATGGTAAATTCTGGCACTTCCGCTATCCCCTTTCCGACGGAAGCGGTTATCTGGTTGTTGCCACCACCCGTCCGGAAACCATGTTCGGGGATACGGCGGTTGCCGTTCCTCCCGGTGATCCCCGCTATAAGCACCTTGTGGGCAAAACGGTGGATCTCCCCCTTACCGACCGGAAGATCCCCATTATTGAAGATGAACACGCCGATCCGGAAAAGGGTACCGGCTGTGTAAAAATAACTCCTGCTCACGACCCCAACGACTATCAGGTGGGCAAACGCCATGATCTGGAATTCATCAATGTGATGAACCGGGATGGCTCCATGAATTCTGTCTGCGGCAAATATGCCGGCATGGACCGTTACGAATGCAGAAAGGCATGTGTGGCGGATATCGAAGCAATGGGTCTTCTGGAAAAAATCGAAGATATCACCCACAATGTGGGTTTCTCTGAACGCGGCGGCGTGGAGATCGAAACACTTTTGAGTGACCAGTGGTTCGTAAGAATGGATGAACTTGCCAAACCTGCTATTGAAGCAGTACGTTCCGGCAAGATCAAATTCTATCCCGAAAAATGGACAAAGACCTATTTCCACTGGATGGAAAACATTCAGGATTGGTGTATCAGCCGTCAGATCTGGTGGGGACACCGTATCCCTGCATGGTACAGAGGCGACATCAATGACGAAAACAGGGAAGTCTATGTGGGAAGCAAAGCTCCCGAAGGGGAAGGATGGTATCAGGAAGAAGATGTACTGGATACCTGGTTCAGCTCCTGGCTGTGGCCTTTCTCCATCATGGGTTGGCCGGAAAATACAGAAGAACTCAAATACTTCTATCCCTCCAATGACCTTGTGACCGGGCCGGATATCATCTTCTTCTGGGTTGCCCGTATGATTATGGCAGGATTGGAATTCAAAGGGGAAATACCCTTCTCCAATGTCTATTTCACAAGTATCATCCGTGACGATCTGGGCAGAAAACTCAGTAAGTCTCTGGGCAACAGTCCCGACCCGCTGGATGTGATCAAACAGTATGGTGCGGACGCTCTGCGTTTCTCCATCATCTATATTGCTCCTGTGGGTATGGATATCCGTTACTCCAATGAAAAATGCGAGATCGGAAGAAACTTTGCCAACAAGATGTGGAACGCCTGCCGTTTCCGCCGTATGCATGGGGAAGTGAGCAAGTCCTTCAGAGATCTTTCCGGTATTGATCTCAGTAAACTTACTCCTGATGAAAAATGGATGCTTTCCTGGGCTGACCGTACCATTAAAACAGTACGGGATTCTCTGGACAATTTCAAATTCCATTTTGCTGCCCATGAACTTTATGAAATGGTGTGGAGTACCTACTGTGACTGGTTCATCGAAAGCTGCAAATCCCGTCTTTACGGAACAGCGGAGGAAAAAGAACAGGCTCTTGCAGTTATGGACTTTGTTCTGTGGAGCATCCTGCGTATGCTGCATCCCTTCATGCCCTTCGTAACAGAAGAACTTGCCCACCAGATGGGATTTGTTGCGGAAAATGAAAGCATTATGTATGCTCCCTTTCCGGAAGAGCTTGCTGCTCTGGGACTGGGGGAACTTCTGAAGGATGCGGAAAAAGTTCAGGCGATGGTGGAAGATAAATTTGAGATCATCCGTGCAGGGCGTAATATGAGAGTGGCTTATGATATTGCCCCCGGCAAGAAGCTCAAATATCATGTCAAAGCTAATACTGCTGAAATCGAAAGTTTCTTTAAAAGCGAAATGAAAAATATGATGACCCTTCTCAATGCGGAAGAGTTGACCATTTCCATGGAAGAATACAAAGCGGAAGATGGCAGCGGAGCGCCTTCCATTCTGGTAAATGCCGGAGCCATTTATCTGCCCCTTAAAGGAGTGATCGATGTAGCTGCCGAGATCAAAAAGCTGGAAAAACAGCAGAAAGATCTTATGGGTTGGATCAGATCCGGTGAAGGCAAACTCAACAATGCCGGTTTTGTAGCGAAAGCTCCTGCCAAGGTCGTAGAAGATACCAAAGCTTCCATTGCGGAAATGAAAGACCGTCTTGCCCGTGTGGAAGAAGCATTGAAAGCTCTGAAAAACTGAGCCTTTTGCAAATATAGGCTTCCAGTATAAAAAAAATCCCCGTCCGGAACTTCCGGACGGGGATTTTTATATCCTCTTTCCCGGTTATCCCGGAAGATCGTTTTTTCCGGAATTCCGGCGGAAATGGCTTTTGGATGAAACAAGTTTTTGCTTTTTGTCAATTAAAAGCAATACCGGATTGTAAAATCTTTTTTTTGGTGTAAATTAATGTGAAGCTTTTTGCTGACAGGTTTTCCCTGACAGGTGGCAGAACAGGAAACAGGGAACGGCAGAAAGTGTGTGGATGAATGACGTGTCATTGAAGAAAAGTTATTGAAGAAAAGAAGTGTATTGTGATCAGATTATTTAAAAACATAATTGAAAGTGTCTTTCAGGTTTTCTCCGGTAAAGGGAAAAAGAAGAAAGATAACAGAGATAAAAAATCTTCCACCCGTAAAAAAGGAGGAAGAAATGTGTCCGGTAATGGAAATACTTTTTCCGGAAATGGTAAACAGGATCATTCAGAAAAAAAGAAAAACGGAAAAAATCATTCTCCTGCCGAAAGGAAAACGGCAGCTCCTGAAAAGAAAAGAAGGATCGTTCCCCCCGTTCCGGATCTCGTGGATGTTCCGGATGAACCCGGGAAAGTCCGTATGAATTCCCTTCCGCTTGCAAGGGAGATCCTGGGAGCTGTCCAGACTTTGAATTTCAAATACTGTACCCCTATCCAGGCACAGTGTCTTCCTGCGGCTCTGGAAGGAAAAGATCTTGCGGCAAAGGCTCAGACCGGTACCGGAAAGACGGCGGCATTTCTTGCTTCTTCCATGACCCGGCTTCTGCTTGATCCCCTGCCTCCGGAAAAACGCCGGAAAGGTTCCTGCCGCGTGCTGGTGCTTTCCCCTACAAGGGAACTTGCCATACAGATCAAAAATGATGCGGATAAACTTTCCCAATATACCTATCTCAATAATCTTGTGATCTTCGGCGGTATGGATCATAAAGGTCAGCGGGAAGCTCTGGAAGAACCTGTGGATATCCTTGTGGGGACTCCCGGAAGGATCATTGATTATACCAGAAGCGGCGATCTCTACCTGGGAGATACGGAGATCCTTGTCATCGACGAAGCCGACCGTATGCTGGATATGGGATTCATCCCGGATGTGAGAAGGATCGTTTCCCGTCTGCCCCAGGCCGGCAAAAGACAGACCATGCTTTTCAGTGCAACTCTGGAAGATGAGGTATTGCGTCTTGTAAGAAGCTGGCTGGTGGAGCCTGTCTCCTTTGAAGCGGAACCGGAACACGTTGTCACCGACCTTATTGAACAGAAATTTTATGCAGTCACCAGCGATCAGAAACTTGCTTTCCTCCTTCATCTGCTTAAAACTCTTCCTTACGAAAGAATCATTATTTTCGGTAACTGGAAAGAAAAAAACCGTATTCTTGCGGAAAAACTTTATGAATACGGCTATGATGCCGGACTCCTTTCCGGGGATATCCCCCAGGAAAAACGGTTGAAACTTGTGGAAAAATTCAAAAGAGGGGATCTGAAGATCGTGGTTGCCACCGATGTCGCCGCAAGAGGACTGCATGTGGAAGGGATCACTCATGTGATCAACTATGATCTTCCTGATCATCCGGAAGATTATGTCCACCGTATCGGAAGAACAGGACGGGCTGGCAATAAAGGGTGTGCCATCGGGTTTGTCTGTGAATACGGAGCTTATGTCATGCCGGAAATTGAAAAATATGCCAATATCACCATGAAGACCGATCTTCCTGAAGAAGAAGCTCTTGTCCTTCCGGAAAAGGTCAATGAGAAAAAGAGTTTGCGGGAAAAAAACGGTCACGGCGGTTCTTTCCATAGAAGGCCTTCCGGAAGTCATGGTATACGCAGATCTTTCCGTCCCCGGCATTGAGAGTAAACGCGTACAGAGAGGTACAGTATGAGAAAAGAAAATCTGCGTACAGAAGATACAAAAGGTTTTGCCGCAGGCTCTTTATACAAACGCCTTGATATTGTCATTGTCCTTGATTCACTGCGCAGTGCCCATAATACAGGCAATATTTTCCGTATAGCGGATGCTGTGGGGGCAAATAAGGTCATCTGTTGCAATTATACACCGACACCACCCCATCCGAAATTGGAAAAGACTGCTATGGGGGCGGATAAAACTGTGCCTTTTGAAAGATATCCGGATTCACTTTCTGCTGTCCGTGCCCTGAAAAAAGAGGGATATTGCTGTGTGGCAGTGGAAGTAGGGGAAAACAGTATGCCTGTATGGGATTTTCCCTTCCGGTTCCCCCTTGCCATCGTTATGGGAAATGAGGCTCTGGGAGTCAATGAGGAAACGATGAAGGAGTGTGACGGACTTGTGGCTCTTCCCATGTTCGGCAGCAAGACTTCCATCAATGTGGGGAATTGTACCGCAGCGGTGCTTTATTCCATTATCGGCAAATACGGCAGAACACAATAAGAGGGGAAAAGATGAAAGCAGCTCTTTACGGAAAAAATACAGAATTTCTGGAAAAGATCCTTCTGAAAAAAGGTGTGGAGATCGTGGAATTATCTTCCCCGCTTAAAGATCTTCTCATCTGTTACGGCGGGGATGGAGCCCTTTTGAGTGCGGAACTGCTCTATCCCGGATTGCCCAAGATGCCCATACGGGATGTGGAGACGGCTCCCCATTGTGCAAAACACTCTCTGGAACGGCAGATCGATCTTCTGCTTTCCGGTTCCCTTACCACCTCTCTGCTGCCCAAACTGTACGGAAAAGCAGCGGGAAAGGAATTTTTTGCCCTCAATGATATTTTCATCCACAATAAAAACAGTTTTTCCGCTTTGCGCTACCAGATCAAGATCGATGATGAACTGTATGCCAATGAGATCGTAGGTGACGGAGTGGGGGTAGCCACTGTCCACGGCTCGACAGGATATTACAAAAGCATAACCCATGGTACTTTCCGTACCGGGATGGGACTGGCTTTCAGCAACAGTACGGATTTGGTCAATCATCTTGTTTTAAGTGAAAAAAGTGTGATCAAAGTTCGCATTTTGCGGGGGCCGGCGGAAATGGCATTTGATAACAGTTCTGAAACCATTCTTCTTGAAGAAGGGGAAGTGGCAGTCATCCGGCAGTCGGACAAAGTTGCCATAGTACGCGGTTTGGAACTTTTTATGTGTCCGGAATGCCGCCGTATCCGCAGGGAACAGAGAAAAAACGGTTTTGAAAACAAGCCTTTTTAAGTAAAAATATCCGGAGAAAAATTTTATGAAAATCCTTGTCAATGCAGGGCCCACGAGAGAAAAAATAGATCCGGTCCGTTTTATAAGCAACCATTCCAGTGGAAAAATGGGATATGCCATTGCGGAAGCTGCGATCCTTATGGGGCATGATGTTACTCTCGTATCCGGTCCGGTAAGTATTTCCGTACCGGAAAATCTGCATAAATTTATTTCCATAGAAAGTGCTGCGGAAATGGCTGAGGCAATGAAAAGTGAGTTCGGTAATGCCGATCTTGCCATATTATGTGCCGCTGTCGCCGATTACAGACCTGCTCATCCTGAAAAACAGAAGATGAAGAAAAAAGAAGGAAATCTTTTTCTGGAACTGGAACGGACAGAGGATATTGCTTTAAGTCTGGGCAGAATGAAGAAAGATGGACAGCTTCTTGCCGGATTTGCCGCCGAGACCAATGATCTGGAAGCAAATGCTTTAACAAAAATGCAGAAAAAGAATTTTGATTTTATTGCCGCCAATGTGGTGGGGGTTCCGGGCAGGGGATTCGGTGCGGAGGAAAATGCCATTACCCTTTACAAAGCAGACGGTACAAAAAA
Source organism: Victivallales bacterium (assembly GCA_045612485.1). Lineage (GTDB taxonomy): Bacteria > Verrucomicrobiota > Lentisphaeria > Victivallales > UBA1829 > RGIG5327. Next base: position 28,220 of record JAZKZE010000058.1, on the reverse strand, counting down.
AGAATTGACTTTGAAGAGTAAAAAAGAGTTGGCAAAAGAACTGTTGACAGAATTATTGAAAAAATAAAAATAACCGGAACGGAGGGAGAATATGGCAGAAGAGGTCAAAATGCTTGAGGAAGAAAAAGTAATGGCAATGACTCTCCATGAGACCGTAGATGCCATTGCGTATCACAACAGAAAATACTGGGTGGATTCCGAGCCGGAGATCAGCGATGAATCTTATGATCTTCTTGTACGGCATCTGACTGTTCTTTCTCCGGATCATCCTCTGCTTTCCCAGGTACATGCTCCTGTTGTAGCAAGTTCCGGAAAAGTCATCCATACCGATCCTATGCTTTCTCTGGATAAGGCATATTCACTGGATGAGGTCATTTCCTGGGCGGAAAAATTCATCCGTTCCAAAGAGGAATTGCTTTTGATCCAGCCCAAATATGACGGAATCTCAGCAATCTGGAAAGACGGAATCCTGGCAACACGGGGAGACGGGCTTGAAGGGGAGGATATTACAGATAAACTGCCGCTTCTGGAGCTGGAACACCCAGAAGGAATATTTCCCCTTGCGGATTTTAAAAAAGATGCAAGAGGGGAGATCGTCATAAGAACGGATGATTTCAAAGTTCTGTACAGCAATATCCGCAATAAAAACGGCAGGATCTATAAGAATCCCCGTAATGCGGTTGCCGGGATCATGGGATTGAAAGATATTACTCTTATGCTTTATCAGAAAGCAAAACTTTCTTTTATAGATTATTCCCTCCATTCCATGCAGTGTTCTTTTGGGGAGTTGCGGGAAAAATGGGATTCTTTTGTGGAAAAGATCGAAGCATTGCCCTATCCCATGGATGGGATCGTCATCAAACTTGCGGACAGAGAATACTCCCGTTCCCTGGGGAATACTGCCCACCATCCCAGAGGACAGATCGCTTTCAAATTTTCCGGAGTGCGTAAAGAAACCATATTGAAAGATGTACAATGGAGTTTCGGGAAAAATGCCCTTACTCCAGTTGCCCTTATCGAGCCGGTGGAGATCAGCGGAACGACGATCCGTCATGTATCCTTACACAATCTTCAGAATATTCTTGACCGAGATATCCATATAGGTGATATCGTTACTGTGGAACGCGCCGGGGATGTGATCCCCTATATTCTGGATTCCCGTCCGGCAGGGGAGGGGGCGGAACGGAAAAACTGTATCATTACCCATTGTCCCTCCTGCGGACAGGAATTGAAAAAGGATCTTCCGGAATTGCGCTGCGTCAATACCCAATGTCCGGAAACGCTTCTGGCAAGACTGGTTTCTTCTGTAAAAAATATCGGAATAGAACATCTTGGAGAACCCAATATCCGCAGGATGATGCAAGAGCTTTCTGTTCGTTCCCTGAAAGACATTTTTGCTTTGAAAATAGAAGACATCGTAAAACTGGAAGGTTTTGCGGAAAAATCGGCAACAAACCTTTTTGAAGAGATTCAGAATGCAAGAAGTGTTCCCGACTGGCAGATCCTTGCTTCACTGAATATCAAAGGGATCGGCCCGAATATAGCAAAGGGGATTTTGAAAGAACATACATTGCAGGAACTGGAAAATATGTCGGAGGAATCTCTTGCCTCTCTGGATCAGATCGGGCCGGAAAGGGCGGGAGCCATCAAAAAGGAATTGCTCAGTCAGAAAGAGTATCTGGATGAACTTCTGAATGTTCTTACAGTGAAAGTAAGTAAAAAAGAGCCGGGAAGTTCATCTGAAGGAGAAAAGCCCACCATTTGCTTTACTGGTAAAATGCCGGAAAAACGTTCCTATTATGAGAATCTTGCCTCCCAATACGGGTATGAAGCGGTGGACAGTGTAACGGGAACACTTTCCCTCCTTGTAACAGCAGATTCTGCCTCTACTTCAAGTAAGATCAAAAAAGCGGAAAAAGCAGGAGTGAAAATCATGCTTCTGGATGATTTCCTTGCTTCACTGAAGGGGAAAACAAATTCTGAAAATACCCAAAAAACGGAAGATGCAAAATCTCCGGTACAGGGGGAATTCCTGTTCTGAAAAAATAAATCAAAGGAGGAATATTTATGATTCGTTACAATCACATCGGGTACCAGTGTAATGCTCCGAAGTTTTTTTTGATCGATAACCCGGAGGAAGAGGTTTTCTGTATCCAGACGCTTGATGAATCTCTGGTCTGGAAAGATTATTATACGGGTACACTCACTAAAGAAAATGATATTTATAAAGGGGATTTTTCCTGTATCCAGGCTCCCGCAGATTACCGGATATGCTGCGGAACGCAAAGAAGTTATAATTTTGTGATAAAAGATAATCCCTACGGACTTCTGGAACGGTTGGTCACCAACTTTTTTGTTTGGCAGAGATGCGGCAGTAAAAAAGGCTGGGCAGGACTCTGTCATCAGGAGTTGGACAATCTTGCCGGAACAGGAAAAAAACTGGATATGCGGGGCGGGTATCATCAGTCCGGCGATCTCCGGTGCTGGCATGACGGTTGCTCCTCTGCTCTGTATGGATATATGCGTTATGCGGAAGAAGGCAAACCCGTCTGGGAAGACTGGCTTTTCGATGAGGAACTGCGCTGGGGCGTGAATTATTTCCGCAAAACCGTTTCCCCGGAAGGATTTATTTATGACTGCCAGTTTGTTCCCCTGGGATGGGGCCCCCGGGATTATTATAACAGTCCTGCTCCTCTTTCCGATCACTATAATATTTTAAGACTTCTTGCAAGAAGTGCTCTTTATTTCAGAGAGAAAGATCCTGCTTATGCTGCGGAAAATCTTGCTCTTGCGGAAAAAGTATGGGAGTATGTGGAGAAAAGTGACTTTTTTGATACGCCTTATGTGCCGCCTGTGAAAGATCTTCCCAGAGGTACACAGGGAGAAAATTTCTACTGGCAGAACCGGAAAAACTGTGCCGGAATGGATTGTGCTTCTTCGGCGGCAGCCTATGATCTTTATCTTGCAACGGGAAAAGAAGTTTATTTTGAACGCACTTGCAGTGATATGAAAAAAGTCATTGCCTGCCAGATCAAAAAAGGCGAGGCTTCCGGGATCTTCCTGGATACGCCGGAAAGTCAGACAACAGCATTTCATGATTGTTCATACGGACACCTCCACTCCCACATGGTCTTTCTTGCCGATCTTATTCTTTCACAGAAAAATGCTCCGGAAGTACAGAAGTGGAAAGACGCATTGGAAAGATATTGCGATATGCTTATAAGAGAGTTTTATTATGTGGGACTTGCCTCCGATATGCCCATTCCCTACGGATTGAATTTCCTCAAAGATCTCCCCAAAGCTCCCGCTTTTACCGATTCTCCCATCCCTCTTGTGCATTATACCGCACCCAGTACAACAAAATCGGTGTTTTATTCTCTTCTGCTTTCCATGGCATTTGAAATATTCGGGAAAGAGGAGTATCGATTCTATGCCCAGCGCTGTCTGGATTATCTCCTCGGTAATAACAAACTGGCAGCAAGTGCCGTTACCGGTGTGGGATATAATCACCCCATCCACAATGTTTACGGACAGTTTTTCCCCAGTACCCCCCAACTTCCCGGTGGAGTCATCCACTATTTCCCCGGGGAATATGATCTTCCGGGAGCAGGATTGCTTCTGCGGCTGCTTCCGAAATTCAGAGATTGATAAATAAGAGGAAAAGTAAAAAAATCCGGCAGAATTCTCCGAAAGATCCTGCCGGATTTTTTTGATTTTACGGTAAGAAAGAAAATTTTTTATTTTGCACTTCCATCCACGTTCTGGATGATGCCGGATTTAGGGGCATCGCAAACCGTTCTGATCTCATCCAGAGGCTTGACGTTGGGTGCAGTCATTGTTCTGAAAAAGACAGGTTTAGCCCAGCGTACTGCATTACCGATGACCTGAAGGACTTCCTTCTGATAGTAGATGGGATAGGTTTCATGACCGGGCTGGAAGTAGAAGATCTTTCCATAACCGCGTTCAAGAGTGATCCCGCTGCGGAAAACTTCTCCGCCTTCAAAATGACTGATGAAAAGGATCTCGCTGTCTTTGGGAATATCAAATCTTTCCCCGTACATCTCTTCATGGGGAATTTCAAAATATTCCCCGATACCCTGTGTAATGGGATGGGTGGGGGCAATATTCCACAATCTTTCCTTTTCACCCACTTCACGCCATTTCAGAGAGCAGGTACAGCCGGTGACCGCTTTGAAGATCTTGGAAAAGTGACCGGAGTGAAGAACAATAAGTCCCATCCCTTCCTGAACTCTTTTCAGAACTTTGGCAACAATGTCATCTCTTACTTCCAGATGGGCGCAATGTCCCCACCAGATCAATACATCCGTAGAGGCGATAACATCATCGGTAAGACCGTGTTCGGGTTCGTCCAGAGAGGCAAGACGGATCTCCAGATCTTCTGCTGCGATCCCGTCGGCAATGGCTTTATGCAGTCCTTCAGGATAGATGGCTTTTACCGCTTCATTGGTTTTTTCGTGGCGGAATTCATTCCAGATAGTAACTCTGATCTTATTCATGATATTCTCCTTATTGTGTTGAGTTTTTATGGCATCATACAGCCGGAACTGTATTTTTATTTCCCGGTCTTTTCCTGCTCATAATACCATGCGGCAGTTGCCTGCAAGCCGGCTTTTACGCTGAAACGGGGGGTATAGCCCAGAAGAATTCCCGCCTTTTCAATACTTGCCAGAGAGTGGGGGATATCCCCTTTCCGTTCCGGACCGTAAAGGACTGAAACTTCTTTTACTGCCGGATCGGATTTTTCCAATGCCTCCCGCAGAAAGAGGAAAAGTTCATTTAATGTGGTGCGTTCGCCGAAGGCAACGTTATAAACGGTATTCAAGGCCTCCTTTTTTTCTGTCGTCAGAGCAAGAAAATTTGCCTGTACCACATTCTCCACAAAGGTGAAGTCCCTGCTGTAAGAGCCGTCTCCATTGATCACAGGACTTTTATGGGCAAGAAGGCTTTTTGCAAATTTGGGGATCACCGCAGCATAGGCTCCCGCCGGATCCTGCCGGGGACCGAATACATTGAAATAACGCAAACCGACAGTATCTATACCGTATAATGTATGGAAATTGGCGGCATAAAGTTCATTTACATATTTGGTGATGGCGTAAGGGGAGAGGGGATTGCCGATCTTATCCTCCACTTTCGGAAGAGCTTTGCTGTCCCCGTAGGTGGAGGAACTTGCCGCATAAACAAATCTTTCCACTTTGGCTTCCACACTTGCCGTAAGCATATTCACAAAACCGAGAATATTTACATGCGTACTTGTAACAGGGTCTTTAATGGATCGGGGTACGGAACCGAGAGCCGCCTCATGCAGTACCATATCCACATTTTCCAGAGCTTTTCTGCAATCATCCATATTGCGGATATCTCCTTCCATAAGACGGAAATTTTTATTGTCCGCTAATGCTGCAAGATTTTCTCTTTTTCCTGTAGAAAAGTTGTCAAGAACTGTTACGGAACAATTGAGTTTGAGCAGATTTTCCGCAAGATGGGAACCGATGAAACCCGCTCCGCCTGTAACAAGAATATGTTTTCCGGAAAGAAGCTGCCGGAAAGATGTCAACTCACAATCTTCCATCAGTCACCTCTTTGGGCAGAATCCCTTTTATATCAAAAACAACAGCATCTTCCTTTCCCCATTTTCTTACAGGAAAGTCAAGGAAATTCTTATGGCCCACAGCCAGAATGACTGCGTCAAATCCGCCTTCCGTCAGTTCTTCCATATTCTGTACGGAGGCAGCTCCATACTCCTTTTTGACTTCTTCCGGATCTGCCCAGGGATCAAAAACCGTTACCTTGCAGCCGAATTCCTGAAGGACTTTCACCACATCCACTGCTTTGCTGTTGCGGATGTCCGGACAATTTTCCTTGAAGGTTATGCCTAACTGCAATACTTTTGCATCCAGGATCTTATGACCTTTTTTGATCATAAGTTTAATGACCTCCTCTGCTGCAAATTTTCCCATGGAATCATTGATCCTTCTCCCTGCAAGGATGACTTCCGGAAGATACCCCAGGGATTGAGCCTTATGGGTAAGGTAATAAGGATCCACTCCGATACAGTGACCGCCTACAAGACCCGGGGTAAATTTGAGAAAGTTCCATTTCGTCGCCGCCGCTTCCAGAACTTCATTGGTATCAATATCCATAAGGTGGAAGATCTTGGAAAGTTCGTTCACAAAGGCGATATTCAGATCCCGCTGGCTGTTTTCAATAACTTTGGCGGCTTCCGCTACTTTGATACTGCTGGCTCTGTGAGTACCGTTGAGAAGAATGGAACTGTATAAAGCATCCACGATCTCTGCTGTTTCCGGAGTGGAACCTGAAGTGATTTTTACGGTCCGGCAGAGTGTATGGTTTTTATCTCCGGGATTGATCCTTTCCGGAGAATAGCCGCAGAAGAAGTCTTTGTTATATTTCAGTCCGGAATATTTTTCCAGAACCGGAACGCAATCTTCTTCCGTACAACCGGGATAAACCGTACTTTCATAAACAACGATCATGCCTTTTTTCAGAATACTTCCGGCAGTAATGCTTGCTTTGTATAAAGGAGTGAGATCCGGTCTTTTGTACTGATCCACAGGCGTGGGAACGGCAATAATGATGATATCCCGGTCTTTCAGAAGTTCCGGATCATTTGTATAACGCAGAAAAGAAGCATTTTTCAGATCTTCCATCGAGGTTTCTTTTGTAAGATCTATGCCTTTTCTCAACATATCCAGCCGGTCTTCCTTCACATCGAAACCAACTGTATCATATTTTTTTCCGAATTCCACAGCCAGAGGCAGTCCCACATAGCCCAGACCGATGACTGCTGTCTTTATTGTTTTATTTCTGATCTTATCAAGCATATCCCACCCTTTTCCCTGATACTTTTTTTCTGCTATGAAATATAATACTTCTGAATAAAAAAGTCAATCTGCCGGCAGAGGAAAAAGAAAATATTCTCACATATTCCCATATATTTTTCTGTATTCCGGAAGTTTTTTTCAGGAAAAGATAATAGATCAATGCAGACCGGAAACGTTAAAAATCATTTTTTTCTTTTTTTTATAATAATGACTTGTATTTTTTCAAAAAACAGATAATGTAACTTGATTGATCAAAGGAATTAAAATCATATCGCTGCAGGAGAAAAATGAAGAAAGATAATGTAAATACAGATATGGCTGCCGTTACCGAATTCGGGGCAGTGGCTCTTCCCGCTTCTTTTCAGGAGGAAACATTTTTCCTGCGTTCCTCTTCAGCTTCCGGGATCGTGAAAACAGGTGAGAAGGTAATTTTCTCCCTTTCCGGAGAGATCCCGGAGAATGTGAAATATTTCCGCATGGCAAAATATGTGAACGGAATGAAAAAATCGGAAAAACTTTTTGAGGCTGATAAATTCTCTCCTGTCGTTATGAAAGGAAAAGCTCCCGGCTCCTTAACTGTCACCATAACCAAACTGGATGAAAATAAAAATCCTTTTCCCGGAACGGTTCCTGTGGGGGACGGAGTTCTTGTTGACCCGGATAAACTTGTGCCTGCCCGTAAAATACCTGCCGATTTTGTACAGTTCTGGAAGAAAAATCTTTCCCTTCTTGCAGAGGTTCCTATGGAAGTCAAACGGAAAAAGGTGGAACTTACATCAGAAGAAGGCAGAGGGCTTTTATGTGAGGATGTAAGCATAAGAAGTCTGGGGGATATTCCTGTTACCGGATATCTTGTCATGCCCGAAAACGCTCCGGCAAAATCTCTGCCTGCCATCGTCTGTTATCATGGCGCAGGGTATAAAAGCAGTCAGAAACAGCTTTCATTCGGACAAAATGCCATTGTTCTGGATGCCAACGCTCACGGACTGGAGAACGGAAGAGAACCGGAGTTTTATAAGGAATTGAACCGTAAAATCCCCTGTTGTGTGGTCAAAGGGAGAACTTCTCTGGAAAAAAGTTATGCTAAATATATGTTTTTAAGGACAGTAAGGGCGTTGGATTTTGTAAAAAGTCTGCCCCAGTGGGATGGAAAAAATCTTATTGTATTCGGCCGCAGTCAGGGGGGAACCCAATCCCTTGTTGCCGCAGCACTCTGTCAGGATGTTTCCCTTTGTGTTGCCAACGTTCCCGCAATGGGGGATCACGCCGGAAAAACGGTGAAACGGCAGCCGGGATGGCCTGTACTCAACGGCAGGGCAGGGGAAAGAATAAGAAAGGTATCCGACTATGTGGATATTGTCAATCTGGCAACTCTGGTGGAGTGTCCCGCTTATCTCACCGCCGGTCTTATGGATCTGATCTGTCCTGCAACAAGTATAGCCCTTGTGAGAAATCAGATGAAAAAAGGTGTCTGCAAAGAGTTGCGGCTTTTCCCCTGTATGGGGCATCACGCACCAGGAAATCTGGATAAAAGGGATATGATCGAACTTCTTTGCCGCAGGGAACGGCGGAAATGAAAAAATATAAAATTATTGAAACTTCAAGAAGACTTTTTTCCGTTCTTTTTCTTTTGGTTTTTCTTTTTTCTGCCGGAATTCCGGAACTTTCTGCCGGCAGCGGAAACAGCTTTACCGGTCAGGGCGGGGAAAAATTACCGGAAGAGATCCTTTTCGGGATCCCTGCGGAAAGTGATCAGGTCATTACAAGAAAAGGGTTTTCGCTTGGTTACAGTTACAGATACCGTCAGGCGGTCTGGGTGGCATATATTCTTACTGAAGAAAATCTCCAGATGAAAAAGGTGAAAAGAATTTCCTCATTCCGGGTGGATCCGGCAGTCAGATATGCGCCTGTCCGTCCGAAAGATTATGCAAAAACCGGTTATGACAAAGGTCATCTTGCTCCGGCAGCGGATATGGCATGGTCGTTACACACCATGAAAAACTCTTTCTTTATGTCCAATATCACCCCGCAGACAGCCGGGTGCAACAGGGGAATATGGAAAAGACTGGAAAAAAATATAAGGAAATGGGCAGTCCGAGAGAAAAAACTCTGTATTGTTACAGGTCCCATCTTTTCCAATACCGACCGGAAAATGGGCAATACTTCCATCCCCGTTCCTGCTGCTTTTTATAAAGTAATTTACGATATGACGGAACCGGTGAAAATGATTGCTTTTATCATTCCCAATGCATCAAGTAAAAAACGTATTTTTTCCTTTGCTGTTCCGGTGGACAGAGTGGAAGAAGTCACCGGATACGATTTTTTTACTACATTGGATGATGAACAGGAAGAGAAACTGGAAAAAGAGTGCAATATCATCCAATGGCTGAACTGACTCTTTTTACTGTATTTACAGCAAACTATCCATTATCTTTTTGCCTTTCCGTTACAGGGATATTTTCCGCTTGTCATATAGCTTGTCCAGGCTCCGGTTTTCGGATCTTTATAAGTATAGGTCCAATTACACTCTTTTTCCCGGATCAAATTAAAAAGTCTCACATTACCTGCTACAAATGTAAACATATTGAAATCGACCCCATTGCCGTGCCAACCCTGGGGATAAGAGCCGGAATACTCTTTTGCACAGTTGAACCAGTGAAGGGAGGAGGGCTGTTTCACCGTTTCAGGCTTGAAATACCCCCCTTTTTCTTTTGTGGAAACCATCCAGGGATTACTGGCATAATAAAGAGAGCCGCAGATACTATAGTTGCAAGCCTTGTTTTCTCCTGAATTATCACCAGCTTTGAGGCTGTTATAAGGATAAAAACGCTGGGCTGTGGGACACCGGAAAGCCTTTTTGCCTTCTTTTTTTCCGAAACTTTTCGGAGTGATCCCCAATTCAGGCAACGCCCAATCCCAGCGGTTGAGATTATTGTTGGGATTTCCGTCAGGGCCGTCACGGAACTCATTATAGGCGACCCCGTAAGACCAGCCTTTATAGGCATCCGCATACAAAGAGAGATAAACATGTACCTGCCGGGAATTGTTTCTGCATTGTGTATCCAATGCCAACCGTCTGGATTTTCCCAGTGCAGGCAGCAGCATGGATGCGAGGATTGCGATTATTGCGATAACAACCAGAAGTTCGATCAGGGTAAATTTCTTGTGGCGCATAATATACATTATGTGATCTCCTTTGTATTTCTTTATATATTTTTCTCTTTCGTTTCTTACTTACTTTCTGTTCTATCCAATTGATTCTTACTTTATTTTATATCACATAATGTATATTATGCGACATGAAAATTCAAATGACTTTGCAATACGTTCCTTCTCCGTGTCCTCAAATAATATCATCCTCAAGTCCGCTGGGTACTTCGTAGGCCTCTGCGTCTGTCTTCTCAAATTTGATCCGTTTACTGCCCCGGTAGATGATAAATCTGACCAGAGAGGGAATGGGAATGGTGGTGACAATGGAAAGAATGATGATGGCATTGAAGAAGTTGTCATCCAGCATATTCAGATTCTTTCCCACGGTTGCCGCTGCCAGTGTGGCGGAAAGCTGGGGAACGGTCATCAAACCTGCACAGAGTCCCTGTCTGTTGTCGAAGCCTGTGAGACGCAAGCCCAGCCAGCCGGAAAAAATTTTGCTTCCCACAAGACCCACAACTGTAAAAAGTACGATCCAAAGATTATTCATACTTTTTCCCAGTACGCTGAAATCAGTCTGCATACCGATGGAGATGAAAAGGAAGGGTATGAGAAGTCCGTAACCTATCCCTTCAAATTTGAAGAAAGTCTTGCTCTGGATCCCTTCCTGACGCATGAAGGGGGAAAGGGCGATCCCGGCAATAAAGGCTCCCACAATAAGGTTGATCCCCAGAAATTCTCCTGCAAGAACGGTGCAGAGAATGACCAGAAGGAGGAAGGTGATAAGAAGATCCTCCTGATCCCCTACAAGTTTCACGATGCGTTTTCCTATGAACATGACAGCAAATACGGCGGCAACAAGAAATGCCAGTACGATAAGAAGGAAAAGAGGCGTGAACCAGGAACCGAATACGGCAGGGTTGATATAATCAAATACGGAAAGAGTTCCGGCACCGCTGCGCAAGATCCCCAGTTCCTGTTTTTTCATTTGTACTGCAACCGCCAGAAGGATAATACTTGCCACGTCGGTAATGACTGTGGAAATCAATACCGCCGCCCCGAATTTTGTTTTGGAAAGCTTCAATTCCCTTATTACCGGAAATACGATACCTACCGAGTGGGAGGCAAACAGAGAAGCGTACAGAAGTTTCCCCGGAAAATCATCAGGACAGAAATATGCATAAACGAAGTAACCTGTTATGGCGGGAACCGCAAACGTGAGAATACTTAAAGCTATTACCGGCTTTTTCGCTGAATCGATCAGTTTGAAATCCGCCTCCATTCCCGCAAGAGCCATAAGGAATACCAGTCCCAGTGATCCCAGTGCTGTAATAAGTGCATTGAAATTCTGCTCCGCCTGCGCCGGAGATTTTACCAGAAAGGAGAGCATTTCTGAAAAATTATGCACAACATTGAGACAGTTCGGCCCAATGATCATCCCGGCAATGAGAAGGGCAATAACAGAAGGAATACCGAATTTACGCAATAAAAGCGGCAGCAGTGTCATCATAAAAACGAAAATAATAAAGAGGATGAGAAAAATGTCACTGTTCATACTGCCTTACCTTTCTGTTACATATAAATAAAACGTTATCTTGCGGTGTAACTTTTTCCACAGGATAGGCGTAATATAACACGGTTGCAAATGCATTGCAATAGCAAACGGGGAATTTTTTCCGTTATTCCGTAAATAATCCACAGTTATCCCATATATTTTATAATATATTCCGCAAAACGATCAGGAAACTCTGTTTGAAACCGAAAATAAAAGTATACAATAAGTCCCGCAGGGACGGTAGAGTCCAGCCCGTACGTTTCAACCCCGGGAAATATGTACCCCCCATGAATAAAGTCCCGTAGGGACGTAGGAAAATACCGTTAAGAATTGGTGAAAATATGTGTAATTAGAGATAGGTTCTTATTTATTTTACAACAAAACTGCTTCAACATTTTTTTCCTGCGCCCCGATGGGGCTTGAATCTCTGTTTACAATTTTTCCCGGGGTTAAAACCCCGGGCTGGGTTCTATCGTCCCTCCGGGACTTGATTTGTGACAAAAGCATATATTTCTTGTACCCTGGGCTGGGTTCTATCGTCCCTCCGGGACTTGATTTGTGACAGGAGCATAAAAAAAGGCTGTTGCACTCTTTCAGAGTTTTGCAACAGCCCTTTTCTTCCGTATGGTGTATCAGATATTTCTTACGCTTTTTTCACGTATTCGGGTTTGCCCGTTTCCACGGTCTTTTCCGTAATGATACACTCTTTCACTTTATCCGCTCTGGAGGGGATCTCAAACATAATATCCGTCATCATGTTTTCAATCAGAGAACGCAACGCTCTCGCCCCTGTACCCTTTTCCGCAGCTTTCTTCGCCAGAAGTTTCAAGGCTTCTTTACGGAAGGTAAGTTTCACCCCTTCCATGGCAAGAAGTTTCTGATACTGTTTTGTAATGGAGTTTTTCGGCTCCACAAGGATCCGCATCAGATCATCTTCAGAAAGAGGATCCAGTGTCGTCACCACAGGCAGACGACCCGCAAACTCAGGAATGATCCCGAATCTTACCAGGTCTTCCGGCTGTACCGATTTCAGGATCTTACTGCTTTCCAGAGCTTCCTGCATCTCCAAGGCCTGTTTGCCCGTTTCAAAGCCCAGTACATGATGCCCGATCCTTCTCTGAATGATCTTGTCCAGACCCACAAATGCCCCGCCGCAGATGAAAAGAATATTGGTGGTATCCACTTTGATGAACTCATCCTGCGGATGTTTCCTGCCGCCTTTCGGCGGTACATTCGCCACCGTCCCTTCCAGGATCTTCAGAAGTGCCTGCTGTACCCCTTCACCGGAAACGTCACGGGTAATGGACACATTTTCACCCTTCTTGGCGATCTTATCGATCTCATCCACATAGATGATCCCGATCTGGGCTTTCTTTACATTATTATCTGCCGCCTGTAAAAGCCGCAGAAGAATATTTTCCACATCCTCCCCTACATATCCCGCTTCTGTAAGTGTGGTGGCATCCGCAATACAGAAAGGTACGTTGAGGATCTTTGCAAGTGTTCTTGCTATGAGTGTTTTTCCGGAACCGGTGGAACCGATAAGAAGCACGTTGCTTTTTTCGATCTCCACATCGGTAAAGTCGCTCCCGTTGAGTTCCACCTTCTGCCCGTTGCCGGAAAGAAGCCTTTTATAATGGTTGTGGACTGCTACAGCAAGAGCTTTCTTCGCATCATCCTGCCCCACAATATGTCTGTCAAGTTCCTCCTTGATCTGCTGCGGGGAGTAGAGATTTTCAATGACCGGAGCTTCCTCTTCCTTTTTGGGCTTGTTGGACTCAAGAATATCCCGGCAGGTGTTTACACAGCTGGAACAGATATTGCACCCCGGTCCCATGACCAGAGGTCCCGTTTCCTTTGTGAAACCTTCCCTTCCGCAGAAAGAACAACGCAATACTTCATCTTTTTTATTCGCCATTATTCTCTCTCCGGCACTCAGCGTTCACGATGGGGAACGATATGATCAATAAGCCCGTATTCCAGAGCTTCTTCCGCAGACATGAAAAAGTCGCGGTTGGTATCTTTTTCCAACTTCTTCAGGGGAACGCCGGAATGGTGGGCGATAATGCCGTTGAGCTTGCTTCTCAACTTCAGGATCTCCTGCGCCTGGATATCAATATCCGCCGCAGTTCCTTCCGCACCGCCCCAGGGCTGGTGGATCATAATGCGGGAGTTGGGCAGCGCGTAACGCTTTCCCTTCGCCCCCGCACACAGGAGTACAGCCCCCATGCTTGCCGCCTGACCGACACAATAGGTCTTTACATCACAGGAAAGGATCTGCATCACGTCATAGATGGCAAGTCCCGCCGTAACGCTGCCGCCCGGAGAACAGATATACATATCTATATCCTTCTTCGGGTCTTCACTCTGGAGAAAAAGCAGCTGGGCAATGATCATGTTTGCCACATTGTCATCGATCGGGGTTCCCAGAAGGACAATACGGTCTTTCAGGAGCCGGGAATAAATATCATAGGCACGTTCTCCGCCGCCTGTCTGTTCAATGACAGTGGGTACCAGTACATTTTTTATCATCTCTTTTTCTCCAAAATTGTTCGTTATTGCTGTCAGGCGTCAGTCATCAATTATCCTTATGCCTTTTTAGCATTGCTGCCTACAAAGTCAGCCGCTTTTTCTGCAAGCATATCGCTTTCGATTTCTTCATAGCCGCCGTTGCGGATGAGAAGTTCGGTGATTTCAGCAGGGGTCTTTCTCAGATAGTTGCTGATCGCCTGAATACGGTTGTTCATATCTTCGGCAGTCACTTCGATCTTTTCGTTTTTGGCGACCTGACGGAGAATGAAGAATTTCTTCAGGTAAGCAGAAGCAGTCTTTTTGGCTTCTTCCACATGTTTATCTTTTTCCTTCTTGAACTCTTCCACATCGGAATCCTTTTTCACCATGGTTTCGGCAATGCGGGAGAATTCTCTCTGGGTGTACTGTCCGAGGATGCCTTCGGGAAGTTCAAAGTCCGCTACTTCAGCAACAAGTTTATCTACAGCAGCAGCTTTCAGTTCCTGTTTTTCAGCTTCGGCAAGTTCTTTGTCTGTGGTTTCACGCAGTTTTGCGTTCATTTCCGCAACATCTTTCATGCCCAGTTTTTCAGCAAGTTTCTCATCGGTTTCCACAGGCATTCTTCTCTGACCTTCGATGACTTTCACTTTGTAGGAAAGTTTCTTGCCGGAGAGTTCAGCAACGCGGAAATCAGCAGGAAATTCTGCTTCAAAAGTATATTCGCCGCCTTTAACAGCGCCAACCAGAGCTTTTACGCAGCCGGGGATCTGTTCAGGTTCGGCAAGCCAGAGCCAGCTTTCTTCCGCTTTCACCATGCGTTTGAGAGCTGCGGATGCATCATCTGCAAGAGCGTAATCCGCTTCATAGCTTACTTTGAGGGTGTCGCCTTCTTTTGCGGCATCTTCAATAGCGACATATTCCGCATAAAGTCCCTTCATATATTCCTTGTGATCGGCAAATGCCTTTTCAGGATCTTTTGCATTTTCCAGTTTTACTTCGATTCCTTTGTATTCAGGAAGGGTGAAGGAGGGAGCGATCTCCACAGGGAAAGTAAAGGTGAAGTCTTTATCTTCAGCAAGAGTTTCCATGCCTTCGGGCGCACCGGCACCGATGATGTCCAGTTCGCCGCCCTGCATGACTTTGCTGTAAGCCTGCTGCTGGAAGGAACGGATCACATCGTCTTTCACATAGGAACCGTATCTTGCTTTCACGATGGAAACAGGGGCTTTGCCCTTACGGAAACCTGCGATCTGTACTTCTTTTGCAGCCTGTTTGTATGCTTTTGCAAAAGCATCTGCCACTGCGGGGGCTGCAATGGTGATTTCTGCAATGCGGGAGCAGACTTTGTTCTCTTTAAACTCGACTTTGATGTTGTCCATTTCGGAAGCCATAGCTTCTCCTTTTCTTTAAAAATGTTGAATCTGAATAAGATTTTTGTTTATAAATTCAGTCTAATATAGCATAAATCCGGAATTTTTCCAATCCCGATTGAAGAAAATACGCAAATTTTACCCGCAGAGTTTTCCCCGGAGCATTTTTTTCCTGCAATGATTCAGAATTCCCGGTCAACACGGCTTTCCATGCGGAACATTTTTGTAGCCTCGTAACTGATGAGTCCCCGTTCATACAGGTCTTTCAGGGATTTTTCCAGAGTCTGCATACCGTCTTTTGCCGACGTTTCCATTGTGGATTGGAGAAGGAAAGTCTTGTTTTCCCGGATCAGAGCCTGTACCGGGGGTGTCCCCATGAGGACCTCAAAGGCGGCAAAACGGTTTTTGCCGTTGATGGAGGGGATCAACCGCTGGGAGATCACACTCAGCAGCACTCCGGCAAGCTGAAGTTTGATCTGGTTCTGCTGCTCTGCCGGAAAGGAATCTATGATCCTGTCGATGGTCTGCGGCGCACTGTTGGTATGGATCGTGGCAAATACAAGGTGTCCGGTTTCTGCGGCAGTCAATGCTGCCGCGATGGTTTCCGTATCCCGCATCTCTCCCACCATGATCACATCAGGATCCTGACGCAGGGCAAATTTCAATGCCGTGGAAAATGCCAGGGTATCGGAAAAAAGTTCCCGCTGTTCCACTATACTTTTCTTATTGTTGTGCACATATTCGATAGGATCTTCAATGGTGATGATATGACGGTTGGATGTCCGGTTGATAAGGTCGATCATACTGGCAAGAGTAGTGGATTTGCCACTGCCGGTGGGGCCGGTCACAAGGATCAGTCCCTGCTGTTTGTTTATGAGATCCACAAACTGCGGCGGCAATGTGAGATCTTCCGGCGTGGGAATATGGTCATTGACCACTCTTGCCACAACTCCCGGGGAACCTTTCTGGTAAAAACTGTTCAGACGGTATCTCACCGGAGGAACTCCTTCCGCCTGTTTGATGGAAACGGCAAGATCCAACTCTTTTTTCTCTTCCAGGGCGATCCTCTGGCTTCTGGTAAGGATACTGAAGAGAAGCCGCTGGATGTCCTGTGGAGCAAGTTCCGGAAGATCCAGCGGCCGCAGTTCACCGTTCAGCCGGAGCATGGGACGGGAATAGGCGGAGAGGTGAAGATCACTGGCTTTGAAGGTGTGGGCATAACTGAGCAGGGTTTTCATATCCACAAAGTTGCCGTCCTGTGCATCGTATCCGTAATTGGTGCGGAATGTTTCCGTTCCGGTTTCCATCCCTTTGAGCAGAAGACGCAATTCTTCCGGATTATCCACATTTTCCAATGCGTCTTCCCTGGAGATCTTCTCCTCCCTGAAAAGATCAAATACAGCTTTTGTAAAACTCTGCATACCGGAAGCCATTCCCCGTTTCAGCAGTTCCTCCAGTCCTGCGTAGTCCCTTTCGCTGATAAGCTTTTTTACTGTCGGGGTCGCCGGAAGAAGTTCCACTGCCGGGATCAGACCTTTTTCATCTGTCTGCGGGATCAGTCGTTGGGCAATAATGGCTTTGAGCGCCTGTGCGATATCGGCGGAGGCCTGCTCCCGTACATTTTCCGGGAACATGGCAACGATCCTTTCCACGGTACGGACGGTATCTGCTGTATGGACAGTGGCAAGGACGAGGTGTCCTGTCATGGCGGCGTTGACAGCTGTCTGCATACTTTCAAGATCCCGCATCTCTCCAACGACGATCACATCCGGATTTTCCCGCAATGCACTGCGCAATGCTCCGGAAAACGCACCGTATCCGGAACCGGTCTCCCGCTGGGAGATCCGGCTCTTTTCATCATCAAAAAGATATTCCACCGGATCTTCCAGTGTGAGAATATGACAACTGTAGTTTTTGTTGATATGATTGATCATTGCCGCAAGGGTGGTGGATTTGCCGCTGCCGGTACTGCCGCAGACAAGAACAAGCCCTCTTCTTTCCCTGCAAAGATTTTTCAGAAATGTTTCCGGCAGGTTCAGGGTGTCAAAACTTAATTCATTGCCGTTTTTTACAGGACGAACCGCGAGAGCTGGCCCGTGAAAGGTATCAAAAAAGTTGATACGGAATCTGTATTGTGTTTCTGTACAGGATGTGTCAAAAGTTCGTTTGGAGGAATAATGCGCCTCTTCCTCCGGGGAAAGAATTCCTTTACGGAAATCTTCTATACATTCCCTGCTGATGATATTCTCCCCGGTAAACAATGTACCGTTTTTTCTGAATGCCGGCTTTTTTCCTGAATGGATGAAGAGATCGGAAGCATTTTCCTTTACGGCTTCAAGGAGCAGATTTTTTATCGTTTGCATATTTTTTTTCTTTCGGAGTTTACATTGTACGGTTTTCCGCTGTTTTCAACATCGTACGGATCCCTTCGGCACGTTTGGCAAGGGAAATACGGTCTTCCTTTGAGTAAAATTTCGATTTTTCCTCCGTATGGATACGTTCAAGTGCTTCGGTAAAACGGTGTTCTTCCGCAAGTATATCAAGATACAACAGAAGTATCTTCAGATTCTGCGGAGAAATGGATCTTTTTTCCGATGCAAAAAAATCGCAGCAGAGAAGTTCGCCTTTTCTTCTGTCGCAGGTATGCACATACATTTCCAGAAGCATGAGGACGATAGAACTTTCCGCAGGGTACTCTTCCAGAAGAGTAAGAAGACTTTCTTCCGCTTCAGAAAATTTTTTTTGCAGGATCAGATTCCGGGGATGGGAGAGAAGGGGGGCTGCCTTTTGCAGATATTGCTTCGGGGAAAGGAGGGAATCAGCAAAAAATCCCACGATGCGGGGGAGATACAGTTTAATGAAGTATCCGCCCGTACAGAGTCCACCAAGCATAGCAAGGATGAGATAAAAAAAGCGTTCGGCAGCATGATCTGTCCCGTGCCAGTTCATAATACTTGCCCACACCGTCAACGCCAGAAGGAGGATGAATACAGTGTGTCCCAGAAGTTTTTCCGCAAAATCTTTTAATTTTGCAAGAACAAAATCTTTGTTTTCTCTGTCCATGACCGTATCCTTTCTGTCTGTTTTTTATAACATAACTGTTTCCGGTGAAATTACAACCTGTGTACTTTATATTTTGCTGTTTTTTTTCTGTAAATACAAGGGAAAATGGAAATGAATAATATTTTGAATGGCGGGAGTTCCGGAGAGGTTTCCCGGCATCTTCCATAACAAAATCTTTTTACTTTTTTATATATAAGGATTGACAAAATGCCGGAAATGTGATATAGTTTAAAGATTAAAACAATTTAGTTAATGAATGAAAAACTGAAAAATAAATCAAAAATCAAGAAGGAAAAAGAAAATGAAAAAACAAAACTGTAAAATGACACGCATTGCCTGCCTGCTTCTTCTGCTTGCCGGTACTGCTCTCTGCGGTCAGGAAAAAAATCCGGCAAAAAAGGCTCCGGCGATGCCTGCGATGCCCAGTCCCACTGTGGGAGTGGCAAAAGTATTTACTGCCGAAGATGTTCTGGTACGCAACTATGTGGGACAGACGGTTTCTGTTGCCGTCGTGAATGTTGTACCCCGGGTGTCCGGCGAAATCATGAAAGTGGGATTTGCTGACGGCGCACAGGTGAAAGAAGGACAGGTGCTGTACAAACTTGATCCTGTACAGTATGATGCCACTGTGAAAAGCTGTGAAGCAAAAATAGCTGAATGTAAAGCAAAATATAATTACGCATTGAGCAGTTATGAGCGTAACAATGCTCTGATGAAACAGAATGCTGTAAGCCGGGATGCCTGGGAAAATTCCCGTTCCGCCATGGAAGGGAGCAAAGCCGCCCTCCTCGCTGCGGAAGCCGCCCTTATTTCTGCAAAAGATAATCTGAAAAATACTACCATCATCGCTCCCATCGACGGGATCGCAGGTGTGACCAACTTTACAAAAGGCAACTATATCACACCCTCTTCCGGGGCCCTTGTGACCATTGTCCAGGTTGCTCCCATCCGTGTGCGTTTTGCCATGAGTTCTGCGGATCTTCTCTCCATATTTGATTCACTCAAGGATATGAAGACAAATACTACTGTGAAAGTGACTCTTGCTGACGGTACTGTTCTCAAAGAAAACGGTAAAGTGGAATTCCTCAACAACGAAGTCAACCGCAAGACCGACTCCATTCTTCTGTATGCAAAATTCTCCAATAAAAATTTGCAGCTCTATCCCGGTATGACTGTAAGAGTCTCCGTCCGTAAAGATCTGCACAAGAAACTTCCTGCTGTGCTTCCTTCTGCTGTGATGCATGACGGTAAGACGGCTTTTGTGTATGTGGTGGGAGCAAACAATGTTCCTGTGAAACGTGCCATTATCCCGGGCAACAGCAACGGGGAACGGATCCTTGTTGAAAAAGGTCTGAAAGCCGGGGAAACTGTGATCGTTGCCGGGACAAACAAAGTCTATCCCGGTGTACCTGTTAAACCTGTGATGGAGAAGTAAGAAATGTTTTCAAGGATCTTTATTGAACGGCCCCGTTTCGCCATCGTCATCAGCGTGGTGATGGTCATTGCCGGGCTTATCAGTTTGTATAAACTGCCGGTTGCGGAGTATCCGGAGATCGCTCCCCCCACTCTGCATGTAGCTGCCACCTATACCGGTGCCAGTGCGGATGTGATCGCCCAGACTGTCGCCATGCCTCTGGAAGACCAGATCAACGGTGTGGATGACCTTCTCTATTTCTCCTCCACAAGTGACAACTCCGGTAACTATTCCTGCGAAGTCACCTTCAAAAGCGGTACCGATACGGATATTGCCATGGTGAACTTGCAGAATGCCATCAAGCGTGCTGAACCCAAACTGCCTGCGGAAGTTATGCAGATTGGTGTAACGGTAACCAAACGGGGCGGCGATATTCTTGCAGCCGTATGCTTCCTTACCGACGGAAGTACCCTTGATCTTATGCAGCTTAATAACTATGTGGATGCCAATATCAAAGATGCACTCACCCGTCTGGAAGGGGTTTCCAATGCGGATGTGATGTCTATCAAAGAATACTCCATGCGTGTGTGGCTCGATCCCCTGCGTATGTCCGGTCTGGGTATTTCTGTAAAGGATGTGAGCTCTGCGATCAATTCCCAGAATGTACAGGCAGCATCCGGTTCTATCGGTGCGGAGGAAAGTAATAAATACCTTTATTACAAACTCAACGTCCAGGGCAGATTGAAAACTGCTTCCGAGTTTGAAAATATCATTATCCGCCGGGATACCGACGGAAGTATCGTAAGACTTAAAGATATTGCCCGTGTGGAAGTTGGTTCCAGTTCCTATGCGGGAAGCTGTAACTTTATGGGTAAAGAGGTCGTAGGGGTTGCTATTTACCGTACTCCGGAAGCCAATGCTCTTGCCACAATGAACAATGTGAAGGCCGAACTGAAAAAATGGGAAAACCGTTTTCCCAAAGGGGTAAGTTACAAAGTTGCTTACGATCCCACCCAGTTCATTCAGGTGACACTTAATGAAATCATTACCACCATTGTTATAGCACTTCTTCTTGTTGTGCTTATCACCTGGCTCTTCCTTCAGGACTGGCGGGCAACTCTTGTTCCCTCCATTGCCATTCCTATTGCTCTTATCGGGACATTCCCCTTCATGTATGCCCTTGACTACAGTATCAACCTTCTTACCATGTTCGGTTTGATCCTGGTCATCGGTTCTCTCTGCGACGATGCTATCGTTGTGGTGGAAAACTGTCAGGCATTGATGCAGAGGGAGAAACTTTCCCCGAAACAGGCCGCCATCAAATGTATGGAACAGATCACAGGAGCCATTATTGCAACAACTCTGGTGACTGTGGCTTGTTACGCTCCGCTTGCCTTCTACGGAGGTATGGTTGGAGCCATTTATATGCAGTTTGCTGTGACCATGTGTATTTCCCTGTGTCTTTCCACGGTTGTGGCAATGACCCTGAGTCCGGCTCTCTGTTCCATTATTCTGCGGCCTCCTGCCGAAAAGCCCCATAAGATCTTTGCTCCGATCAACTTTGTTATTGACGGCGGCAGAAAATGGTATCTTTTCCTTGTACGTCTTGTTGCCCGCAGAGCCATTGTGACGGTCATACTTTTTGCCGCTGCCTGTACTCTTATCTACTTCCTCTTCTTCCGCATCGACAACTCCTTCCTGCCGGAAGAGGATAAAGGGGTCATCTTTGCCAACGTGGAACTTCCCTCCGGAGCATCTGTAACCCGTACCAACAAAGTAATGGAACAGATGGAAAAGATCGTTATGACTGTTCCCGGGGTAAAATCCACTCTTATTGTTTCCGGTATGAGTCTTATGTCCGGTATGAGTGAAAACGTTGGTATGGCGTTTATCGACCTGAAAGACTGGTCGGAAAGAACCACTCCCGATCTCCAGATCGGTGCCATTCAGAGAACACTCCAGGCAAAACTTGCTTCCATTACGGATGCCTCCTTCATTCTCTTTACTCCGCCCGCCATCATGGGCTTGGGGCTTTCCGGTGGTGTGACTGGAAATATCTGCGGAATCGGGGATGTACCGCCTGCGGAACTTTCCGCCAATATGAAACGGCTTGCCATGGAACTTATGAGCAAGCCGGAAACATTGTACGCCATGACTCCCTATAACGCCGATACCCCCCAGCTTTATCTGGACATCGACCGGGAAAAAGCGGAAACTCTGGGAGTTGCCACAAGCAGCATCTACTCCACTTTGCAGTCCAAACTTGCCTCCTATTATGTGAACGACTTTACCATGATGGGTAAAAACTATCAGGTGAAGATCCAGTCCACAGCCAATAACCGTGTAAGTCTGGATGACATCCGGGATATTATGATCCCCAACAATGAAGGGGAAATGATCCCGCTTACCTCTCTGGGAACCTTGCGGTATATGGTCGGTCCCCGTCAGGTGATGCGTTTCAACAAAATGACCTCTGCCGGACTTAACGCCAAGGCAAAGCCCGGGGTTTCCTCCAAACGTCTGATGACCCTGATCGAACAGGTGAAACTGCCGGAAAACTACCATGTGGAATGGACCGGTATGAGTTATCAGGAACAGCAGAACGAAGGGCAGATCATTTACCTTATGCTCCTTGCTCTGACTTTTGCCTATCTCTTCCTTGTTGCCCAGTACGAAAGCTGGACGATTCCCATTCCTGTGATGCTTTCTGTTGCCTTTGCCATTCTGGGGGCATTACTGGGGCTGATCGTTATGAAGGAAACCATGAGTATTTATGCCCAGCTGGGACTTGTCATGCTTATCGGTCTTGCTGCTAAAAATGCCATTCTTATGGTGGAATTTTCCAAGCAGGAACGGGAAAATGGTGTATCCATCTTCCAGGCAGCGGTCAACGGTGCTGACTTGCGTTTCCGTGCGGTGATGATGACAGCATGGAGTTTTCTCTTTGGTGTATTCCCGCTGGTTATTGCTACCGGTGCCGGTTCCGGAAGCCGCCGTGCTATCGGGATCACTACTTTCTCCGGAATGTTGCTTGCCACCTTTGTAGGGATCGTCTTCACCCCTGCATTGTATGCACTCTTCCAGAGGATCCGTGAATGGCTGAAAAAGAAATTTCACATGAAGTTATCTGTTCCGGAAGATGCCGAATAAGGCTGAAGGATAAAAACAGAAAGGACTGCCGTTTCCGGCAGTCCTTTTTTTATGTACCCGTAAGCGGGAAAAGTTTTTATTTCTCTTCCGGAGGATCCGGGAGATGATATTTTCTTTTGTACCTCTCCGTACTTTTCCGTACTCCTCCGAACCCTTTATTTCTGAACTTTCAGAGAAACATCATCCATCAGCAGATCCCCTTTGGAGGCTCCCTGCTGAAGAACAAGATAGATTTTTGTTTTTCCTGCGGGAAGTTCAATACTTCCGGAAACCTCTTTCCAGTTGCCGTTTCTTGCCGGACGGAAACGGATGGCTTTGGAAGTTCCCCCCTGATAGAAGAAGCGTGCTGCAAGCATACCCGTACCTTTGATTTTTGCTTTGAAAAGATAATTGCCTGCCGGAAGATCTTTCAAAGGTACTTTTGTGCATACGAAAGTACCTGCCATACGCAACGAGTGGTTATTTCCTTCCTTTCTGACTTCCACGACCGGTTTATGTTTTTTCCCGGGAACAGGGTGCATTTCCCATACAAGAGGAAATTCACTTCCCTGAAGAACCCAGCCGGAAGGGATCTGTTTCCCGGAGGGGAGGGCAAGACGCTCAAAGGAACCATTCTGCACAAGTTCCCCTGCGGTCTGCTGTACATTATTTTCCTGTTTTGCAGGTTTCTTTGCGGTATCATCCTTTTTATTGTGGACTCTTGCCGCTTCCGGAGAAAGAGTGTTTATTGCTTTCATACGCTCTTCTTCTGTTGCTCCTGGAGCAGAGAAAAAGACGATTTTTCTGAAACGGATCTCCTGATTGGTTACTTTCTGCAATTCAAAGATCCTGGGAAGTTTATTGCTTGTGGAAAGCAATATCCCTGTTACTTCTTTCGGCGTACTGATCGCTCCATTACCGTGCCATTGCAATGAATACCAGGATTTGGGCTGTGCCATCAGCGGCGTAAGTGCCATATACATGAAACGCCAGGAGGGGGAGTAAAATTCATTGTCATACATGGCGTTAAGTGCATTTGCCCCGTTGCGGGGGTCACCGTTGGAAATAAAGGATCTGCCTCTATTGTCCTTTACTTCCCATGCAAGACGCCCCAGACTGCCGTTGCCCTTCACCCACATACCGATACCGTCCGCCCCTGCCGGAATGGGAATGGGCTTTTTGAAACGGTACATGGTGTAGCCGCCATGATACCAATGGTCATCGGGAAGGGTGGATACATCAAATTTCACTGCCACGCTTTTTCCTTTTTCCTTGTCGTTCACATCTTTGATGGAAGAGGAAACAAGGAAGGATGCCTGGAAGGAGCGGTCATTGATCTCTCTGCCGTCGATACGGTCATCTTTTACGGTGACTCTTTCCAAACCGGATGCGTGGATATTGACGGTTTTCAAAAGTTTTTCCGGTTCATCCATTGTGGGATATTTCCGGGAGATCAGGGAAAGATTTTCCAGTTTTCCTTCTGTAATAAAGTACCGGACAGAATCATTACTTTCCGTTTCGATACTGCCATTTTTTACAGTATAGAAACTTTCTCTTCCGTAAAGATCTTTGGAAAGGATCTTTCCTTCTTTACCGGTAACTTTGATCCGGCACTTTGCCGAACCTTTGGCAGTCCACAGTGCATAGATATTTTTCCCGTCAGCGCGTTTGAATTCAAAAAGAAAAATATCCACGGGACTATCCACACTTCTGACAAACTTTACTTCATCCATGATCCCGGTAAGTGTACCTATGGCGGCGGCGAGGGGTTTGGGGTTGAACTGTCTGTCCATACAGCCCAAAGCCCCGTAAGTTCTGCCGTTATTATAGGCTGTACCAGTATCGGTGACAGACATCAGGGGAATGGAGTCAAAATTATAGGAAAATGCGGTCATTGCATCTCTTATGAGCCATTGTGCCTGACGGATGGCACTTTCCCGGGGGTTTTTCATATTGTCCGTGGGATTGGAGGAACGGCAGCTCCATTCGTATGTGGCGGTCATGCTCTGTGTTTTAAAGCCGTTTACACGGGCGGTTTCCCGCAGAACATAAGCACTACCGTCCGGATTCCACAAACTGAAACATTCCGGACTTGCCACCCAGGAGCCAACTGCTTCACTTCCGATTTGATCCACAAGAGAGGGATCAAAACCTCTTGCGGCAAAAGATTCGATCATCTCCTGCGCCCAGCAGGCGTTGCCGAACACGATCTTCAAATGGGGGAAGTTTTTGCGGATGATCCTGCAATATTCCATTGCAGCTTTTACTCTTGACTTTTCCAGTTTTTCCCGTTTTTCATCCCATTTACGGGGGGCTTTTTTCAGCAGTGTGCGGGGGAAGTTTTTATAATCCCCCTGATAACTTTCATGCTGAAGAAGGATCTTTTTACAGGAAGGATACCTTTTTACAAGTTCGGACACCTGACGGATGAGTTCTTTTTCCATTTTCTCCCAGAGTGCGGGATCATCGGAAAGAATGTTTTTGGCTGTATAGATCCTTTCCAGCATATTAGGGAACTGGGCAAAGGATATACCGTATTTCTGCCATTCCGCTTCCGAATGGGTCGTGGCACAGCTTACCATGAAAATACCGAGTTTCTTAAGGATTTTTCCCCATTGATCCATATCGGCAGTAAGATTATGGGCGTTGCCCCAGTACCAGGAGGAGTAGGGGGAAGAGCCGCTTTTCCATTTTCTCGCAAAGGAGGAAAGTTTGACAAAAGATGTTTTTAAATTGGTAAGGTTCTGTTCATTTTCCAGAAGATCAAATTCCACTGAAAAATATCCATTTCCGGCGGTCGCAAATTTTACAGGAAGGATTTTCTTTTCCCCTTTTTCTATGGTAAATTCTTTTTTACCGGAGAGGACTTTTTTATTGTCCACATCTTTACAGGTATAGGAAAGAACATAGTTTCCTGCTTTTCTTCCGGTCACTTCCACAGGGATTTCAGGCGTGCCGTCTGATTCGATAAATAAATTTCCAGGATTCCTCTGTTTAAGGACAATATCCACAGGATTTTTCTCTAAAGTAATACCGAAAAGGGCAAGGGAGGAACGGAGCTTTTCTTTGGTGGTTCTTGCTCCGGGGCCCTGTATATCTATATCCAGAAAATCCCGGAAAGGTAGTACGCTCCAGGTATCTTTTGAAATAATATCTTCAATTTTACTGTGGGGAAGAGATAAGGTCACAAGATAGAGGGGAACATTCTTTTCTTCACCGTTCACGGTAAGAACCGCTGTCCCCACTTTACGGATATTATCACTTCCGGAAGAAAGGTCTGCTTCCGCTTTCACCATAGCATCATTGGCTCTTCCGTATTTGGCATAACGGGTCATCACCATGCGGAAGGCGGGGAGCGTATTACTGTCACTTCCGGGGATGGGGGCGCAAAGGACATACCCTTTCATATATCTTGCAGATGGAATACTTACATGCAATGTTGTATCCAGTCCGTCAAAGGCGGTTCTGGAAAGATCTTTATTACGGTAGCCGGCTTTATCGGCAAGGGGGCGGATCTTCCGCATATCAACGGCGTGCGTGATATTTTCCCGCATGGGAACAGGCAATTTTTCTGAAAGAGAAATCTTTGCCGGGATCTCATATTTTGCTCTGGAAGAGAGATCGATCCTTTCAAAACCCGGATAAGCCTTTTCTTTTCCGGATAGTTCCAATATCTTTGCGGAACGGGGATTGAGAACGGCAGTAATGGATGCCATTGTCCCTTCCTGAAAACTTCCGGCATAATTTCCATTGATGTAAAAGGAAAGTTTTTCCCCCTTCTGCACCATCTTCAAATGGAGCAGTTCTTTATTTGCATCCGGATATTTTTTCAGATCCATTTCCGCAAGAATGGCGGCATCGATCACTTCCGGATTGGGCTTGATGAATAATGTTTTCAGGGGCAATCCGGTAAAATTGATCATATACTGCCCTATACTCACATTCTTTTTGGCAAGTTTCTTTTTGGGGACGGCGGGAATGGTGAAACGGTTGGTTGCCGTATGGATATTGATCTGACCGCCGCGGCCGTTGGTCATAACATAACGCAGCTGCAACATTCCTTCCGGCAGGATCCATAAAGAGAGGGGACGGCCTTCTTTGGGAGGGGCAAGATGTTTGAAAAAGTTTGTCTGCGTTCCATCATTTTTTCCGGGCCGGAAGAATTTACCTTCCTTCAAAGCCCTTTGTGCTTCAGCATATTCTGAAAGGGCTGAAAGAGGAAAATTGCTGAAAAAAAGACAAAAAGAGAGCGTGAATGTAAATAAAGAAAATTTCATTTTTATTCTCCTGATCAGGGATATTGTCAGCGGTTATTGTTGCCGAATCTGCCGCCGTCCCAGCAGACCGGACGGTTTGCGGCGGTGCCGTTATATATATCCAAATCGCCGATATTATATGGATTGAAACGATTTCTGATCTTCTTGTTGCGTACAGAACCATCTCCGTAAACGATATTCATTTCGCCTTTGTGACGGAAACTGTCCGGAAGATTGTTTACTTTTTTTGCGTAACCATAACAGTTCCCGTAAGAATAATCTTCATCTTTTGTCTCAATACAGAGATAAATTTTGGAAAAATGTTTGATTTCCGCAAGTTTTGCCTGGGTATTGAGGGCTTTGGTAGTATCCTGTGTCGCCCCGTAGTTACTGCCCAGACAGTGGGCATTGAAGCCGTAAGGGAGAGTCTGACCGTTTGCAGTGATCGTTCCATCGGAATCTATTTTCGGAGGAAGAGCAGAGTTACCTTTTTTATCTTTCCATACCATGGCGGGGCAGAGCATTACTTTTACAGGAATATACTTCCCGTGAATAATCAATGCGTGAGGCCAGGGTTTGCCGTCAACATTGCTGCCCAGATTCTGTATAAGTCCTCCGGGGTAATATTCTTTATTGTCTGCATTGTAAAAACTGAAGGCAAGTCCGATCTGTTTCATGTTACTGGTGCAGGAAATCTTTCTGGCAAAATCTCTTGCCCGGTTCAGGGCAGGCAGCAACATTCCGGCGAGGATGGCAATAATGGCAATAACCACCAATAGTTCAATCAGCGTAAACGCCGATTGAGTGAAGGTGTGAAGGTGTGAAGAGCTTTTTTTGCATTCGCAAAAAAAGCGTGAAGTGCGCCCTGTCGGGCGTAAGGATGTGTAGTTTTTATAATTTTTTTTG
>JAZKZE010000057.1:0-10799 GCA_045612485.1 Victivallales bacterium | reverse complement strand
TACGCTCACAATTCCTTGTGAGCGTCCGCAAGGCGATTGCCCTGCGGTTCATTCGCACATCCACTGCGCGCTGGTTGGCAACCGCCTCGCCTGGCAACCGAACATTTCTCTTTTTTCCATGATTTTATGGGACAGCTGTGGAAAAAATTCCCCATTCATCTCAGTGTCCGGCTTTAAAAAACAGGAGGAAAGAGTATATTAAGGGAAAACAAAAATTTCCGCAACGGAAAAAAACAGTAAAAAACAGCGGAGCAGCATTATGGATAAAGATCTTCTCATAAAATCCCTGCGGCAGAAGAAAGCCTTTATTTCCGATATGGACGGAGTGGTCTATCACGGAAGCAGGCTTCTGCCCGGAGCAGCAGAATTTGTACAATATCTTCTGGCAGAAAGAAAAGATTTCCTTTTTCTTACCAACTCCAGTGAACGTACACCAAAGGAACTGGCGGCAAAACTGGCAAGACTGGGGATCGATGTGGGGGAAAAACATTTTTATACCAGTGCCCTGGCAACCGCCGATTTTCTTTCCCGTCAGAAGGAAAACTGTTCTGTCTTTGCCATCGGGGAGGCAGGTTTATACAACGCTCTCTACGAAAAGGGCATCACTATGAATGATGTGAACCCGGATTATGTGGTTGTGGGGGAAACAAGAACGTACAGTTATGAAAGGATCGAAAAAGCAGTACGTCTTGTTCTTGCAGGAGCGAAACTTGTGGGAACCAATCCGGATATGACAGGCCCCACAGAACAGGGGATCGTCCCCGCAACCGGAGCCCTGATCGCCCCCATTGAACTTGCCACAGGCAAAAAAGCCTATTTCATCGGCAAACCCAATCCCTTTATGATGCGCCGCGCCGTTAAAAAACTGGAGGCAAAATCCTGTGAAACGGTGATCGTGGGCGACAGAATGGATACAGATATTATTGCAGGCGTGGAAGCGGAAGTGGATACCGTCCTCGTATTAAGCGGCGTAACCGTAAAAGAGGATCTTCCCCGTTTTGCCTACACTCCCAAGTATGTCCTCAAAGGTCTGGATGAACTTACAGAATATCTGAAAGGATAAAATATGGCACAGATCCTCAAAGAACATAAAGTGGAAAGCAAAGAATTTCTTGCCAAGGAACTTTTCAATGAAAGAAAATTTGACAAAGCATTCCCCATTACCCTTGAAGCGGATCAGAACGACCCCCAGATCGTTTACAATCTGGGATTCATGTATTACTTCGGCAAAGGGGTGAAGTGTGACCGGAAAAAAGGTGCGTTCCTGGTGAAAAAAGCAGATGAAATGGGATGCAGATATGCAGATAAAGTCCTGCGCTGGATGATCTTTGATATGCGGGAACGGTTCTGGGGGCATCTCTTTGGTATTGTTATGGGGATCACGGGGATGTATTTTGCCTGGTCTGACGGTCCGGCGGATATTTTATCCGTCTGTGCCCGCCTTACTGCAACCTTCATCGGTACATGGTACCTTTTCTTCAATATTTTTTCCATAATTTTCGCTGCATGCAACCGGTATTTCATGTATCTGGGTGAACGTGTCGGGATGTTTTTTTTCTCCTTCATAGGAGTCATAGGCGGCGGTCTGCTGCTTTTTCTTGTGTATATTGCCATTCTTGCCATGGCAAATGTGATCACACCGGAACGGCAGAGCCTTATTTCCGCAATAGGAACGATTATTGCTCTTTTTGGAGCAGTTGCCGGATTCCGCATAGGCAGAAATGTAGGAGCCTGTATCGGGGAATCCACCATTCAGGCGATCACAACACATGAATAAAACAAGAGGATGATATGGCTTTTTTTCAATGTAATATTTTTTCAGAAGCACTGGGAATGATGACCAATGTGAATGTGGTCATGCCCCAATTCACCACAGGAATGATCGGCTGGACGGAAAAAGATACCGGCAACCGTCCGGTACTTTATCTGCTGCACGGCCTCTCCGATGATGCCTCCATCTGGATGCGGCGTACAAGTGTGGAACGGTATGCCACACAATATGGACTTGCACTCGTCATGCCCGACGGCGGCAGAAGTTTCTATACAGATATGAAATACGGTCTTAAATATGAAGAATACATTGCAAAGGAACTTCCCTCCCTCATGGCAAAATTTTTCCGTTTTTCCACGGCAAGGGAAGATACCTTTATTGCAGGAAATTCCATGGGCGGTTACGGCGCATTGAAACTTGCCCTCAAATATCCGGATACCTACAGTGCCTGCGGAGCATTTTCCGCTGTACCCGATCCGATGAAATTATATACCATGTATCCATCCGTCAGCAAAGAACTGGGCAATATATTCGGAAGCATTGATGAATTCCGTTATTCAGATAATGACGTATATTTCCTTTCGGAAAAAAGGATCACAGAAAACAATTTCCCGAAACTTTATTTATGCTGCGGAAAAGGGGATTTTCTCAACAAAGAAAATTGCCGTTACAAAGAGTATCTGGAAAATGAAAATGTGGATTTCACCGCAGATCTGGAAGATCCCGGCGATCATGAGTGGGGTTTCTGGGACAACAAGATCCGGCAGTTCATCCGCTTTCTGCCCATAAGCAGAAACAGAGTATGATCTCCTCTTATATCACATCCGGCGTTTTCTGCCGATAAAGCAATATTCCCCGCATGCGGGACAGCGTGCGGAATTTCCTTTTTCATTACAGGCAAGGAAAGAAATATGGCAATTGTCGCAGTGATAGAGTTTCTCCCTTACTGCCGACCAGTCATAGTCCGGTCTGTGTCTGAATTCACTGTGGAGCCACGCCACTGCCAGAAGCAGAAAAACGATAATGATAAAGACACTGAAAATATGTATGGGCAATATGGGGATCATTTTCCGGGATTCCTTCTGCTGTCATTTTCCTTTTTTATTATGGTCATCTGCTTTCCCCTTCATACTGCGGTGCAGGAGTTCCTCCCCCCATAATACAGTGCAGAGCATACGGGAACGTGTTTTATGCAGTTCACTGCTGTATGTTCCTGCAAGGGCAAGAAGTTCCCGCTTGGCAAGCATATCCAGTTCCACCACGCCGCAGGAGCGGATCAATTTACAGACAGGCGGCACTCCTTTCCCTGTAAATTCAATACGGTACAATGCAGAATCATTCACTTTTTCCTTATGCAAAGCAAGCAGTCTTTCTGCCTCCTCCCCGGCAATATGCCAGCCGTAAAAAATTTTTCCTGTATTGAATTTCCAGCGGGGGAACTTTTTCTGTGTATAAGATTTCTTTTCAAGGAGCTTTTCCGGAAAAAGTTCATCCTGAACGGCAAGAGATTTTGCCGGATCAGAAGAAAGAACCACCTTTTTCACGGGGTCAGTTTCATCTTTACAAGCTCCGGCTGACCGTTCTTTCATCACTGCAAGATCTTTCCTGATCTGCGTTCCGGAAAAAGGGTGTTCCCTTCTGTGCATGATCCTTGCAGTAAAAGAGGCTTCCTGCTGCATTTTCAGTTCCTCCGGACTCTGGGCATATTTCAGCCAGTATTCCAACCCGTAACCGGAGGAAAGAGCGTCTATATTTTTCTGTGTCAGGATCAGGGTGAATCCCCTTCCGGCATTTTCCGCTTCCCTGTTTGTCACAAGGGGCCGGAACAATAGAAAAAACAAACCGTGAAAAGCGGCGGCAAGAAAGAGAAACAAAAGAAAAAACATGACAGGGGAAAGGTTTCTCCCCCCCATTTTCCCTGTTGGAGTATTCTTTACTTTATCTCTGTTTCCGCCGGACATTTTTTCACCGTATATTTTCATTCATCCCGGAAGGAGGTCTTTTTTTCCTCTTCATTCTTTCCGGCAAGAATAAATGTATTGATATTGAGTTCATCCGCAAGTGCCATGATTCTGGCGATCGTACCGAAATTTGTCCGCAGATCCGCCCGCAGAACAATGGAACCGCTTCCGTCGGAGATCCCGATAACATCGGAAAGAAGCCGGGTTTTCAATGTATCCATATTTTCGATGATCACGTCATTGAAATAGATCGTCCCCTTATCATCCACTGTGACGATATATTTTTTCACACTGTAGATCCCCGCATTTGCTGTTCTGGGCAGAGTCACTGGAATGGCTGAAACGGAAACAAAAGAACTGCCCATGACAAAAAAGATCAGCAACAGAAAAAATACATTTACAAAGGGGATCAATTCAGGAAAAGGTTTTGCCGCTTTCAATGTGGGATGAATTACTTTGTCCGGCATACCGGAAGCATCCCCGGAAAAAGAGGAACGGATTGTATACATAACTTCCCCCTTATTTACCCTGCTGGTTTTCCGTTTCTTTTTCCCGCTGACGGAAAAAATATACCAGTTCCGTCTTGGCTTTTTCCATTTCCAGACAGAAACTTTCCACGCGGAAAACAAGGTAGTTATAAGCTATATAGGAGGCAATGGAAACGCACAGCCCCGCCCCGGTAAGAGTGAGAGCCGTACTTACTCCGCCGGAAAGATCCGCCAGAGTGATGGACAACCCCTGTTTGATCTGCATCATAAAGAAAGTCTCCCCCATTCCGATAACGGTTCCCAGAAGCCCCAGCATGGGAGCAATTTTGGCGATGGTGGCAAGAATGGTAAGACGGCTTTCCAGACGGGGTACTTCAAAATGCGCAGCTTCATCAATAGCATTACGCACATCATCCTGATTCTGGAAGGCTTTGATACCGGCGGCAAGGATCTTTGCCACAGGTCCGGGGGTATTGTCACAAAGTGTGATTGCCTCGATAAAACCGTCTCTGCGGAGTACATTCACCAGACCGGTCACCAGTTCCCGTATATCCACTTTGGAACGGTGGAACTGATACCACTTGGAAAGAAAGATAAAAAGTGCTGTGATACTGCAGAGCAGGATCAGCCACAGAACCGGGCCGCCGTCAAGGATGAATTTCCAGAATGTCATGTTTTTTCTCCTGTATAGTATTTTGCTTTTATAATATCTGTTTTCAAGGGTTGAATTTAAGTTTTTTCAGACGTTCAAAACGTTTTTCCGCCTCTTCACGGGTAAGCAGACCGCCGTTATGCAGATAATGCAGAGCAAATTTTGCATTTTCAAAAGCGGAAAGAATGGGGGTCTTTACGGCACTGTCCACCAGTTTTTCGGCTGCTTTTACGCACCACAGAGCTGCAAGAGTCTCCTCATGAAGTTTTTCCGCCGGGAAGGAATAGAGAAGCTGTTTATACTGTATATCCGCCTTTGTTTTCTCCCCGAGAAGTTCCAGACATCTTCCGGCTTTATAGGAGGCTTCCGCACGGAACTCCGCCGGAGCAGTGCTTTCCCCGGCAATGGCAAGGAAACATTCCAACGCCTGCTTCAGAGATTCTGTATCCTGGGAACGGGAGGAAAGAAGGATATTGCCCAAAGCTCCCTGTGCTGCGTATGTGAGAAGGGGATCACTTCCAGCGGCAACGGAAGCCTTTGTATAAGCAATCACCGCTTTGTCCACTTCGTTCATTCTGTAATAGATCTCCCCCAGACGGCAGCAGGCTTCCTGGAAGATTTGTCCCTGGGGATATTTTTTTATGACGTCTTCCAGTATTTTCACAGCCTTCTCCCGGTTGTTGCGTTTTTCCTCCAGCAGACTTTCCGCACAAAGGATCCTTCCTTCATATTTCACAACATTGCGCTTTACGATCTCCAGAGAAGAAAGTTTACGCAGCACCTCAGAACCTTTCCCGTATGCTCCTTTATCCATACAGGAACGGAAATACTCAAACAGGGCATCCGGAGTCAATGAAGAATCCGGATATTTCCCGGCAAGAAACATGGTCATTTTTTCTGCGGCAGCTTCTTTATTTTCTACCGTATAAATATGGATAAGCCAATACACAGCAAGAGGGGCATTGCGGTATGACGGATATTCATTGATGATCCGCAGCAAATACTGTTCCGCTTTTCCGTACTCTTTTTTCTCCAATGCGAGAATACCGGCAAAACTCAATGCTTCGGGAATATTCCTGTTTGAGGGGTCTGCAAGATATTTTTCCAGCAGAGCTTCCGCCTCCCGCTTTTTTCCTTCCATAACATTTTTCACAGCGTGGATATAGGGCATCTCTTTCAGAAATTGTTTCTGTATATCTCCGGCAGACTCCAGAAGACCGGAAAGCATAATGACCTGTTCCCTGTCTTTTTCTTTAATGGCAAGAAGAACCGCTTTATAGAAGGCTTCAGAAGCAAAAAGAGGATATTTCTTTCCCAGTTCCCGGTATGTTTCAATACTTTCCTTCACTTTTCCGGCACTTTCCAACGCCTCCGCAACAAGCATTTCCCCTTCCGCTTCCCTTTTCCGGTTCGCCAGTTCCCCCCGGACATGGCGGAGGGCAGAAGGGAACTCATTCATACGCAGTTTGATGTAAAGATATTTGCGGAAACTTTCTTTCTGCACTTCCCAGGGATTCCGTATATCATGGAAAATGGATTCATGCAGTTTGGCGGCACTTTCAAATCTGTCATTTTTCAGAAGCAGTTCCGCAGTACGCTGTTTGACGGAGGTATCCACCATCGTATGCCGGAAAAGCTGAAGCTGTTTTTCGGCAAGAAGAGCAGCCTCCTTTCCATTCCCGCTTTTTTCCACGATCCGTATGATCCGGGAAATGGCGTTGAAAAGCTCCTTATTGGATCCTGCCGCATAGTATGCCAGACGGCCGGATTCCACAGCAGAAGCAAATTCACCGCGGGCAAGTTCACTGTCGGCATAAGCAGAAGCCACCCGGTAAAGAAGAGGATCTTTTTTCACTGTTTTAGCAGGAGTATTGCCGGGAAGGGAACTGTACTGGGCAAGAAGAGCCTTCCACACACTGCCCTTTTCCTTTTCCGGATCCTTCTTCAAAAGAAGATACGCATAAAGCAACTCTCTGCTTTCAGCAGAAAGAAGGTCTTTTTCTTTTCCTGAAAGAAGTTTTTCCGCAGCGGAAAAATCAGAAGCATGGATACAGGCAAGAAGGAGTTTAAGCAGAATATTCCCGCCGGGAACGGATTTTCCGGTAACCGACAGCAGTTTACGGTAGATCTCCGCAGCCTCTCTGTATCTGCCGGAAATTTCCAGAGCATCCGCATAAGCGGAAAGAGCACTTATTCTGCTGGGATCACTGCCGGGAAGATCTGCAAGAAGTTTTTCAAAAAGAGTGACAGCCTCCTGTACTTGCCCCTTCTGCATCAGAAGTTTCCCCTTCCACATACCGGCGGCGACCGGATTGACCCCGGGGTATCTGGCAAGATATTCCTGAAGAAGTTTTTCCGCTTCAGAAGTAAGCTGCCCGAAAAGCAGACTGTCCATCAATCTTTCATAAGCCTCCCGGATCTTCTGCGGATCTTCTATTTTTTTCATCTTCTGCAAATATCTTGTATAGAAACTTGCGGCAACAGCATAATCTTTTGCGGCAAAAGCGTGATCTCCTGCGGTAAGATCCGGTTCCACTGCGTACAGCAGTCCGGATACCGCCGGAAACAGAAAGAGATAAAGAAGGAACAGAAACCTTCCGCCTCTGCGGACAAAAGCCCTTGCATACTTTTCTGCCTGTTTTATCATGTATTTCTCCCGTTTTACATATTTCCTTGTGGTAATATACAACAAAAACACGGGGAAATCAAATTTTCTTTACTGTGTATTTTCCAAATATTGCAGGAAAATATTTTTATAAACCTCTTTTACCGGGAATCACTGTGTCTTACAGCAATGACAAAGACATTTACTTCGGCAGCCCCCGCTTTCAATAATTCTTCCGTAGCAGAGGAAAGAGTTGCCCCGGTGGTAAGGACATCATCCACAAGGAGGATCTTTTTCCCCCGGATCTTTTCCGGATCCACTGTCTTGAAAGCGTTACGCATATTGCGGATCCTTTCCCCTCTTTTCAAACGGGCCTGCTGCCGGGTGAACTTTGTGCGTTTCAGAAGTCTTGCAACAGGGATATGACAGTTTTTACCGATCTCCTCTGCAAGCAGTTCCGCCTGATTGTACCCGCGGAAAAGGTATCTTGACCAATGCAGCGGGGTATAGGAGATCACATCGGCAGAAAAAGATTCGGAAGCAAGTTTTTCCGCCGCCATATTTCCCAGGGGAGAAGCGAGAAAAGTACACTTTCTGTACTTGTACCTGTAAATGACTTCCTTCACCGTCCCTTCCATGACAAAAAGAGCAGCAGCCTTTTTCCATTTTCTTTTTCCGGGAGCATGAAGGCAGTCTGTACACAGCTCAAGGATACCGGTAAGTTCTCCGCCGCATCCCGGACAGACGGGAGCTTTTACAAAATGAAATTTTTCCAGGCAGTCACAACAGAACATATTTCCTGTACCATCCGCAGGCATCTTTCCGCAGAGGGGACACTCCTGCGGCAGAAAGAAGCGGCAAAAGAAAGAGATCAGTTCTGCAAAGAGTTTTTTTCTTTTCATTTTGTCCGGCAATCCATTTTTCATGACCGGAAAAAAACACTTTCTTATAAACTTCTTTCATAATCGGGTTTGAATTTTCCGGATATACAGGCTATTTTATTAGGAGTTTCTTTTTAAACTATAAAACCTCAAGGAGTATTTTTCAAATGGAAGAAAGTTTTATTCAGAACAATTTTGCACAGCGTATCGGCGGAAACATGTTCGGCAAAGATACCAAGATCTACAAATTTGAAAAGATCAAACGTGCCAAACGTGCCGCCATGGCAGCCAATCCCGGCGTGGAGATCATTGACATGGGTATCGGTGAACCTGATGATATGGCATTCCCCAAAGTGGTGGATACCCTCTGCAAAGAAGCTGCAAAATGGGAAAACCGCATTTATGCAGATAACGGTATTGCCGAATTCAAAGAAGCTGCTGCCCGTTACATGAAGGCCCTTTACAATGTGGAACTGGATGCTGAAACAGAATTCTGCCATGCTATCGGCAGCAAATCTGCCCTGAGCCTGCTTCCCGCATGCTTCATCAATCCCGGCGATGTCACTCTCATCACCGTTCCCGGCTATCCTGTACTGGGTACCTGGACCGAATATCTCGGCGGCAAAATGGTGAAACTTCCCCTTCTGGAAGAAAATAATTTCCTTCCCGATCTGGATTCCATAGACGCGGAAACCCGTAAAAAAGCAAAACTTCTTTACCTCAACTACCCCAACAACCCCACAGGAGCTTCCGCAACTGTCGAATTCTTTGAAAAAGCAGTTGCTTTTGCCAAAGCAAATGATATTCTCATCGTCAGCGATGCCGCTTACGCTCCTCTGAACTTTGCCGGCAAACCTTTGAGTATCTTTGCCATCCCCGGAGCAAAGGATGTGGCTGTGGAACTGCACAGTATGTCCAAAGGATTCAATATGACCGGCTGGCGTCTGAGCTGGGTTTGCGGTAATGCTCTTGCTGTCAAAGCCTTTGCTACAGTAAAAGACAATGCTGACAGCGGTCAGTTCATGGCGATCCAGAAAGCAGCCATTGCCGCACTGGACGATCAGGAATCCATTACTCCCATGATCAGTGAAAAATATCACAGACGCCTTTCCAGCATGGTGGAAACATTGAAGAAACTCGGCTTCAATGCAAAAGTTCCCGCAGGTTCCTTCTATCTGTATGTGAAGGCTCCCAAAGCTACTGCTGACGGTACCGAATTCAAAAGCGGTGAAGATTTCAGCCAGTGGCTCATCACCAATAAACTCATCAGTGCTGTGCCCTGGGATGATGCCGGTAATTACATCCGCTTCAGTGCCACATTTGTTGCCCGCGGCGGCAGAGCTGAAGAAGAAAAAGTCCTTGCGGAATTTGCCCGCAGACTTTCCGACTGCAAATTTGTTTTCTGAAAATAATTATCAGGAAAACTTATTCTTCCTTTTCCCCTTTTCCGGGGGAAAGGAAGACAAAAAACAACAGGGAGAAAAAAATGAAAAAAAATCTTGTGAAAAGCGCAAAATTTTTACTGTTTCTGCTTTCCGGTCTTGTTTTTCTTCTTTTTTTCTCCTCCTGTGCCCCGGAAGAGAAAGGCGGCTGGGTAAAAAACGGCACAAAGACCACCCGCAAGGAAATATTCCGCAAGCTGAAAGATTACAGCCTTGCCCTGATCATTATGACCCCCCAGCGTACTTATATTCCGGAAAGCAAAACAGCAAAAGTGGTCTTTGCGCTTAAAAACACAGGTCCGGCACGCATTACCATCAAAGAGTGGCGGATGTGTGAAAGTTCCAATATACGGATAAAATATGCTCCCGGCACGCTGGAAGAAACCGCGAAACTGCCTCTGAGCAAATGGAAGGACTCCCCTACATACGATCCTTCCGACAGATACGCAGAGATCTACAATCCATTGAGTCTGAATCCGGTGGATAATCATGCGCTCATAGAAGTACCGCTTACTTTTGTAAGAAATGTCAAAAACAGGGGAAGAAGGCAATATTTCACCGTGATCGCGGAACTGAACCTTACTTCCGTCTCAGCAAAAAGTGAACCGTTCCTTGTTACAGTAAAATGATCCTGCCGGAACTTGCGGCAGAACGATAAACGGAGCAGAATATGGCTGCAGAAAAAAAACATCTTTCTTTATACAGGAGATGCCGTTCGGAACGGGGGCAGGCATTGGCGGAGCTTATGACGATCCTCATTGCAATATGTTTTGTTCTTCTGGGCGTGATCCTTCTTGCGGTGGTGGGGGTCAACGGAGTCAAAAATGCTGTTTCTGCAAGAAAAGAAGCCGATCACAATATGTCCGAAGGGATCGCCAAAGCCTCCGGCAGACAGATCTCCTACTGGGCAAATATCGGCAATGGAGAAGGGGACAGTTTGCAATTTACAGCAGATGATCTTTCCGTAAGCGGAAATTCCGCCTCCGGAACGGTGTACCG
>JAZKZE010000056.1:0-15949 GCA_045612485.1 Victivallales bacterium | reverse complement strand
TGCAGACCGCCCTGAGAGTTGATGGTTGTAGTATCAGCCATTGCGCCACTCAAAAGAATGATTGCACCATATTCATTAATGGTGTTATTATAGACCTTACCACCACCCCAGACTTTCAGTTCTCCGGCATAGTCAATTGTGGTATTATAGGTTGTGGCTCCAAGACCTACGCCGAAAATACCTTTCTGTTTGACGGTGGTATTACTTGCAACAGCACCGCTGTAAACATGCAGCCCGCCCTGAGAATTGATAACAGAAGAATCTGCCACAGCACCGGAGGAAAGGATGATCGCCCCATACTGATTGATGGTATTATTGTAAACCTTACCACCACCCCAAACGGTCAATTCTCCTGCATAATCAATTGTGGTATTATAGGTCGTTGCACCAAGCCCCACACCAAAATAACCGCTTTGTTTTACTGTGGTGTTGCTTGCGGTCGCTCCACTGTAAACATGCAACCCACCGGCAGAATTGATGGTGGTAATATTTGCCGCCCCACCGGAAGAAAGAATCACATTACCGCCATGATTGATGGTTGCAGAAGTAATAACTTCCCCATTGGAAACATATACATTCTTTCCGGAATCAACCACAATCCCGCCGGAGGACGTTCCGCCACTGGAAACCTGAACGACAGCTCGAAGATCAACAGAACTATAGACCTCCTGTACACTTCCCAATTCGGGAGTACCCGAATAAAACATTTGCCCGTCAAAAACCTTAAACGACATTTCCACCTCTCCTATACTATTCGAAAAAACAACAAACAAAACATACAACCAAGTAATGTACACTATATTGTATATTTTTCAAGTACAATCAGTAAAATATGATCAACTAATTAAAATGACCCAGGGAATATCTTCAGATTGAATAAAATCTGCAAAAAAGATAACAAAGTTTGTTCATTGATTCTTTCTGCATGCATGCAGAAAACGGGGAACTCCGAAAATATCCTCTTCAATTTTGTATTCCGTAAAAAATCCCGTTTTTTCAGCACATTCCAATGCCCGGACACCATGTTCTTCCCCCATTTCCAGAATCAGAGCGCAGTTCCCGGTCCGTGTAAAATACTGCGGAGAAACAAGGATCGTCCTTTCAATAAGGGCAAATCCACCGTCTTCAGCAAATAAAGCAGTTTCCGGTTCATAATCCCGTACGTTGGCAGGAAGATTGTTTTTTTCAGAAAGCGGGATATAGGGAAGATTGCCGGTGATCACATCAAACACTTTTCCGGCAAAAGGCGAAAAGAGATCCCCCTTAAAAAAAGTCACATTGGACAATGCAAGATTCTTTCTGTTTTCTTCCGCAATCGCAAAGGCTTCTTCTGAAATCTCACTGCCTTCCACCGTTACATCTCTTCTTTCAGAAGCCACGGACAGCGAGATAGCACCCGATCCCACACCAAGTTCACAAAGTCTGCCATTGCGGGGAAGTGCTTTCAGTACAAAATCCACCATACCCTCCGTCTCCGGTCGCGGGATCAATACCCCCGGGGCTACTTTGAGATCAATATCCCGGAAAGGTGTCCAGCCGAAAATATACTGGAACGGCTCATTCTTCATACGGCGGGCAAGAAAAGAGTTGCCTTTTTTCAATTCCTCTTCCGTCAGAAGCCGTTCAGGATAAAGAAGAAGTTCGATATGGGGAATGGAAGTAATTTCGCTTACGATATAATCCGCTTCCAGTTGGGCAGACTCGAATCCGCCCTCTGTAAATGCTTCATACAATGTTTTGCGGTACTGGGCAAGTGTTGTCATTGCAAACGCCTCCGGGAATAATAAAAAAGGACGGTTCCACAGAAGAGAACCGTCCTGCAAATCATACGGAAAAGGACTTATTCGCCGTACACTGTCACTTTGTAAGTGGCATAGAAACCGAGAATATTGACGACCTTGTAGCTTGCCCAGGAGATCTTGGTGATGGCACCTTCGTTGGCAGCAGCATTCAGAGAAGCATTACCGACGGCAATGAGACCGAGCATGGAAGTACATTTTGCAGATGCTTCTTTGCTGTAGGTGAGTTCCCCGTTGCCGAGACCGGCAGGCAGAGTCACATCAGTGTAAAGGCAACCGAAAGGAATGGATGTGGCACATCCGGTGATAACGGTCATGGCAAGAAGCCCCGCAACGAAAACTGAGATCTTTTTGGTGATAGACATTTTTCCTCCATTGTGTTTTG
This sequence comes from Victivallales bacterium, assembly GCA_045612485.1. GTDB lineage: Bacteria > Verrucomicrobiota > Lentisphaeria > Victivallales > UBA1829 > RGIG5327. The sequence continues at coordinate 13,765 of JAZKZE010000056.1, read as the reverse complement.
TTTTGAAAAACTTTTACTTAGTGAAAATATAGCAGTTTCTTCTTTGATTGCAACCCCCGAAAGACAAAAAAGAGTGTTTTTTTGCTATTTTCTCCTTTTTTTAACGAAAAAATCAAAAAAACTTTACTTTAGGGCATTGTTTATCTTTCCGTTTTCCCCAAATGGTGCTATATTGTATGGATCATATATTTTCCATACTACAAAATCAAAGAAATTACGAGTGAGGTTTTTATGGCACTTTGGGGCGGCCGCTTCGCAGAAGCAACACAGAATTCAGTCCGGGATTTCACGGAATCCATTTCCTATGACAAACGGCTTTACAAATACGACATCATGGGCAGTAAAGCTCACGCAAGTATGCTTGCCGAACAGAAGATCATTCCTGAAAGTTCCGCAAAAGCGATCTGTGAGGAACTGGACAGGATCCTTGAACGTATCGAAAAAGGGGATTTCACCTTCACTGCCGAACTGGAAGATATCCACATGCACATCGAATCCGAACTCATCGCCAAACTGGGGGATGACGGAGCAAGAGTGCATACCGCCCGCAGCAGAAATGACCAGGTCAATCTGGATATCCGTCTTTACCTGCGTGACGAAACAAAAAATATAGCGCAAAAGATCCGCACCTTGCAGCAGGCCCTGGTTGCCAAAGCGGATGAATACAAAGAAACGATCATGCCCGGATTCACCCATTTGCAGCACGCTCAGCCGGTACTTTTTGCCCACCATCTGCTTGCCTATGCAGAAATGTTTGAACGGGACATCGGACGGCTCCTGGATGCGGGGAAACGTCTGAACGTTCTTACCCTGGGTTCCGGAGCCATTGCCGGGGCAACACTCCCCATCAACCGTCAAAGCGTACAGGAAAAACTCTCCTTCCCTGCCATCTCCCGCAACAGTATGGATGCAGTCGCCTCCAGGGATTTCACCTGTGAAGTTCTTTCCGCACTGGCAATTTTCGCCATGAATATTTCCCGTCTTTCTGAAGATATCATTCTCTGGATGTCCCAGGAATTTTCTTTTGTGATGCTCCCGGATGCCTACTGCACCGGTTCCAGTCTCATGCCCCAGAAGAAAAACCCGGATATTGCCGAGATCTCCAGAGGCAAAACCGGCCGTATTTACGGTTCCCTCATGTCCATTCTCACCATCTGCAAAGGATTGCCCCTTACCTACAATCGTGACCTTCAGGAAGATAAAGAAGGTCTTTTTGATGCCATTGATACGGTTTACGGGATCCTTTCCGTATTCCCCCCCATGATCGCCGGCATGAAGGCAAATGAGGAAAAGATGCTTGCTGCCGCAACCGATCCGGGACTTCTGGCAACCGATCTGGCAGAACATCTTGTACGCAAAGGAGTCCCCTTCCGTACTGCCCACCACAGAGTCGGTGCGCTGGTGCGCTATGCCGGGGAAGCCGGTAAAAAACTCAATGAACTTTCCAGTGAAGAAATGTTGAGTGTCATCCCGGAATTTGACGATTCCATGAAAGATGTGTTCCAGTCCCCCGTCACAGCAGTGGAAAACAGGGATATTTTCGGTGCTACCGGTTATAAACAGGTGGCAAGTCAGCTTGAATTCTGGAAAAAACATCTTTCAGAGGACTCTGTACAATAATGAGTATATCCAGCATATTTTCCGGCAGACGCATCGCCATTATCCTTATTGCAGTCTTTGCTGCCGCCGGTATCATTATCTATTTTGCGGCAGGAAAAACAGAAAAAACGCAAGCAAAAGCTCCGGTTCCGGTAACGGTACGGCAACTGCCGGAAAATGCTTCTTACAGCATTCCGGCACTGGGGATCACTTTTCCCCCGGTCCTTGCGGGCTATAAAAAAGATTCCGTTACGGAAAATGCCAATCCGGTATATGGTACAGTGATCCGTTATGCCGGAGAAACCGGAGAATATGCGGATATTTATCTCTATACTGATGATACAGGCAGTTCCCCCATCCGGGAGGAAAATCTTGTCCGGGAATATGAAAAAACGGTGAACGCGATCCTGAAAGGCTCTGCGGCAGGAAATGAAAAAAAACAGGAAGAGTTCCTCCCGGTAAAAGAGAGTATTTCTTCTGTAAAAAAAGAGATCCTCAAACAATCCGGCGGAAGACCCTCCCTCTACAAATGTTCTTTTCATTGTCAGATAGGCGATTCTGCCTATGAATCCATGCTTGTTACAGGGCTGCTTTCCTCCCCCGGGGAAACAACGGCGGAAAAGAAAAATTATGCCAGATATTTCAAGCTCCGCCTTACAAGGCCTTCCGGGGTAAGTACGGGAGAAGCTGACGCGGAAAGATTTATTTCCGCCCTTTTCAGAGAACTGGGCTTTTCCCTCTGAACAACAGGTAAATACGGGAGAAAAACACGATGACAGAAAAATACAGCAGATGTTTTGAAGAGATCGGAAATGCAAAAAAAGTCACCGTTCTTACCGGAGCCGGGATCTCCACACTTTCCGGGATCGCAGATTTCCGCGGGGAAAACGGCTTCTATTCCCAGGGCGATACTCTTTACGGTGTCAAACGGGAAAAGATCTTTGATATAAATTTCTTCCATGAAAGACCGGAAGTTTTTTTCCATTATGCAAAAGAATATCTTTACCCCATGCTGGATAAAACGCCTTCCGCAGCACACCTGACACTGGCAAAGATGCAGGAAAAAGGCTTGCTGGGAACGATCTATACCCAGAACATTGATGTACTGCACAGCAAGGCGGGAAGCGAGCCTGTAGTGGAACTGCACGGAACTCTTGCAAAACATTACTGTACAGGCTGCCGGACTTTCTACGAAACAGATACAGTAAGAAAAATTGCGGAACAAAACAGGATCCCCAGATGTGAAAAATGCAATAGTCTGATCAAACCGGAAGTTGTATTCTTCGGAGAAGGACTCAATGAATCCGATCTGAAAAGTGCTTACCGGGATTGTGGCACAAGTGATATACTCATTGTTTTAGGCAGCAGTCTTACCGTATTCCCGGTTGCCGGTCTGCCGGGTGAAGCAACAGTAAACAGGAAAAAACTTGTGATCGTCAATGCCCAGAGTACCTCTTATGATTCCAGAGCGGCATTCGTATTCAGGGACATAAAGACCTTTACTGAAGAGATGCAGAAATATTTTTCCATAACTTTCTGAAAAAAATTCCGGAAGGCACCGGAAGCAAAAAACATTTATTTTATATATAAAAAATATTTTATCCTTGCATATTCAGAAAAAGGTGCTATCTTTTCTGAGAAAAGTATGACGATTTACAGAAGAACCCCATAGAGCAGAAACAGTTCCCAGATGAAAGAAAACAGAGAAAAAGATTCCCCTTTGAGGGATTACCCCATGTTTGAAGATGAGGATAACGATTCCGGTATTCAGGATGTTATCCCCTCCCCCGGCGGCAGATCTTCAAAAAATCCGGAGCGCGGCAAAAATGCTCCTGCAAACAGAGAGCAGGAAGTGCCTGTGTATGAATTCAAGATCAAATATATACTGGGGGCTTTGCTTATCGCTCTTTTCCTTCTTGCCATATTCTCCTATGATCCGGTGGATACCTCCATTATCGACGGAGGAACAGAAGGTCATCTTGCAAACTGGGGCGGACTTACCGGTGCCAATCTCTCCAAATTTTTCTTCTATGTATTCGGACTTGCCACCTACCCCATCGCCCTTCTGCTTACCTTAAGTGCCATCCGTTCTTTTATACCTGTCCCCATGAAAAGGAAAGGGTATTTTCTTTCCATCATCGCCGTGATCACAGGAACCACACTGCTTATGGCGATCTCCCCGCAGGATTTTGTTATGCGTACAGCCGCACTGGGGATCGGTCACTCAGATGCGCCTTTCCTTGCTCTTTCCGGCGGTGTTTTCGGAGCATATTTTGCCGCCCCGGAAACAGACCTTTTTGCAGCAGGACTTTTAAGGATGTATATCGGAACAGTGGGAACCATTGTCACTGCTTCCGTATTGCTTGTTTCCGGACTTGTTTTTATATTTCTTGCGGATTGGAAAGACATCCTTCTGAGACTCCTTTCCGGTAATTCCCTTTCTGTAAAAGTTCCTTCTTTCCGGAGAAAGAATAATATGGAAGAAGAAGAGGAGGATGAGGAGGAAATATCTCCCCTTATCACAGCAGGAAGAGGAAGAAAAAATCCTGTGACAAAATCTGCACCTTCTGAAATGCCGCCGGAAGATGAGGAAGAAAATGAGGAGGAAGAAAATGAAAATAAACTCCGGCAGCAGGAAGATGACCTTGAGGAAGATACAGAAGAAGCCCCCCCTTTGAGAAAAGTAAAGGTTGCAGCAGAAGATAACCTTGAGGAGGAAGAAGAAACACGGGAAATAAAAGACCTTTCCTCCGCGGAACGTACAGGGAACGATCCGCAGGACGCTTATGCTGCCGACATCCGGGATAAAGCCCAGGGGCCTGACACAAAAAAACAGACTGCCCCTGTCACATACAATGGCAATTTTGAACTCCCGCCTGTTCCCATGCTTACTCCGCCCCCTGCTGACGCAAAAACAGAAGATGCGGCACATCTCAACAAAGCAAAAGCCACCTTACAGGCAACTCTGGACAGCTTCGATATTGCCGGTCAGGTTTCCGGTACAGTTGTCGGTCCCCGTATCACCCGTTTTGAGATCACACTGGAACCGGGGATAAAAGTGGATAAAGTTACCGGCATCCAGAACAATATTGCCATGGATATGTGTGCTACAAGTGTGCGTGTCCTTGCCCCCATCCCCGGTAAAAATGCTGTGGGAGTGGAAGTCCCCAACAAAATTTCCAATATGGTCTTTATCCGGGAACTTTTTGAATCCTCCGCCTGGAAGGAATCCCATGCGGATATACCGATCATTCTGGGGAAAGATGTTTCCGGCAAAGTCATCGTTACCGACCTTGCCAAAGCCCCCCACCTTCTTATTGCCGGTTCCACAGGAAGCGGAAAGAGCGTATGTATGAATACGCTTATTATGAGTCTGCTGTACAAATTTTCTCCCTTTGATCTCAAACTTATCATGGTGGACCCGAAATTTGTGGAACTGGAGATGTACCGGCCGCTGCCCCATCTGATCACACCGGTAGTCAATGACCCCAAGAAAGTCCCCTTTGCCCTGCGCTGGGGGGTCAATGAGATGGAACACCGTTACCAGATGCTGGCAAGGGTGAAGGCGAAAAATCTCAATGCCTTCAATTCCCGTCCCAATGATCCTGCTCCGGTCCTGGATGAAAACGGCGATGTGATCCCGCAGAAACTTCCTTATCTGCTCATTATCGTGGACGAACTTGCAGATATTATGATGACAGAAGCCAAGGGGGATGTGGAAACAAGTATCTGCCGTATAGCTCAGAAAGGACGTGCGGCAGGGATCCATCTTGTGATCGCCACCCAGACTCCCAGAAAGGATATTATTACAGGAACCATCAAGGCGAACCTGCCCACAAAAATCTCCTTCAAAGTATCCAACTTTACCGACAGCCGTGTTATCCTTGATACCATAGGTGCGGAAAAACTTCTGGGCAAAGGGGACATGCTTTTCAAAGGTCCCAGCGGGGAAATGGAACGTATCCAGGGGTCCATGGTCTCCGATCCGGAGATCCAGAAAACCGTGGATTTTGTTTCCAGTCAGGTTCCCCAGAGCTTCAACGATACCGTACTGCTTGATCCGGGTTCTGCGGATGAGGAAGAGGATGCTCCCGATGACGGAGAAAATTCTTTTGCAGAAACAAGTGTGGAAGAACTGGAAAATGAAAATGCGGCAATGAATGAATATATCCGTACTGCCTGTGCAAAATATCTGAAAAGTTCGGATGATGAAAAGTTGCGTAAAGCTCTTGAAATCATGCTGCGGGAAGGCAAGATCAGTACATCTTATCTGCAAAGAAGGATGACCATCGGCTACAATACCGCTGCCGAGATCATTGATACATTTGAAAAACGCGGCATCGTTTCCGCCCCCCTCCCCGGCGGTCAGAAAAGAACGATCCTTGTTTTTGATGAACTGGGAAAACCGGATTGATTTTTGTTCTTTTTGTGCTATAATATATGGAAAACAAATGGAAATAACTTCCGGAAACGGAAATGGAGAGAAAAAATATGGATATGGATGAAAAGGAAAATATTTTATATTCCGGAAATACAGAGGATCTGAGTAAGGAAAACAATGAAAAAGTCTCATCCGGTGATCTCTTTACTGTATTGAATGAGGAAAAGGAAAATACAGTAAACCTTCCTTCTGATTCAGCGGAAAGTCCCCTTGTGAAAACGCTTTCCGGACAAGATACATATACAGAAGAAAAGGAAGAACCCTCTTTTCCCGAAGCGCAGCTTCTCCCGGGGACAACTCTGGAAGAGATCAGAAATGTGCCGGAAGAGAAGGAAAGACAGCTTGAAGAGGTCTGTCCGCCTTCTGCCGCCGCAGTAAAAAAGGAAGAAAAAAAGATCGACTTGCGCCGCCTTTCCGGACATACTGCAGGTCAGCTGCTTGCAGCTGCAAGAAATGAAAAAGGCATGAGTATTGAAGAGGTCGCTTCCACAACCCTCATCCGGGCGGATTATATCACAGCACTGGAAGATGATAATACAAAAAATCTTCCTCCCATCATTTTCATCAAGGCGTATGTACGTTCCTTAAGCAAACTTTACAATCTGAATGATGAATCTGTTGCCATGCTGAAGGAGCTTCTTGCAGAAATGGAACCAGCGGCAGATGTACCGGAAAAAGTGGTGGATGAACTCAATAAAAATGTCCAGATCAATGAGGAAGAGGCAAGGAAAGTACGTCTTACGGGTTATTACCTTCTCGGCACTCTGGCATTTCTTCTGATTTTTATTATTTCCCTTACCGTATATTTTATTGCGATAAAAGGGAAAAACGTACAGCAAGATGGTTCATCCGCAGCAAAAACTGTTGGAAAAGAGCTCCCTGCCGGAAAAGAAAGTTTTGATTCTTCAGCAATAACGGGTCTTATTCCCCAGATCATTCCTGAAGAAAAGATCCTGCCCCTGCCTGCAAAAAAGAAACGCTCTTCCAGATAAGATTTTCTTTCATAGAGTGACCGCAAAAGCAGAAAAAAAGACGGATGATTATGAGAAAACTGCCGGAAAAAAGTATTGAAAATACAAACGGCGGCAGAAGTGTTTTTCCCGGTATTTTTCTGCTTCTTGCGGCGGTAAGTATACCGGCAAGATTGTTTCTGAGTATGGATCAATACCGCAATGAAGTATTGTTTTCCCATACGGCTCTGGCAGGCATTGCCTTGGCATTTCTTGTATTTTCCCTGCCGGAAAAGTATGTAAAAAAATATGCATTTCTCTCCTGTAAAAGTTTTTTTATTCCTTTTACTCTTCTTTTTCTGCTGCCGTTATGTTCTGTCAAATTGCTGCCGAAAGTGGGTTTGGACGGATTTTTTCTTCCGTATTATTATCTTCTTCTGCCGCTTTTTTCCGCATTATTTGCAGAAGACTTCCGCAAAATTCTTCCGCAGGTATTTGCCTGGACCGGAGTGATCATTCTTCTTGCCAGTACAGTTTCTTTACAGCTCTTCCCGCAACATTATTACAGGATATTGCACGGGCTGCCCGGCAACCGTAACTGGAATGCGGCATTTTTCCTTGCATTGATCCCCTCTTTACTGTATATTCTGTATGATTTCTTCAAAGTAAAAAAACATTTTTCCTGCGGGAAAACCCTACTTCTTCTGCTCATACCATCCGCAGCGGCCTTTTATCTTCTGTTTCATACGGCTTCACTGGGTTCTTTTGCAAGTATGAGTGTTTTATTATGCTTTATTTTCCTTTTTCTTCTGCCGGAAAAATGGAGAAAAACCACCTTTACCGTACTTTGCTGCACTGGAATACTTGCCATTATGATTTTTATTTTTTCCTTTGAAAAAATTGAACCGGTGCTGGGGAAAGCAGGCTCTATGGGAGAACGGATACAGCTGATAAAAAGTTCATGGGATGCCATACTTGCAGATCTGCCTCCTGCCGGAAACTTTTTCGCCTCCATAGAACAGACATTAAGCAGCCGCCGCACTGAAGATTACTTCAAAGTACTCAATCCGGCTGTCCGCAGTCCCCACCCTCATAATCATTTTCTTTATATGATCCTGGGCTGGGGAGTTCCCGGGGGCGTTATTCTCTGGATGTTTCTGCTTGTCCTTGTTCCTGTGATAAAAAGTTTTTTCATTCTTGCGGAAGAGAAGGGAAATATAAAGGAAAAACTTCTGTTTCTGAGTCTTGTTTCTCTGCTTACCCACGCACAGGTGGATCTTGTTATGGAAATATGGCCCTGTGGTGTCATTGCGCTTCTGCTGTTGGGCTTATGCTGGGAAAAAAGTTTCAGAAGAAAAGAAGAAAAACAAATTTCCGTACCGGAAAAAACGGAAAAAAGAAATTTCTTATGTAAATATCTTGCTTTTCTTATACTGCTTTTCCCACTGTTTCTTGCGGGCAGACAGGCATATATCCTCTATGCAAAAGAGGTTCTTTTTCATTCGGAAACCCTTGAAAAAGAAACGAGAAAAACTCTGACGGAAAATATTGCATATATATATCCTGCCCATACATCCCTTCTGTATGATCTCATGCTTTCCGCCCTGCACAGGAAAGATCCGCAGGAAGCTCTTTTTCTTTCTGATCTTATCCTCAAAGGGCCTGTACCGGATTATGCAAGAGTACATTATGCAAGAGGTCAGATCTTTCTGATGCTGGGAAAAATTGATGATTCACTTTCTGAATACGCCCGGGATGCAGAAAGATTTCCGCTTGCGGTGCTTCCTGTATATAACATGATCCGTATTGCGGAAAGGAATAATAGAAAACACCTGCTCGCCCCTTTGCAGAAAGAGTTTTCCCGCAGGATCAGTATTCTGAAAATAACACAAAAGGAATTTATATCCATTCTTTCAGATCCGGGTAAGGAACTGACCCCCTGGAGATGTGTGAAAAATTCTCCGGATGCCGGAGGGAATATTTTTGCAAACTGGCAGAAACGTTTTATTGAAAAATAATATATTATTCTATATTCCGCCTCAAAACCATAGAATAAATCTTTCACATTTTTCATATACATAAATCACTAAGTATAAATATACTTCCAACTTTTTATCATTTCAAGTTTATTTTTAAAAATTTTCCTTTCATATTTTTATTTTTCCTTCTTGAAAAATATTTTTTAAAATGCTATTTTTATATTCAGCGAAAAATGAAATGCTTCACAAAATACGAAAGGAGGGCATGGCAGAAAAATCAAAAATCATTCCGTAAAGTAAATACAAACAAAAAAAACGATAAGGGGGATATCGTGAAATCAGAAAGAAAAAATCTTTTGTATTTGTATGCAGGTCTGTTTATTGCAGCCGTAACAATTTTCCATGCAAATGGAGCAGCTGAAACAGAAGAAAATAAACAGACACTGCGCTTTGTTCAGGACGACGCACAGGATTACATGGTCTCCAAAATCTACATCCTCAAATACGCCCAGAGCAACGACCTTATGCCATTTGTACAGTCCATGGTCAAACGTTACAACATGAATTCCGTGGTGAACTGCATTGAGTACGGGTCGGACAATCAGCAGATATTGACCGTTACCTGTCCGGTGGGAATGATGCCCTATGTGGATGAATTTATCCGGATGGCAGACCGCAATATCACCATCGACGGCAAAGTTCCCGGGGATATTATCCGGGGGACCGGAATAACCAGAGCCGTCTATCAGCCCAAATACCGTTCAGGTCAGGTGCTTGTCAATATGATCGTCAACGGTCTCATCAACGCCGGGCCTTACGGATCGGTCTACGGCTGGGATCAGAATTCAAACCAGATCTACTGGAAGGATAACACGACAAACAGTCAGTTCATCTATCAGTTTCTGGGATTTCTTGACCGTCCCGCCCCGCAGATCGCTTTGCGCTTTACCTTGTACCAGATCAGGGAAAGCACCCTGCGGGATATGGGGATAGAGTATCTTGCATGGAAAAACGGTCCCGGACTGAATATTTTCCAGGTAGGCTGGAGAGCAATCGACCTTTCCTCATCCGGATCAGCTGCCTTGCAGAGTTTTTCCGGTCCTATGGGGGGCTTTCTTTTTGCGCCGCAGTTTGACGCCTCCTTCATCCGGCTTCTTCAGCAGAACGGACAGGCGAAAGTCATGGGGACAGCTTCCATTACCGTATCCAATTCCGATACAAATTCCTATTCAGTATCCTTCAATCCCCAGCTCCAGAATATCATAAAAAGCAATAATGACCAGATGAGCGTAACAGCAAGCAATGCTTCTTCGGGAGCCGCCCAGACCGTTCTTACAGTCAATGGGCCTGTAGTCTGCCTGCACGGAGATCAGGAGATCCTTTTTACCGTACCGGATTATGAACCCGGCAGATATGCCAAAAGCAAAGGTACTCTCTTTTTTGCCTACAACCTTTCCGCGGCAGACACAGTGGAACGCAATACCTACGGAGCTGAACTTGTGGAAAAAAGCAATGTCAACGGCAATCTGAGTATTGAATTGAATAAAGAAGTACTGATTACCTCCTGGAGCAGAACACAGGATGTGGAACAGACCATCGGCATACCGTTTCTTTCCCGCATCCCTGTTCTCAAATATCTTTTCGGGACCACCACACATTCCAGGGAAAAAAGTTATCTTTACATCACTGCTTTTGCAGAAATCCCGGATACAGGTGTCGGCAGTATGATTGCCGGCCAGCTTACCAGACTGAAATAATAAAAAGAACCATTGACAAACCAAGGAGAATACAATGAGACACTTCAGCAAATATGATCTGAGTACCGGTGAACGTGTTTACATAGAAAGAGTCAATAAAAAGGCTGATTTTTCTTCAGAAAAGCTGAAAAACAATCAGAAACGCAAACGCAGACTCATTCAGGATGAGGATGAAAAACTCCGGCACAATCACCTTACCGGAAGGGATATATTGCTTCAGGAACTTTCAGAAGAAGAAACAAATTCCGCCCCGGTTCAGGAAAAGAAAGAAACAAAAATATACAGAAAACATGTTTTTGTGCCATTCAGCAATCCACTTTCCGGCTTCTTCCCGCTTCTTGCGTTCTTCTTTTCCCTTACTTTTCTTCTGCATGGGGGAACGGAAAACCCGGTGGCAGTCCCCAGGGATTCCAATTTCAACAATACTTCCGCCTACAACAATACAAGAGTGGAAGCCCAGCTGGTGGTGGGGATCAAGGAAAATACGCGTGTTGTACATTTCATACGGGATAACAATGATCCCCGGGTCGTAACAAAAACTTATCATATCAAAAATGTGGATGCCTATGAATTCCGGGATTATCTGCGTCAGATGGTTCAGGCAAAAAGAGTGGGCAATACCATGCTTCAGCAACAGTATCCCGGCAATCAGGGTCAGGGGAACAGTACAGCGGCAACGGTAAGTACACCAGCAGTCACAACTCCCGTCAACGCCCAGACCACCTATAATCCCCCTGCCCAGCTGGGCAGTAATACCGCGGTGGAATGTCTGAAATATGCCGACGGTACGGGGCTGTTGATCGTCAGTGCGGAAGAGTACCGTTTCAAAGACCATAAAAACGGTATGGGGATCGATTCTCTTGTAGCCTTTCTGGACAAGCCCCAGATGGGGGCTTTTCTGGGAACACAGACTTTTTTCTATATTCCCAAATACGTCCCGGCAAAAAATCTGCTGCCGCTTATCCAGAACGTGGGGATGAATATAAGCGATGTGACCGAGATCTGGCAGGGGGCGGATGCCGTTACCAATGACCCGGATCTCAACTGGCTTCTTTTTGACGTGACCAATTATTCCATGCCCAATATTGAAAAAATGCTGCGGGAATATGATAAGCCCATTCCCCAGGTGCGTCTGACAATAACCGTATATGAGATCTATGATGAAGACGATGATAAAATGGGGTTGGATTTCCAGGCATGGAAAAATAATGAAGGAGTGGATTTTTTTTCCGGCGGGGGAAGATTCCGGGACAACTGGTCGGCAGTTTACGGCAGCGGCCTTATGCAGACAGGCTCTGAACGCACCTCCTTTTACAATTTCAACCCTAAATGGAATACCCGGTATATCGACTTTCTTGCCAGTACGGGAAAGGCAAAAGTTCTTCACACAGGGCAATTGTGTATCCGCAACAATACCAGTGCAGTTCTTGACCGTACTACAGGTATTTTTTATATGGATACTTCAGAACAGGCTCCGGATACCCAGATCAGTCCGGATCTGGGAGTGAACGCGTATAAATTGCTCTCCAAACTGGTGGACAAAGTCATCAAAGATGATATTCCTGTAGCAAAAGGTAATATTGTCAAAACGGAAAAATCAGATTCTTTCGGATTCAGTATGAAGATCAATAATGCATCCGTCAATCTGAAAGAAACTCATTTTGATGTTCTTCTTTCCAACAGCAGTCTGATAGGATTCAATTCCAACGGAGTTCCCCGTATTGCAAAAAATAATTCTCTCTCCCTGAAGATCAGTCTGCCCAATTCCAAAAACACTTTTGTTATAGGCGGCTTGAAAAAACAGCAGATCGTGGAATCTACCAATGGAATACCTTTTCTGTGCGACATACCCATTCTGGGATACCTTTTCTCCACAAAATCCAAATCAGTCAAGACAGCAGAACTTGTTGTAATGGGGCAATGTTCCCTGATCCCTGCTGATGAAATGGAAAAAGCAGATCCATCCTCATTCCACCTGAACAATACGTTTGCAAAAAAATGGTAATATAAAAAACCTCCGGACCGGTTTTCACACCATGTCCGGAGGTTTCTATTTCTGTTTTTTTCCTTTTTTTACGAAATACTCAATGCAAGGATCCCTTTATTGTTATGCAGAGAGTAAGTTCTGCCTTCATACTCAATACTTACGCCTTCACTGACAGAGCCGCAATCATTGCCTTCTCCAACATACAGAGAGATCTCATCATCAAATTCCCACGCATTTCCGGCAAGCAGATAAGTACCTTTCGCCTGCAACGGATCCACCTGGACAGAATATCTTTCCACAGAAAGCAGATTTTCCATATCATCCAGGATGACCCCCTGAGAGGATGAACGGTCGTCGATCTCAAAGTTGACATACGCTCCGGAAGCATCAACTGTACCGGAAGTGATCACCGTACCTTCAAAATCATTCCAGCCTTCCAGAAGTGCGCCTTCATAGAATGTCATACTTGCATTATTTTCAAGTTCCGCACTGTAAAGACAACCGCCGTCTCCGATTCCCAGACCGGCTCCGCTGGTCACCTGCGTGTTGTATGCGGTTGCACCATCATAGATGTGTAATCCGCCACCCATATTCACTACAGTTTCATTGGCGGCGGCTCCGCTGGAAAGAATGATTGCTCCATATTCATTTATGATATTGTTGCTTACAAGCCCTCCGCCCCACACGGTAAGTTCCCCGGCTGTATCGATTACGGTATTTTCAGCGGTTGCACCATTTCCGATACCCAGGAACCCGCCCTGTTTCACGGTGGTATTGTTGGCTTTTGCTCCGCTGTACACATGAAGACCGCCAAGAGAGTTGATCAATGTGGTATCAGCCACGGCTCCGCTGGAAAGAATAATTGCTCCATATTCATTTATGGTATTATTCTTTACACTTCCGCCGCCCCACACAGTGAGTTCCCCGGCATAGTCGATTACGGTATTTTCAGCAGTTGCACCATTTCCGATACCCAGGAACCCGCCCTGTTTCACGGTGGTATTGTTGGCTTTTGCTCCGCTGTACACATGAAGACCGCCAAGAGAGTTGAT
>JAZKZE010000055.1:0-39865 GCA_045612485.1 Victivallales bacterium | reverse complement strand
GGCACGATAAACTCCGGAATCTGCCGGAGCGATGACAAAATCAACAAATATTTTGAGAAATTTAAGAAAGCGACTTGCATTTTACAAAAAAATGGCTATACTGTAACGTTGCAATAGAAAATTGAAATCCAATCTTTGTCAAAAGGAGTGTGTAATGAAAAGTGTCCCCGGCGTACGCCGGGTGAAGCGACGCTTCACCCTGATAGAGCTTCTTGTAGTAATTGCCATCATCGCCATCCTTGCCGGAATGCTGCTTCCCGCATTGAACAAAGCACGTCAAATCGCCTACAATGCCGAGTGCATGAATACCCAGAAACAGATGGGAATGATGCTTTCCATGTACGTCAATGACAATAAAGACTGGGGATTGGGCAGTTACAAGATCTATCCCAGTTCTTCAGCGGTAAGTTCCGACTGGGCGGTATGGTGGTATTATTTCTATTCGGATTCCAAACTGTGCACCACACCGTATTACAAACCGTCCAATATCAAAAAATTACTTACCTGTCACAGTGCAAGCAATGCGGAAAAAGCCAATGTGGTGCTGGGTTCAGGAGATAAAGGTCTGAACGGATTTTATACCATAAATCCTTATCTGGGAAGGGCTTTAAACAGAAAATCCTACACCTGGCCGGTATCTGCCGGAGGTCACAACTATTACAAACCGGGAAAAATAAAACTTCCCCACCGGGCTTTTCTCACTATGTGTTCTTACAGATATGACAGCGGTATTTATCAGTTCAATTACCACGGAGGTCATGCCCAGCTTCTTTATCATGACCTTGTGGTACGTCCTTTGTATCTGCGGGAGATCTACAATAAAACAAGCCGCAATGCTACTGCCTGGGACTATTTCCCTGCAAGCGGAAGTCCCCAGTGGACAGGTTATCCTGATTGATGAAAAAGTATAAGTATATTGAAAAGGGAGGAAAAAATGTTGTTTTCTAAAAAGATTCTGTTGAGTTTTGTTCTTATCGGTATGGCGGCATCTCTGACTGCTTTCGATCTTGTTAAAAACGGAAAAGCTCTCCACGGTATTGCCACTGATGGAAATGAACCGGGTCTGGAACTGGCAAAAAATGAGATCATTCTCTACACAAAAAAGGTTACGGGGCAGGATATAAGCAAATTACCGCCCCGGATCATTGTAAGTACCGTAAAATCCAAAAATATCCCTCCTGACATCAAAAATGCTCTTGCCCGCAGGACAAAATCTGATGAAGCCTATTATATGGGCAGTATCAAAGGAAAATTTTATATCGTAGGGACCACCGGAGTCGGGGCATGGTACGGAGCCTGTGACTTTATTGAACGCTTTCTGGGAGTGCGTTTCTATACTCCCTATGAAGACGGAACACTTTACAAACCGAAAAAAAGCATCTGGGTAAGCGACGGTTCCAGAGTAGATTTCCCCTTCTTCCCCGTCCGTCTTGTGGATCAGGTGGGAACAGGCGGCTTTGATCAGATGACAAGAGAATGGGCAGGTCACAACCGTATTCAGGCACCCGGTCCCTGGGGGATCAGGGATTCTCTGGTAAAATATGTGAAATTCCATGAACAGCGTATGCGTATGAACCGGGTGAGGGCGGGCGGTCATCTTACATTTTATAATGCTGTTCCCCCGCAGAAATATAATAAGACCCACCCCCACTATTTTGCCCTTTCCGGCGGAAAACGCAATACCAATACTCTCCACCACAATACCCATCACTGTATGAGCAATCCGGAAGTGCAGGATCTTGTATGTAAATATATCATTGATCACATTGATAAGTATGGAGATCATGCCTCCTTTGCCTTCGGGGCCCCGGACTCCACCAAAGGCTGGTGCGAATGTGAAAACTGTGTGAAAATGGATAAGGGTAATGATCTGAATGTTTCCCGCAGATTCCATACGGTAACACAGCAGATCGCAAGGAAAGTATATGAAAAAAGACCCGGTGCCAGACTGTGGACCTGGGCGTATGCCAATTACCGGGATCTTTTTGACGGTCTGAAAGTGGATGAAAGGATGTCTGTGGTATTCTGTCCTCACGGCAGATGCTACGCCCATACTCTGGATGACCCCAAATGTTCCCGCAATGTACCTGTATATAAACTTCTTCTGCAATGGCTGAAAATCAGCAGAAAGATCCAGATCTATGAGTATGATATGTGCTGTCCCTACGGATACGAACCCTATGAGGAAGTGGCGGTAAAGGATATCAAACTTTATAAAAAACTGGGATTGCTCGGCAGAAAACATGAGATATATTACCCCCATACCCGTTTCGGGAAAAATACGCTTCACGGGGACAGTATCCTTACCTCCAAATACGGTATGCTCAATAAATGGCAGTTCTGGTATCTTTTCGGCAAAGCCGCGTGGAATCCGGATCTGGATTATGAAAAAACTCTTGCTCAAATCGAATCGGATTTCTACGGAAAATGTTACCCTGTCATGAAAAAATATCATGATCTCCGCAGAAAACTGTGGCGGGAAACCCCCGGATGTATGGGTTATCCTTTCGGTGATCAGCTCACCCCCCTTCTTTTACAGAAGGCTGGAGCAAAGGAAACTCTTCTGAAATATCTTGCAGAAGCAACAAAACTTGCCAAAGGTGATGCCCGGCTTGAAAAACAGATCGCTCTTGAAAAAGCCATGCTGGAAGAGTTGTGGATCAAACCTGCTGACAAATACAGAAAAGCTCTGGGAAGAAGACTTGCCGCTCCGGAAGCCTTTACTGCTCCTGTCATTGACGGAAAAGGTGATGACAAAGTATGGAGTACAGCTTTTTATGTTACAGATTTCAAAACTTCCGATGATAACAAATTCACCCCCATTGGAGATAAACTTGCCACCTCTGCAGGTTTTCTTTCCGATAATAAGAACCTTTATATCCTTATCCAGGCAAAAGAACCTTCTGCAGATAAACTCACTTCCAATGCTGTTTCCGGCAGACAGGCAATGGCAAAGATCTGGAATGACGACCATTTTGAAATATTTATCGTTCCCCAGAATGAAGCAATGAAATATTATCAGTTTGCTGTCAATGCCAAAGGGGGACTTCTCCAGCTGGAACAGCCCGGTACAGTCATTGCAGAACTTGGTGCAGTGGTAAAAACCGGTAAGACCGGAGAAGGTTTCACCATTGAAATGAAGATCCCTGTAAATAAACTGGAGGGACTTTTCGCTCCGGGATTAAGCTGGAAAATCAATGTGGGAAGAACAAGAAGGATCAAAGACGGTCTCCCTGCGACCCATTGGAGCATTGACGGAACCGGTTTTCATTCCCAGATAGATTTCCGCAATATGGTCATCGGCAGTCCCGTGATCCGCAACGGTTCTTTTGAAGAAGGAAAAGATAAAAGGAATTTCCCCAAATACTGGGGTGTCCGCGGTCCGAAAGGAAAAAGTGATCTTATCAAACTTCCTTCCGGCAGAACTGCCTTTCATCTGAAAGCGGGCAATGCTCTTTCCCATATCGTTTATGGAAAATATTTTATGGGAAATAAAGATGTGAAAGTAACTCTCACGATCAAAGTTTCCGGCAAAGGCACATTGATTGCAACCAACGGCCGTTACAAACAGATCAATCCGGTAAAAGGGCTCAATAAACAGGTGAAAGTGGAAACTTTCATACAGAAAAAATTAAGCAGCAAGCCCTCTTACTTCAAGGGAACTTTCACCATTCATGCCGGGGAATTTTCCCAGCTTGCCTTCCTTCTTTCCGGTAAAGACGCCGAATGTATCATTGAAGGAGTGTCCGCAACAGTGGAATAAAAAGGATAAGGGGGAATACTGACATTCCCGGTATTCCCCCGCTTCTCAGCCCTTTCCCAATCCGGAACAGAACTGCCAATACATCCTCAATAAAAAACTGCCTGCAAACATCCATATAAGCGTTCCCGCCGCAAGATAGGGGCCAAACCGCAATGTACGGCTTTTCCGCCCTTTCAGACGGTTTACAAGGGGGTGGAACAGGAGACCGGCAAGACTTCCCGTCAGAATGGTGAACAATACGCCGGGAATCCCGGTAAAAGCACTTACCATGGCAAGATATTTTACATCGCCCCAGCCCAGAGCCTCTCTTTTGAAGATCATTTTCCCCAGCATGGCAAATAGTGCCATTACTCCTCCTGTGACCATTACGGAAAAAAGAGCATACAGAAATGCTGTCAGTTTTGCGTAAGGATCAAGAAATGCACATAAAAGCCCTGTAATAATACCGAAATAAGTATATTCATTGGGGATGATCCCCAGTTCACAGTCATTCATGGCACAGCAGATAAGGAGGGGAAGAAGAACAAAATATCCGGGAAGAAACACTCTGTGTCCGAAAAAGAAACTCCAGAAAAGCAATAAATATAATATCCCTGTTATTGCCTCAATAATGATATATCTGGGGGAAATGGGTTCTTTACAGGAGGAACATTTCCCTTTCAGGACAAGCCAGCTTATGACAGGGATATTTTCCCATGCAGTGATCCAATGACCGCATTTCGGACAGCGGGAAGGGGGGGAAACAATGGATTCTCCCCTGGGAATACGCCAGATACATACATTGAGGAAACTGCCGATACAGCATCCGAAAATTAAAGCAAATACACTTATACAGACAATAAATGCAAAAGGAGCATCCATTCCGGAACTCAATAATGTATAGATCTGCTGCATGATAAAAAACCTTATTTTTTCAGATAATAGACCCTTGCTTCATAGGGAGTAAGTTTTTCCGTTTTTCCTGCTTTGCCGCCGGAAACGATCTTCCAGCTGCCCACAGGATCGATCTTTACGGTATTTGCTCCGGCGGAAAGACTGACAAAAAGCATAATTGCTTCCTTATCATTGCCCCGGATACTTATTGCATAATCCTTATCCGTTTTGATTTTTATTGCTTTTTCAGGAGCAATAAGGGGCATGGATCGGTATTCGGGATAGAAGGAGGCGATCTCTGCATTGAGGTTTCTGATCACAGACCACAAACGGGTACGGCTTGCAGGAAGCGCACCATGTCCCATGTGCATGATCGTTCCGGAGGAACCGTAAATAATATGCAGATAAACTGCCGCCCGCAGTTCTTCCCCTTTACGGCATCTGTTATTGGGAATGGTTACTCCCGTCCAGAAGATACGGGGCTTGCCATTCAAATCCTTATCTGCATTGGGAAGACCTTTTTTCAGATATTCAATAGTGGCATTACCGTAACCGCCGTAGGGACATACTTCCATGATGTCACAACTGTTTACAAGTTCCCTCACCCAGCCGGAAGCATCAGTCTGTACGGAAAAGAGAAGAGAAGGATATTTTGCCTTGAAGTGTTTATAAAGATCCGTATGGAATTTTCCGGAATCCACTTCCACATATCCTTTATTATTCTTTCCGGGAAGGAAAGTGGGAATCTGGGCTTCATAGGTAAAACGGTGGAAAGTGGGGGAAGCAGGATTTGCCTTGGCAAAATGTTTATCCATCATAGCATAATATTTTGCTTTTTCCGGATAGGCATAGGCTGTCTTGGGATTGCGTACAAGTTTTTTCCCGGGAGTTCCGGCGATCTGGGCGGAACAGGGCATATTGCCAAAGTTCCCGGCACGGAAATTGAAGAATTTATCCTTCGGGAGGGGTTTGCCTGTGGAACTTGCTGTAATAAGATAGACAAATTCTCCGCCGGATGTTACGGCACCATCTTTCAACGCAAGACGCGCTCCCTTTTTCAAAGGAACGGGAGAGAGGGGTTTTTTATTGAAAATGATCATTCTGTCGGTCCTTCCGCCGGAACTTACGGCAGAAAGCACATAGGAAGTATCAGAAAGTCCGGAAAGATCAAAACTTCCTTTTCCGGAAAAAACTCCTTCTTTCAGGATCTTTCCATCACGATCGGAAAGAAACACTTTTACAGCATTTCCTTTTATACCTTTGGGATGTTCAACAGTAAAGGAGATTTTTTTATCTTCAGCCGTATAATAGAATTTATCCGGCATAAGCATATCTTTTTCCTCCAGAGCCACATTGAGTTTTCTGGAGAAAAGACCTTTGCCTGTTATACTGTTTACCGCACGGACATAAATGGGTTCCAGATCTTTGATGGGAACATAAGTGGAAGGAAGTTCCGCTGTGATCTCCACTGTACCGGAGGAGGGAATATTACTTGTTTTGTGCAGAAAATCCCCTCTGATGATCTCAATGGTAACAGGTTCCTTTACATTTTCCATGGAAAAAGCAGCTTTGACTTTACCGGGGGAAAACTGGAAAGATTCCATAGTAACACGGCTCTGACTGCCTTTTGTATCAAAGACCATTGTACCGAACTGTTTAGTATCATGGTAGGAGGAGATCCCTGCAAAATTGGATACTTCCCTGTACCCGAAAGGATGATGATTGCGGCAGAAATTTACATTCCATACCGTTCCCTTTGCAGGGGCGGAAGATAATCCCAGAGTTTTGAAGGGAATGGATATATCCATGATCCAGAAATCTTTTTTCATTTCTGTTTTCACCTTCACATTTTCCGGTTCCCAGGAGGGATCTTTACCTAAAGCAGAGTACATGACCCCTTCCGGATTGACCGCAAACTGGTAATATTTGCCTGTTTCCGGTTCGGTACAAAGGAATATTTCCACATTCTCCCCGGCGAAAATCCCCATATCATCGCTTTTTTTTCCATCATATTTGAGTTTTTTCCCGGGTTCAATAAAGGACTGGAAACGCAAAGAAAGCTGATCCCTGTCATAAGAAGTATAAACAATTGTCCTGCTTTTTGCCCAGGCTCCGGAAGTGGTGGTAAAACCGCTTATGATATCCCCGTTGGCAGCAACAGGGAAAAGAATGGGGGCATCTGTTGCCGTTTTTACCGTTGCGGCAGCACATTTTTTATTTGTACAATTTCCGCAGCAGCCGCTTAAAAAAGCAACCGCAAAAAGGGCAGATAATACTGTTGTAAAAGTTTTTTTCATCATATTTGTTCCTTTTTTATTATGCACTCTTTTTTACTTTGATAGTAAGAATAAAGCCCAGTGCCAGGGAAAGAACGGCACTCATAAGAACACGGTAATCCGCAGGAAGAAGGAATGTTACCGTATGAGCCGGTACCCAGAAGTAAAGAATAGTCTTGGGGATGAAAGAACCCCACACATGACTGTCAATGCTTGCAAGAAATTCTCCTCCGCCCACAAATTTTTTCTTATTGATAACTTCATTGCACCATTCATGTCCCAGCATCATGGGATAGGCAAAAATCAGGTTCTGGAAGAGAGATGTGGAAAATGCCCGCAGAACATCGTTGCAAGTGGAATTGGAACAGGAGAACCAGAGATTATTTCTCATCAGAGCTTCTGTTCCCATACCGAAAAGAGCAAAAACAAGGGTGAAGACCATACCGGTAATACCCCAGACGATAAAACGGGGAAGCAGGGAGGGAACGACCCAGGAACCGCTTTTACGGCGGTGTTTGAGCATTTCACCGAATGTGGCAAGGAGTCCCACTTTCAGAAATCCCATAAGGAAAGGAAATTCCTTGGTGAATCTTCCGAAATTATTGATCCCGTCGGTAAGTCTTCCCCAGACGATCTTTGTTCCCAGGATCTTGCCTCCGGTAAGATTGACTTCCTTCTGTATATCCAGCGGGAAAAAGATCACTATGCAGGCGAATGCAGCAAGAAATACGATTGCAAGTTTGTCTCCTGTTTTTTTAAGCATTTTTTACTCCTTTTGTTTGATAAATTTTTTTTTGAAAATAAAAATCTGATACATTCCCGGTAATATACAGCTTTTTCTTTATGATAACAACTGAATATGATAAATTTATTTGATTTTTCAGAAATAATCGTTAATAAAATCAAAAATTTTATCTTTCGGTATTGAAAAGCATGTAAAGAGAGATTATATTTATCACGTTCAGGAGTATATTCATCCAAAAATCAGGAGAAAACATGAGAAAAAGCGTAAAAATATCCGTGATGGCAGTTGTTATCACCCTTATGACCGTATTTTCAGCATCTGCACAGAGAAACATCGATGTAAGTGAAGAACCCTCTATGGGAAGGATCGTAGCTGACAAGATCCTTATGTACATCCCCAACCGTTTCATGGACCTTATGGATATTTTCTCCCTGAAACTTGGTACAGGAGCCACCACCAAACTGCAGCTGCGTCTTACTCATGCCTTCGGTATCGGTTACGGTATCGGACCTACAGGAAGCGTGGAATGGAGCTACGGCCGCCGCTTGGGAACCTCTCTGGATCAGGGAAAAGAGATTTTCTTCCTGGGTGATGGTTATTACAATATCCAGCGGGAATTTTCCACCGGTACTCTGGAAGATTACTGGTATCAGTCCCAGGGTATGCAGTGGCCGGAAGATCCTGTGTTTTCCAAAGACAAAGCATTTGACTACTGGGCTGTAGAAGTGGAAGTTGCAGCCTTTGCTGATGTGAAGTTTGCTTTCCATCCCCTTGAGTTTGCGGACTTTATTACAGGAATCTTCCTTGTGGACTGCATCTCCAAAGATGATTATACTCTGATCATTCCCTGATATTGATTCAAGTAATTAATGAAGTCTTCCGCAATAAAAAACGGAAGACTTTTTTTTATCTGTATGACTTGTTATTGAAGAAACGATCCAGAAAAAGATAGAGCAGACATAAAACAATAAATGCGGAAAGTAATGCCAGATTGATGGTAAAAAGAGTCTTGCCCGGCTGTCCAAGCATATATTCAAAAAAGAATTTTATGGTCGTATCACTTACCGGTCTTCTTTCGTAATAGGAAACAGGAGGTTTATAAAACATAAAGAAAAGAAAATTAACAAACAGCGAACCGATAAAAATAAACATAGTCCGCAACGCCGTTATTTCTATACTTTTCAATAAATCTTTTATATTCATTTATTTACCATAAATATACTGTATGCATAATAAAAACTGCCAGTGACGGGGAAATCGTCGCCATACAGGAACAATACATACTCCATTTACAATAAGGATTCTCCTCTATTACTTTCTTCCTGATATAAAAAAACTGACCGCAAGAAAAAAGAAACATTAGAAAAGCTGTTTCCCAGCCGGTGGCTCCACCAGGACGCAGACACATATAAAGAAAAACTGTCAAAAGAAATACCGGATAGATCCAGCATAAAGCAAGAGATTTTCTACTGCGGGAAAGAATCGCCAATACAATGGAAGAAATAAAAGCAACCAACCCGGTAATCAGAACAGCTATGGAAGTATAAAGAGTGATTCCCAGCAGCAATGCAGAAGAAGGAGATATATTCATTATTTATTTTCCCTGAAGGATTACAAAAGAAGGCAACCCCTTGATATTGAATTCATTCAGAACTTTTTTAACCTCTTCCGACTGCATATTTGTAGCATCAAATTTTACAAATATATAGTTTTCCATCTCTTTTTTCACAGCAGGATCGGTTAAAACGCTCCTATCCATTTCCAGACAGTTTTTACACCAGGAAGCCCAAAAATCAATAAGGACTTTTTTCCCGCCGGAAGAAGATCCTTTTATGGCTTTATATAATTTTTCTGTATATTCTTTCTCATTTTCCTTATGATCAATATAACGGGAACGGAAAAGAGTAAAACTTAAATATGCACAATTGAAAGAAAGAAGAAGAATAATGATCCCGAAAACATACTTAATGAACTTCATCCATTTCCCCGGTTTGGGCAATACGGCAAATCCAGCTGCCGCTATGGGCCAGGGCATTGCCATACCCGCTCCCAGAACAAAGAGAAGCAGGAGTCCGAAGGGATTGCCTCCATTATACATCCTTGAGGATTCCAGCAATGCTGCCGCTACAACAGGAGCTACACACGCTCCGGCAAGCAAAGCGGCTATGACTCCAAGGAAAAAGATCCCAATTAATCCTGCCGTGGAAGGCATCTTGAAATTGCTGCGGAAACGGGATATATCCAGAATAAATACGTCAAACATAGACAATGCAAGAATAAAAAATACCAACGCCACCAAAGCCTGGAAAAGCCAATGGGAATCCACAGAACCAAAGGAACTTCCCGTCAAAACAACCACCATTCCCAATACACCATAGGCAAGAGTGATCCCGAAACCGTAAACACATCCCCGCAGGATTTTGTCTTTGCGGCTTTTATCCGTCTTTTTCCCGGCACCGATAATGGCAAGATTTACAGGGATCATAGGAAGAACACATGGAGTGAGATTCAAAGCAAAACCGCCGAGAAATACGATCAGAAGAAGAATAAATATGTTTCTTCCCTCAAGGGAATCAAAGAAACCCTTTTTACTATTCTCCACTTTCAGAAAGGAAATAAAATCTTTTTTATTTTTATAACCTTCTGATATTCCAATAATTGTATATGACGAAATTTTTTCGTCATTTTTATTTTTGACGGATTTATTTCCGTCACTCATATTTTTTATATTTCCGTCAGAAGAAAGAACAATACTTTTATCTTCCGGCATAAGACAGACTCCGCCGGAACCATTCTCTCCCATTTTACATCCCTGAAAAGAGATGTGGATTTTCCAGTTTTTACTTTTACTCTCTTTAATGGAATACTCCCAGACAAAATTTCCACCACCTTTATATATGGCAACTTCACCGGTTTCATCTTTATATTTGACGGATTTTGGTTCCGTCAGAAGTTTTATTCCGTCAGATGGAGTTATTTTAATAGAAATAAAATCTTTATAGAGATAGGAAAAAGGCTTTATCTTCGCCGTCACAATGATTTTATTTCCGTCAATTTTACCACTCCAGTCAAAGAGTTTTTCTTCTCCTGAAAGGATAAAAGGCAAAAGAAACAACATATAGATCCATAAACAGGCTATCTTTTTCATCGTCATCTCCTTATTTTATAACTTTATAATTTTGAATTTATTACACAAATGACGAAATTATGACGAAATTATGACGGGATAAATCCGTCATAATATAAGACAGGAGAAAATTCCGGTTGTGCCGTTTATATCATCTTTTCATATCATTTTTCCTGCAATACCCGCAATCAGAAGGAAAAGGCAGAAGCAGGGGGCACTTAAGAAAAGGCTGTCCAGTAGATCGTAGATCCCGCCGATGCCGGGAATAGTCTTTCCGGAATCCTTTACTTTGCAGGTACGTTTGATGGAAGATTCCACCAGATCCCCGTACATTCCGCCGAAATACAGTACAAGACCGCTTATGGCAGGAATAAGGGGATTTTTTACAAGTATATTGATATTGAAGCAATAGGCAAGAAGGTAACTTAATCCCACACTTACAGCAATACCGCCGGCAAGCCCCTCATAGGATTTTCCGGGACTTACAGAGGGGATCATCTTATGCGTACCGTTTTTCATAAGTTTCCCGCAAAGGGTACCGATGGCGTATGCTCCGATATCACCGGACTTGGTAACAAGAATAAAGTAGAGAAAGAAAACATTCAGGGAAAAAGATGCCCCCTCTTCAGGAAAGAAGAGTCTTTCTCTTCCCAGTGTATAAATAATGGTAATAAGAAAAACAGGAAAACTGATAAAAATAAAAGCAGCAATATTCATCATGGCTTTTTTCAATTTTTCAGCGTCATTCACAGAGCATAGAACCTGTATAAGTACCGCAATAAAAAGAAGAAGCACAAAAATGGGAATTGCCATAAAGGAGATCCTGGAAATATGGATCTTACGCAGAAATTCTATATTGCTGCCCTGAGCCAGCAAAAAGGGAATAATAAAAGCAACAGTATTTGCGATACACAAAACTTTCTTATTCGTTAAAATATTGATATTACCAAATATTTCACAAATTTCCTTTGTAACAAAAAAGGATAAAAGGATACCAAAAACAAAATAGGCAGCCAAACCTATATTGTTTCCAAGCAATGTAAGAAACAGCAAGCCCAAAAGGACGATCATACTGCAAAAACGGTGAATAAACATTTTATCTTCCTCCAAATCTTCTTGATCTTTTATTAAATGCTTTTATAGCTTCCATCAATTCATTTTTATCAAAATCCGGCCATAAAGTATCTGTCACATAAATCTCTGAATAAGAGATCTCCCACAAAAGAAAATTGCTTAAACGCAACTCCCCGCTTGTACGTATAAGAAGATCAGGATCCGGTACATGCGGATTATAAAGATATTCTGCAAAGAGTTTTTCATCAATACTTTCCGCATCAAGTTCCCCTTTGGCGACTTTTCTTGCTATGGCTTTTGCCGCATCGGCTATTTCACTTCTTCCACCGTAATTCAATGCGATAATCACACAGGGTCCCTGATTATCTTCTGTTTTATTTATGGCTTCTTTCAATTTTATTCTGGGTTCTTCAGGCATCCCTTCCAGTCTGCCGGTAACAAGCAATTTCAGATCATTTTCCATGAAAAGAGAAAGATTTGCATCAAGAAACTCTACCAGAAGGTGCATCAAAGCACTTACCTCCTCTTCGGATCTCTTCCAGTTTTCCGTACTGAAAGCATAAAAAGTCATATACTTTACTTCCGGAAGTTCTTTCATACTTTCAATAAGATTTTTCAATGCCTCAGCCCCCATCCGGTGTCCTTCGCACCGTTCCAGGGAGCGTTTGGCAGCCCATCTGCCGTTACCATCCATAATAATAGCGATGTGCTGAGGTATTACAAGATCATTTTCCATAAAACGTATTCTCCAACATGATACATAATGTATGATAAATAGGTAAATGGTATTCCTGTATCTTGTAAGTGACCGTTTCCGGAGCATGGATCATCACATCCGCATACTCTTCGCAAAGTCCGTGATTCATCCCGGTAAGAAGGATGGTCTTCATATTTTTTGCTTTTGCCACTTTGAAGGCTGCAAGTATATTTTTTGCATTTCCGGAGGTGGAGATCCCCATAAGAACATCCCCCTCCCGTCCCATGACATAAAGCTGCTGGGCATACACAAGGCTGGGATCCACATCATTGGCAAAGGCGGAGGAGAGAGCCGGGTGGGATAGTAAGCTGACCGTCCGTAATCCCTGTTGAAGTGAGGAGGCAATGTGATCATCACCTATTTTTTCTTTCATTTCCGGAGGCAGGGGACGTTTCTTGATGAATCCCTTCATCAGCTCTCCGGCAATATGCTCTGCATCAGAAGCACTTCCGCCATTTCCGCAAAGATAAAAGATATTGTCTTTACGGAAACAGTCACAAACAGTAAGATAACATTTCCAGATTTCTTCTGCTGTCTTTTCCAATGCCGGATACCTTTTTACAAGGTCTTTCAGATCCTCTTCCGGAGGATTGTTAATAACTGTGTTCATATCCTGCTCATATTCCGTTAAGGGTTTTTTGATAAATATCACCTATGTAAATAAAGCATAACTTTTCCATAAATGCAAACGCAATATCCACAAATTTAAAAAAAAATGTTTTGTACTCACATTTTTGAGTTATCCACATTGTCAACACCCATAATAATAGTAATAAAAAATCATTTTAAAAAGAAAAAGTTATTACCACTACACACTCTCTCTCCCGAAAACACTGAAAAGGTACAGAACAAAGGAAAGTTTTTCACTATTCAAGGTTCTTCCTTCTTCCGGAATCATTCTGAAGCAAATATACCCTCTATTTCGTAATATGACACATAAATAAAGAAAAATCTTGCGTATTTCTTCAAAAACAACTTGAAAAATCACCCCTCCTGTAATTATATTAATATAGTAAACTTAAGACACATTTAATGAGAAAGGCGACAACATGAAATTCAAGACCAAAAGAGATGCCCTCCTGAAGGCTTTGTCCAAAGTATCCAACATCATCGGTAACAAAAATACCATTCCCATATTGGCAAACGTATTGATGGAAGCGGAGAATAATACTCTTACCCTTACAACCACAGATCACGAGATCCAGATTATTACCAAAATTGAAGCGGTTGTGGAAACTGCCGGAAGAACCACTCTTCCTGCAAAACGTCTTCTGGGACTTGTTTCCAAATTCAAAGGGGAAGAGGTTGAATTTGATACCAATGAAAAGTTCCATACTGTCATCAACTGCGGTACAGCCAACTTTATGATCATGGGACTTGATCCGGAAGATTTTACTCCCGCAGCCTCTTTCACTCCTACAAGAAGTTTCAAATTGAAGCAGTCTGAACTCTGCCGTATTATTGACTATATTTCCTATGCAGTCAGCCCCAATGATTCCAGAAAAGTGCTTCAGGGCATCCTGTTTTCCGTAAAGGAAGGCAATTTTACAGCTGTTGCCACCGATGGAAAAAGACTTGCACTTGTGGAAAAAGTTCTGGAAGATGCTTCCGAAGGTTCCGACGGGGATATCATCATTACGTTGAAGGCAGCCACAGAACTGAAACGTATTATGGAAAAAGAAGGGGATGTTACCATAGAAATTGACGACAAACAGGTCTGTTTCAAGGCGGATGTCACCGTTCTGCAATCCAAACTTATCGAAGGAAATTATCCCAACTACAAACAGGTTATCCCTGCCGGTTTTGCCAAACAGATCGAGATCCCCTGCTCCAGCTTTATTGACGCATTGGAAATCGTAAGTATTCCCCTTGCGGATGTGGTCTCCTCTTTTGTCAAACTTACATTCACTTCCGGTCAGCTGCTTTTTGAATCCAACAGTTCCATCGGTGAAGGAAAAGAATATATCCAGATCCCCTATGAGGATTCCGATATTTCCCTCTCTTTCAACCCCATGCTGCTTGCCGATCCCTTCAAACATGTGAATGTGGATAAGGTCAATATCAAGATCAATGAAGGATTCAATCCCATTGCCATTGAAACTACTGACGGGTTCCTTTATGTGATCATGCCTATCCGCAACAAGTAAGAAAAAACTGTTTTTCCGGGTCTTTCTTCTTCTACAGGGGAAAGACCTTTTTTTTTCCGGAAAAGTTGAAGAAAAGGGCAGAATAAAATGCTTACAGAATTGAAAATAGAAAATTTCCGTTCTTTTGAGAGTGCGGAATTTTCCTTTCCTCCCGGCAGGATCATTTTTGAGGGAGGAAACGGGCAGGGCAAGACTTCTATTCTGGAAAGTATTTATTTTATAGCCAATCTCCGCAGTTTCCGCACTTTGAAACCTTCGGAGATCAGCCGGATAGGAACACCTTTTTTCCGTATTGCCGCCAGACACGAAAACAAAGGGGGCTGGAAAAGCCTTCTGGAGGTGCGTTACGGGGAGGAAAAATCATTTTCCATAGATCACATTCCCCTGAGCAGAACAAGCGATTTTACAGGGCGGATGCGGTGTGTTACCTTTCTTCCGGATGATCCTCTTCTGATCAGCGGCACATCTGTGTTGCGGAGAAGATTCATGGATATGTTTATTTCCCTTCTTGACCGGGAATATTATTCTTTTCTTCAGAATTATTCTACTGCATTGAGATCCAGAAATTTTCTGCTGAAAAATTTCCGGAACAGGGATGAAAAAGAAAAAGCTGTTCTGGATTCCTATAACAGTATCCTTGCCTCCTGCGGCAGTTTTCTTGTGGAAAAGAGAAAAGAATATATCCATATACTTTCTGAAGAGACAAAAAAGGTTATAAGCATCATACGTCCTGAACTGGAAAATTTCCAGATCCGTATGCGATACCATGAAAGTACGGAAAAGAAAGAGTCTTTCCGGAAAAAACTGGAAAATGATTTTTTCAGGGATATGCAGAGAGGTTTTACCTCAACAGGCCCTCATCAGGATGAATTGGATTTTCTTGTGGATGAAAGATCTTTAAGGACTTACGGATCAAGAGGGCAGTTGAGAACAGCTTCCTTTGCATTGAAATTAGCCCAGTACCGGATCATGAATGATGCCGGAAAGATGCCCGGAAGTACGGCAGCGGAAAATATTGTACTTGTGGATGATGTACTGGGAGATCTGGATAAAAAGGCAAGAGAAGCATTTTTCAGGGAAGTAACCGGCAGGGGACAGATCTTTTATACCTTTACCGAGGTTCCGGAAGAGATGAAAGAATATGGTTTTTCTGCAAAATGGAAAATTTCTTCCGGTAAAGCAGAGAAAAGCAACTGAAAAAATCAGATTGTCCGGAAGGAAAGGACAGGAAAATATATTCAGGCATAAAAAAAACAGTTTTTTTTTGATTCCGGGCTTGAAATAAGCTGATAACGGGGCAAATTTTAAAGGTAAACGCTGTTTTTCCGCTGTGACAGGTGTCTGGCGGCAGCAAAAATAAGAAATAAATATGGAGAATTTCCAAAATGACTGAATTCAAGCTTTCCGCTTTGTTCTTTCAGTACCGATGGATGATATTCATTTCCGCTATTACAGCCGCAATCTTTTCCTGCCTTGGTCTGACCATGCCGCTTCTTATGAAGTTTGTCATCGACCGGGTGATACCGCATAAAGATTACGGATTCTTTTTCCTGCTTGCAGTGATCATGATCGCCGTTTATACCATGCGTATCATCATGCGTATCGTATGCGGTTATCTGGGGACATTCACTGTTACAAGGGGACTTCTGGATGTGCGTCAGAGGATCTTCAAACATTTGCAGAGTCTTTCTCTCCGGTTTTATGAAGAATACCGTACCGGAAAACTTATCTCCAACGTTATAAGCGATGTGGCACTTCTTCAGGGATTGATCGGGCTTTCCATTGCCTGGATCACAGAATTTTTCACTATGGGACTCATTACTTTTGCAGTATTTTTCCTTAACTGGAAACTGGGACTTATTGCCATGTGTGCTTTGCCACTGCATTTTGTGAACTTTTATTTTTCCAATAAGAGATTGAGAAAGACTTCCAGGGAATTGCAGGAAAAGATGTCGGAAATTTCTGCCAACCTTGCGGAAACCATCAACGGGATCAAGGTTGTAAAGTCATTTTCCAAGGAACGCAGTGAATGCCGTCACTTTTTCAGCAATATGCGGCCCACACTGGATCTTGCCATCAAACTCAACTTGCAGAATAATATGTGTTACGGGGCGTTTGACGCCCTTACCCTTACCACATATCTTACCATTATCGGCTGCGGAATCTCCATGGCGGGTACAGCAGACTTTACAGTAGGGGATTTTGTGGCGTTCTATTCTTATATAGGACTTCAGGTCGGTCCCATCAATGCTCTTGCCGCCCAGATGAATACCCTTTCCCAGGGACTTGCCGGAGCACAGAGAATCATGAATTTATTGAAGGTGATCCCGGAGATAAAGGATTCCCCCAATGCCAAAACAGCCAAACCCTTCAAAGGGGAGATCGTTTTCGATCATGTGTCTTTCAAATATGCGGATGCTCCTGTATTGAAAGATTTTTCGTTGACCATCAAACCCGGTCAGAAAGTTGCACTTGTGGGACATTCCGGATGCGGAAAATCCACTATCGGGAATCTGGTATTGCGGTTTTATGATGTCTGTGATGGAGCCATCCGTATTGATGACAAGGATATAAGATCTTTTACCCAGGATTCCTACCGCAGTCAGATCGGTGTTGTTTTGCAGGAACCTTTCCTTTTCAGCGGTTCCATCAGAGATAACCTTGCTTACGGTAAACCGGATGCCACAATGGAAGAAATAGAAGAAGCCGCAAGAGTGGCAAATGTGGCGGAATTTGTTGAAAAACTGGAAAATGGCTATGATACTACTATAGGTGAAAACGGAGCCACTCTTTCCGGCGGACAGAAGCAGCGTCTTGCCATTGCCCGTGCTGTATTGAAAAATCCGGGGATACTTCTTCTGGACGAAGCTACAAGTGCTTTGGATACAGTATCTGAAAAACTGGTGCAGCAGGCATTGGATTCCCTTATGGAAAACCGTACCACTATTATCATTGCCCACCGTCTTTCCACCATCCGCAATGCGGATATGATCGTGGTATTGAAAGATGGCGTGATCGCCCAGAAGGGGACACATGAAGAACTTATGGAACAGGAAGGTACTTATAAAGATCTTTATGAAACCCAGCGTAAAGCCGCTACCGAGGAAGACGGGGAAGAAAATATAAACAGCAACATTTTCTATCAGCAGCACCCCAGAGCCCTGGAACTGGAAAGAACCGCCAAAAAACGCTGGGCAAAGTAAGAGTTCTTTTAAATGTAAGCTTAAACGAAAGGATCGTAAATGGATTTTCTTGAGATAATGAGGGAAAGAAAAAGCTGCCGGGCGTATGATCCGGATAAAAAGGTCACAAGGGATGAACTTCTGAAGATCGTTGAGGCGGGAAGACTTACTCCCAGCGGATGCAACTCCCAGCCCTGGAAATTTATCGTGGTGGATTCCCCGGAAGCAAAAGAAAAACTTTGTGATGCCCTTGTACTGGAAAATAATGTAAGCGGTGCTCCCTGGCGGCATCAGGTTCCTGCTTTCATACTTTTTGTGGAACAGAAGACAAGAGTCATGCAGTGTGTTGTGGATCATTACGGAAATACACAGAGATTTGCACAGGGGGATCTGGGAGCAGCCTGTATGAATATGTGTCATCAGGCATTTTCCATGGGACTTTCCACTTGTGTTATCGGTATGAACGATCAGAAAAAGATGGAAAAATATTTTGGTATCCCGGAAGGCAATGAAGTACGGCTTGTTCTTGCCATCGGTCACAGTGCGGAAAAATCTTCTTTCGCCAAAGTACGCAAAGAGTTGAAGGAAGTCTGTTCTTTCAATTCCTGGGAATAAATACCGATCAAAAATTTATTTTACCGGAATAAAAAGGGGGATGTTGCTGCATCCCCTCTTTTTTATACAAGGAAGGGTTCTTTATTGCCCCTGTGGACAAGGATCTCATCTATCACAGCATTGCCCCTGTTTTCCAGGAGGAAACAGAGAATATCAGCGATCTCTTCAGGCATGATCATGCCTTCCGGTGTGAGATCCGGGCGGGAAACTTTCACCATATCTGTATAAACTCCCCCGGGACAGATGGCGTGTACCCGGATATTTTCTTTATAATACTCTCTTGCAATACTTTTTGTAAGTCCCAGAAGAGCGTGTTTTGAGGCAGTATATACGCTTTGCAGCGGATAGCCTGCATGACTTACCACAGAAGCAATATTGATAATGGTGCCGTAATCTGATTTTTTCAGAAAAGGGATGATTTTTTGAGTAAGGAAAAAGGGTGTCCTTACATTGATATTCATAAGACGGTCAAATTCTTTTTCCGTGATCTCTTCAAAGGGAGTACTTTGAGCCAGTCCCGCATTATTGATGAGAATATCGATTTTTCCGAATGTGGAAAGGACTGTTTCAATGGCTGAAGTCATAAAATCCAAATCAGTAAGATTGCCGGGCAGCATAAGGGAAGAGGAATACAATTGAACTTTTTCCTTTGTTTTTTCCAGTTTTTCAATATTATTGCCGCCGAAAAGAACGATTTTCATCTTTCTTTGAGCAAGTTTTTCTGCTATGGCACTTCCGATACCGCCTCCGGCACCGGTAAGGATGACTACTTTATTTTCAAGATCTTCTCTCATGATATGCTCCTTTTTGTATTCTGCAATACAATACACCTTTCAAAAGTTTTTTCAACTCTGTTTTCTGAAATGTTTATGGAACAGCTTTGAAAATCATTTTTTATTTGCTTCCGGGACTTGACAGAAGGTTTTTCTGTGCTATTGTATAATGTTCAGAAAATAAAACAGGATGTTCAAATATGAACAATAATATTCCCGCTGTAGAAAAAACTCTTGCTTTACTGGAACTTCTTTCTTCAGAAGAAAAAGGGCTTACACAATCCCAACTGAAGGAGAAACTGCATATTTCCATGAGTACCTGTTACCGGATACTGCAAACCCTTCTTGCAAAAGAATGGGTACGGAAAGATGAAAACAGCGTATATCATCCCGGCAAGGCTCTTTATCCCCTCTTTATGGGGTTCCGCAGCTCCTTTCTTTTTCCGGAAGGATTGCTTACCATCCTGGAACAGGTTTCCCGCAAATATGAAATAGGGTGTAAACTCTCCATCCGGCAGGGAAGTTTCCAGCTTACCATCTACCGTTCCGATCCATCCGGAAGCGAGATGACTCCCGCTTTTTCCGGTAAACGCGCTTCCCGTTTTCCTGTAATTGAAGGAAGTGTGGGAGCTGTCCTTCTTGCAGAGGAAACCAAAGAAAATATCCTTCTTCTTGCCGAAAACTGTGAAACGGATATTCCGGAAAAAAACGTTCCGCAGCTTATTTTTGACCGCAGGGATTTTCTGCATAAATATGGCTACTGCCATAATGAAAACAACCGCTGGCATATCTGTGCTTTTTCTGTTCCGGTGAAAGACAGTTCCGGTAAAACCGCAGCTGCCCTCACCTTTATTCTGCCCCGGCATGATCTGGATGCCAAAGCACAGAAAAAATATATAATGCTTTTGAAAGAAACATGTGAAAAATGTGAAAATATGATCAAAAAAGGAGAATAAAATGAAAATCGATCCATCCACACTGAAAATCACGGATATGCGTTTTGCGGATATCGACGGTGCCCCCAAAAGATGTACTCTGCTCAAACTCTATACCAATCAGGGGATCATCGGATATGGGGAAGTGCGTGACGCTTCTTCCCGAACCTATGCAGCCATGCTCAAAAGCCGTATCATCGGGGAAAATCCCTGTAATGTGGAAAAGATCTTCCGCCGCATCAAACAGTTTGGCGGTCACTCCCGTCAGGCGGGAGGAGTTTGTGCTATTGAAGTAGCCTGCTGGGATATTGCCGGAAAAGTCTGGGGAGTACCTGTCTGGCAGCTTCTGGGCGGGAAATTCCGGGATAAGATCCGCTGTTACTGCGATACAGACAGTGAAGGAAACGGTCACGATATGGGCAACGCCCTGAAGGAACGTATGGCAAGAGGTTTCACCTTCCTGAAAATGGATCTTGGGATCGAACTACTGATGAATGTCCCCGGAGCATTGTGTGCCCCTCTGGGATTTCTGGAGACCATGAAGGAGTATAAACAGGTATTCAAAACTCCTCACGGTTCCATCAATCCTTCCGCCATGCGGGGAGCCGCCTACGATCTCTTTAATACAGCCCACCCCTTTACCGGGATCCATCTTACGGAAACAGGACTGGACTTTCTGGAAAATTATTTTGCCGACTGCCGGAAAGTTGTCGGTTATGAAGTACCTATCGCCATTGACCATCTGGGACACATTCCTCTGGAAGATTGTATAAAACTTGCAAAAAGACTGGAAAAATACAATCTTTCCTGGATGGAGGATGCTGTTCCCTGGCAGATGACCGATCAGTGGGTGCGTCTGCATGAAGCAACCACCGTTCCTCTGGGAACCGGAGAGGATATTTACCTCAAGGAAAGTTTCAAACCCCTCTTTGAAAGCGGGGCATTGGCAGTTGTCCACCCGGATGTACTGACAGCCGGCGGGATCATGGAAACGAAAAAGATCGGCGATATGGCGGAAGATTACGGCGTACAGATGAATCTTCACATGGCAGAAAGTCCTGTGGGATGTCTTGCCGCAGTTCATGTTGCCGCCGCAACACGCAACTTTATGAGTCTGGAACTGCACAGTGTGGATGTTCCCTGGTGGGGGGATCTGGTGATACCCTCCCTGAAATATGACGGCGGATTTATTGATGTACCCAACACCCCCGGTCTGGGGATCGAAGCCCTGAATGAAGATCTCATCAAAGAAAAACTGCATCCGGAATTTCCTGAAGCATGGGCAGGTACGGAGGAATGGGATAAAGAATGGTCCAATGACCGTCAGTGGTCATAAAAAAGGAAAAGAGTATGAAAAATATCCTTGAAGAAGTAAAGGACGCTGTGATCTATCAGATCAATCTGCGTGTATTTACAAAAGAAGGGACATTTGCTGCCGCAGAAAAATTTCTGCCGGATGTGGCGGCGACGGGGGCGGATATAGTTTATCTCTGTTCCATTGCGGAATCAGACGAGGAGAAAGATCCCTCTTCCTGGAGTATGCGGCAGAAACGCTCCCTTACCAACAATCCCCGCAACCCCTACCGCCTCAATAACTATTTTGCCATAGATGAGGAATATGGAGGAGATGAAGGGTTGCGTTCCTTTGTGAAAAAGGCGCACTCTCTGAATTTGAAAGTCATGCTGGATCTTGTTTACGGTCACTGCGGCCCCACATTCGGCAAAGATCATCCTTCTTATGTGAAAAGAGATGAAAACGGCAACATAAAGATCAATAATTACAATTTCTGTTCTCTGGATTTTTCTTCTCCTGAACTGCGGGAATATCTCTGGTACAATATGGAATATTTTGTAAAAGAGTTTGATATAGACGGTTACCGCTGCGATGTGGGTGCTTCTGTTCCGCTGGATTTCTGGGTGGAGGGCAGAAGAAGAGTGGAAAGGATCAAAAAGCCTTTCATCATGCTGGATGAGTGTGAGATCCAGAGCCGGAAAGAGGATCAGGATGAGGCTTTTGATATAAATTACTGTCAATGGTGGACACAGCACTGTTTCCCCGCCATATTCAATAGCGGTATGCCGGTAGTTTCTTTGCAGATAGCCTATGAGGAGGCGGATGAAGCAAGGAACGGAGCTGTTCTCATCCGTGCCATTGAACACCATGATACAGCCAATGATATGTATTATGCAAGAGTGGAAAAGATCTCCTCTCACAAGTGTGAAGCTTCCTATGTATTGTGTTATACTGTTCCCGGAGTACCTTTCCTTTACAATGGATGCGAATATTCCGATACTTCCAGACACAGTATTTTCGGTAAGAAAGGGGAATTTACCATTGACCGCAGCAAAGATCCGTCAGAAAGGATTTCTTTCCTTGCCCGTTTGGCAGAACTCCACAGAAAAGAGGAAGCATTGCGTAATGGAACGATGCTTTTTTTCGATAATCCGGCAAAAGGATCTCTCTGTACCTATGTGCGTACTGCCTCAAACGGGGAAAAGATCCTTTGTATCATAAATTTGGGCAATGAAAAAGTTTCTGCTCAATTGGATATTCTTTCTGAATTTTCCTCCGGAAAGATACTGCTGGAAAGAGGGACGGAAGTTTCCGGAAAAACTCTTGGCATAAAGGAAAACGGATTTCTTGTCATAAAGAAGGAGGCTTGATAATGGATAGGGGCAGGGAACTTTTGAAAAAATTTGAAGAGCAGAAGTTTTTTATGAAAGATAAAATATCTTCCGGGATCGAAACAAACCGGAAGGGATATGCTTTTCTTTCCATTACCGATGCAGAAGGGAAAAATGTTCCTGTGGATGAAATAAAAATCATTCAGAAAGACCATGATTTCAGATACGGGGCAAATCTTTTCATGCTGGAAGAATTTCCCCATAAAGACCAGAATGAAGAGTATAAAGCTCTTTTCCCACAAATCGCCAATATTGCCACACTTCCTTTCTACTGGGATGCCTTGGAACCAGAACAGGGGATGGTGCGTTTTGAAAAAACAAGTCCCCGGATCTACCGCAGACCCCCTCCGGATCTCTGTCTGGAATATTGTAGAGAAAAAGGCATCGAACCTAAAGCCCATTGTCTTAATTATGCCCCCTTTTCCCCGGAGTGGGCAAGAGGATCTGTTCAGTGGGAAAAACAGTGTCTGGAAAAGCGTTTTGCCCTTCTTGCGGAAAGATATAAAGACAAGATCCCCATGTGGGAAGTAACCAATGAGACTTACTGGCAGTATTTCAAAAAAAGCAGTTTTTATATGGCTCCCGACTTTGTGGAATGGAGTTTTGCCCTTGCTGAAAAATATTTTTCAGCCAATAAACTTATCATCAATGAAGCCCACCCTTTATGGCATCCGGATAAATATATCTGGAACCGCAGTCCCTACTATATGCAGATCGAGCGTGCCATGCTCAAAGGGGCAAGGATCGACTCCATCGGAATGCAGTTCCATATGTTTTACCGTAAGGAACAGGAGCTGGAAATGACCCGTCCTTTCTATGATCCGGAACGGCTTTATGAGATCATGGATACTTATTCCATACTGGGAAAACCCATGCAGATCACAGAAATGACCATTCCCGCCTACTCTGACAGCAGAGAAGATGAAGAGATCCAGGCGGAAATTTTGAAAAATCTCTACCAGATCTTCTTCAGTCATCCTGCCATGGAGGCAGTTATCTACTGGAATCTGGTGGACGGTTTTGCCGCTTACTGTGAACCCGGAGACATGCAAAGCGGGGAAAATTATTATTACGGAGGTTTGATCCGTTACGATTTCACCCCTAAAAAAGCGTTTTACGCCATTAAAGATATGTTTGAAAAAGAGTACAGGACTTCTCTTGTAACAACTGCTCCGGAAGGAACATTCTCCTTCAAAGGTTTCTACGGGAACTATGATCTTGAGATCACGGCAAAGGGCAGAAAAGAAAAAAGAAGCATCCATTTCAGCAGAGAAAAAGATAAACATTTTGATATTGAATTTTAATCATAAAAACAAAAGGAGAAAAAATGCCTTCACTTAAAGACATGCGGGAAAAAGCCAAAGAAGCCGGACTTATGAAACTGGATAAACTCATTTCTGTCCGTCAGAGGATCCCCAACTGCGAATTGCCCATTCCTATCAAAGAACTTTGCGAACGCTATGAAAAACTCTATACCGGCTGTATCAATGACGTTATGCGGGAATTTACCCTTCTGGATCAGAATCTCCCCTCCGACATCATGCCTTTAAGAGATGAAATGACCGTTTGCGGAGAAGCCTTTACCGTAAAAAGTGCCCCCAATGTGATGATCGAAGGGGAAATGACTTTCCGGGCGCAGATGCTGGATGATTTCAAACCCGAAGGGGTGGTTGTCTGGGATACCTCCAATGATGTGGAAGCCTCTCTCTGGGGAGGAGTCATGACTGCTACCGCTATAAGCAAAGGCATCCGGGGAGCGGTGATTGCCGGCGGCATCCGGGATACCAAACAGATCCTGGAGCAGAAATTCCCCGTATTCTATAAATACCGTACCTCCAACGGTTCTCTGGGAAGATGTATGATCACCCATTATCAGGTTCCTGTAAAGATCGGGAAAGTAACCGTTCGTCCCGGGGATATTATTTTCGGTGACATTGACGGTGTCCTCTGCATCCCCCGGGAGATCGCTTATGAAGTATTGCTGCGCGCCGAAGGCATTGAACGCAATGAAGTGGATATTTTCTCCTGGGTGCGTCAGGGCGATACCATTTCCGAGATCATTGATAAGGGCGGGTATTTTTAATATGGAAAAAATTATCGGAATATTCCGGGATCCTTCCATAGTTCCCTGTACAGTTTTCCATATCAAGCACATGGAAAATCTCTCCCCCGACGGAAAGGGGGAGGGAGTAAGAAAAAGGGAATATGACCTTTTTGTGACTGCGGAAGAACCCGGTTTGGTAAAAATAAACAACGTTCCCGGTAAATATCTTCTTTCCTGGCAGGATAAGGAAAACTGTGAACACCTGGAAACATTTTACTTGAAATAAGGCTTTTACAATGGATTTTTCTATCGAATTAAAGGGAAAAACCGCCCTTGTTACAGGTTCCAGCAGAGGAATAGGGCGTGCCACGGGTCTGCTGCTTGCCTCCCTGGGGGCGCGTGTCATCTTTCACGGAACGAAAGAATCTCCTCAACTTCTTTCCGCCGTGGAACAGGCGGGGAATAAGGCGGAAAAGATAACTGCCGACTTTGGAAATATGGAAGAGGTAAAAGGATTCATCCGGGAACTGGAGGAAAGAAATCTTGTTCCGGATATCCTTATTCTCAATGCTTCCGTACAGAGTTATACCGGACTGGAAAACTTTTCAGAAGAAGAGTTTTCAAGGATGTACCGTACCAATGTGGAATCCTCCTTCCTTCTTATACAGGCTTTTGCTCCGTATATGCGGAAAAAGAACTGGGGACGCATTATTTTTGTGGGAAGTATCAATGGGGCGAAACCCGCCTCCAGACTGGCTCTTTACGGCTCCACCAAGGCGGCTTTGATGAATGTGGCAAAAACTGCCGCATTGGAAAACGCCCCCTTCAATATTACGGTAAATACTGTTCTTCCGGGAGTCATTACCACCGACCGCAATGCAGAAGTACTGAGTAATGCTTCCTTTGCGGAAAATCTGAAGGAAAAGATCCCCATGCACCGCTTCGGCAATTCAGAAGAGTGTGCTTTTCTCATCTCCTTCCTTGCTTCGGAAAATGCTTCCTATATTACAGGAGCAGAGATCCCCATTGCCGGAGGTTTGCATCTGTAATGTAAGAGCTGCCGGATTCCGGTAAATAAAAATACGGGTCTGCTGCAAGACTTGTGCGGCAGACCCGTAAAAATATTTTTTATATCTGTTTTTATTTCAGATTGACCGTTTTACCTTCTTCCAGTCCGCTTTTTACAATTTTCTTTCCGCAGGAATGTTCTTCAAAAATCACAAAATTTCTGCCGAATTTGATCTTTTTCAGATACAGGACTTTCTTAACGGTCAGATAAAGGATGTCATCTTCCGCTTCAATGGAAAATTCCCCTTCACCAAAGGTATGGGAAGTCTGTATTTTATCCTCTTCCCAGACAATGGCGGAAAGAGAACGTCTGTTGAGAAGGACGTTAAACTGAAGGTCCCAGCCTTTTTTATCTTTGAATCTTCCGGTTTTTTTATTGTTGTCTGTATCAAAATAACACACAAGCAGGGAATCTTTATCTTCCATAAGCTGCTGCAGGTTTTTAATCTGGAACGCAAAACAGTATTCTTCATTGTTTTCACTGAATCCGAAAGAATACGTTCTGAAATCAGGAAAGGATCTGCCGGTATCCTTCCATACAAAATCAACCTTTTTTTCTGCTGCGGAAAGCATAAATACTGAAAGCAGTACAACTGTTGCCATAATGATCTTTTTCATATTTTTTCTCCTTTTGATAAATTCATCTTTTCCTGTTTTTTAATATACCCTTCTCTTGCCCTACTTCAAATGAAAAAGTAAATTTTTTTGACTAAAAAAGAGTTTATATCTTCCGATACTTGCAAATTACTGTCTTACACCCAACTCCTTTGCGATCCTTTCCAGGTGCAGTCTGGAATATTTTTCCCTTACATGATTGTATAATTTTTCCACGGTTGCCTGGACTTTTGCCGGAGGAAGTTTCTGCAAAAGCTCAATACCTGTTTTATGTACTCTTTTTATATATTCATCCGTAAGGAATTTTTCATTCCCCTGGTCAAGAGAGGCAAGAAGAAGTGCTGCAGCGATCGCCGCTTCCGTATCTTTGGATTTCAGGATGACGTTCATTAATGGTTCGATCCTTTTGCGTTCCGCTTTTTCCGTGCGGGCACTTGTACCTGATTCATCCAGAGGGATGAATTTGGAAGAATCTTTAGTCTCTCCCAGCCGCACCATACGCAAACGGATATGGGCGGCAGCATTGATTTCCGGTACGGAAGGAATCTTTCCGGAGATCTTTCTGTGGGCTTCAAGTGCCATGGCATACTGCATGATGGAACGGGGTTTCCGCATGATGTTTTCAAGATCTGCAAGCAGCACAGGCAGTTTTTTCATTCCGGCAAAAACTTCCAGAACTGAAGAAGTATATTCCGGCAGATAAAGCAGTTTTCTTAAAAAGCGTTCATCTGCAAGGCCGGGATTTTCCAGAAGAAGATCAATAGCCTTCCTTGCCATGCTTTTATCACTGGATACAGCTATTTTTGTAAGAACATCCCCGGCATATTTTCCGCCGCAGAGTCTGATTGCTTCCAGATGCTGATAGGGGGGATCGGTCTTTCCCTTTTTCCACTCCTCTGAAGATTTCAGAATGTATAGAGGTGAATCATCCTTTCTGTCTTTGAAATAAAGGATCGCAGTTCTTGCGGAAAAGTGGTCAAAATCTGATACATTCAAGGCTTCAGCCATGATTTTTTTCATCTCCTCACCTCCTTCGGGAGCAAGGGCTCTGTACAGGATCTCCAGGTGATATATATCCCCTTTGGCATACCAGTAATAGCCTTTTGATTTTCCCAGATACAATGTAAAAAGTTTCAATTCACTTAGAGGCAGACTCCAGTCGAGGTCCTCTTTCAGCTCTGCGGGGGATATATGGGCGGAAGGTTGCACCATGTATATCTTTATAAAGGCATTTCTGATATTGGTTTCCCGTGCTGCCCGTCTGCCTGTGGGCCGGTTGAGAATGATCTGCCATGCAGGAGGACCATTGTAAAGAGGGTCTGTATAGACTCTGGAGGAACCTGCCGCCCATTCCGGCAAT
This sequence comes from Victivallales bacterium, assembly GCA_045612485.1. GTDB lineage: Bacteria > Verrucomicrobiota > Lentisphaeria > Victivallales > UBA1829 > RGIG5327. The sequence continues at coordinate 11,826 of JAZKZE010000055.1, read as the reverse complement.
GCTTTCCGGATGATATTCAGAGTTTCTTTATCCGGAGGGATACTGCCTCTTTCAAATGTGTCCGGTACAGCACTCCAGCCGGGAAAGGCTTTCGCCGGACTCTTCCGGGGAACATCCTTTCCCGCAGGGGCAGCGGACAGGGTGATAAAGGCGGAAAGTATGAGAAAAATAAAAAATTTCTTCCCTGTTTCTGCCGTAAAAAATATTGTTTCAGAAAGATGGTTCATCAGTCGTTATCCTCCTTTTCCTGGGATTCTTCCTGTCTGGGGACATATCTTACTTTGGGAACAGGAACACTTTTATCTGCTCTGAACCCGCAGCGGAATTCACCGAAGAGAGCATTGATACTCTGTACAACATTCTGATTTACTTTGATGCAGTAGATCCCTTTGCTTTCCATAAATACACTGTGCTTATCTGTATGAACACAGATGATCAGACGGGTTTCGCCAGCATTCTGTTCAGCGATCTCTTTCAATGCCGCAAGCTTTCTGCGTTCTTCCTCTGTATCGTTCATATGTACGATCAGTTCTCTGGCATCTCTTTCCAGAGCCTGATCCAGAAGTATGATCTCTTCCGCAATAAGGACGGGCGGGGCACTTTCATCGTTTCTTCTTGTCACACCCTTGATCATGACGGGGGCTACCGCCGGAACCGGAAGACCTGCCGCCGCAGCCTCCGCTTTGTTGGTATCATCAATATGGATGGCTTCCTTGCATGCCTCATAGGTTTTGGGATATGCCATACATTCGATGGTTCCGGTGGGATCCTCAAACTGGATGACCGCAAATACAGAACCATCCTTTTTGCTGACTTTTTTGGTGACACTTTTAAATACACCGCCCACTTTCACACCGATCTCCCCGGTACTTGCCATGATTCCGGCAATGTTATGGGAGGAAAACGCATTGAGATAGGGAGTATATTTTCCGGCAGGATGCCCGGAAACATAAAAGCCCAGAAGAGCCTTTTCCTGATTGAGGATCTCTGTTTCATCAAATTCCGGTATATCCGGCACCGGAACAGAGGAAAATTCCTCCGCTTCCTCCATGCCGAAGGCATCAAACAAATTTCCCTGACCAAGTTCTTTATCTTTCCTTCTTGATGCGGCACTGGCAAGAGAGGGTTCAATAATCTCCACAAGCTGAGAGCGTTTATACCCGAAGGAATCCATCGCTCCCGCCCGGATAAGGTTTTCTGTATTTTTTGCGTTGAGTCCTGCAGTGCGTTCCAGAAGATCGGAAAGAGATTTGAATTCCCCACCCTCTTTTCTTGCATCAATGATTGCCTGGGCAGCACCCTCCCCGAAACCTTTGATGGCTCCCAGTCCGAAACGGATATTGCCGTTATCTACGGAAAAACTGATCTCGGAATGGTTTACATCCGGAGGAAGCACTTTGATTCCCTCTTCATGGCAGGCATTGATAAGGAACATAAGTTTATCGGATTTTCCAAGTTCGCTGGAAAGTACCGCAGCATAAAATTCCGGGCGGTAATGTGCCTTCAGGTAAGCGGTACGGTAGGAGACAAGAGCGTATGCGGCAGAGTGGGATTTATTGAAACCGTATCCGGCAAATTTGTTGATCTTATCCCAGATCTGATTGGCAAGTTCCTCGCTGATATTATTGGTTTTGGCGCACCCTTCCACAAATTTGATGTGCTGGGCAGCCATCTCTTTCTCCTTCTTTTTACCGATGGCACGGCGGAGAATATCCGCCTGACCCAGAGTAAATCCGGCAAGGACCTGCACCACCTGCATGATCTGCTCCTGATAAAGCATGATCCCGTAAGTTTCATTGAGGATGGGTTCCATGAGAGGATGGTCATATTCGATCTTTCTGCCGGAAACTTTTCTTCCCACAAAGTCCGGAATAAAGTCCATGGGACCGGGACGGTAGATGGCAAGAAGAGCGCAGATATGTTCAATGGTCTCCACCTTGAACTGGCGGCACAGATTCTGCATACCGCCGGATTCCAGCTGGAACACAGCAATAGTATCACCGTTATTCAGAAGATCATAGGTGAGTTTATCATCCAGGGGCAGCGTGTCCAGATCTATTTTTATGCCTCTGCTTTTGTAAACGTTTTCCACTGCATCGGCAATAACGGTAAGAGTACGCAACCCCAGAAAGTCCATTTTCAGAAGTTTCACAGCCTCGCACTGGGGAGCCTGATACTGGGTCACAACTTCCGCATTCGCCCCTCTTCCCAGCGGTACTACGGGGGCAAGAGGATGGTCGCAGATGATGACCCCTGCGGCATGAATCCCCATATTTCTGTTCAAACCCTCCAGAGGCAATGCTTCATCAATGACCTCCTGTGCCCAGGGTTCTTTGGAGAGAAATTCTTTCATCTCATCTGTTTTCAATGCCTTGGCAATGGTCATTTTGGGGTCGTTGGGGATACATTTGGTGATCTTATCGCCTTCCGAGGGGGTTTTTCCCAGAACACGGGCAACGTCTTTAATGGCATTTTTTGCCTTGAGCGTACCGTAAGTACCGATCTGACATACGCAGTCCTTCCCGTATTTTTCCGTCACATACTGGATGACTTCTCCACGGCGGCGTTCGCAAAAGTCGATATCAAAGTCAGGCGGGGAGACACGGTCGGGGTTGAGGAACCGCTCAAAGAAGAGATTGAATCTTATGGGGTCGATATCAGTGATCCCCACGAGATAAGCTACCAGACTTCCGGCTCCCGATCCACGGCCGGGACCTACCGGGACTCCGATACTCTTGGCGGCATTGATAAAGTCCCACACCACAAGGAAGTAACTGTCATATTTTGTTTTATGGATGATCCCCAGCTCATAATCCATACGGGTGAGCATCATCTTTGCATTTTCTTTATGCTCTTCGTCCGGATTGAGAAGATCGTAACCGTATCTTCTGGGGAAACCTTTGATACACAGATTCCGCAATATTTCCGCCTGGGTCTCCCCTTCTTTCACCCGGTAAACAGGATAATGGTTTGTTTCCATATCCAGTTCCACATGACATCTTTCCGCAATGCCTACTGTATTGGTGACAGATTCAGGCAGTTCCCGGAAAAGTTCTTTCATTTCCTCCGGGGACTTGAAATAATAATCCGGGCCTGTCATACGCAAACGCTTTTCATCCGTTACCATGGCATGGGTCTGGATACAAAGCATAAGGTCATGGGGACGGGCGTGTTCTTTTACCAGATAATGTACGTCATTGGTGGCAACAAGGGGAATCCCTGTTTCTTTGGAAAGGGCATTGAAAGTTTTGATGACCGTTTTTTCTTCCGGGATATTGTGATCCATGATCTCCAGGAAAAAGTTTTCCTTTCCGAAAATATCCACATATTCCGCCAGGGCTTTTCTGGCTTCTTTTTCCCCTTCATGGACGGCTTTGTAGGCGATCTCCCCCTGCAGACAGGCACTCATACCGATAAGACCTTTGCAATGGGAGGCAAGAAACTCTTTGTCGATACGGGGTTTGTAATAGAATCCGGGTCCATGTGCCATGGAAATGATCTGGCACAGATTCTGGTATCCCTCCCAGTTTTCCGCAAGAAGGATCAGATGGTATCTGGGGATCTCCGGTCTGTGATCGGTAAGACTGGTGGGGGAGATATAGGTTTCCACTCCGAGGATCGGATTGATCCCGTTGCTTGACAATGCCTGACTGAACTCAAAACACCCGCCCATGACCCCGTGGTCGGTAAGGGCTACCGCCTGCATCCCCATCTGCTGGGCAACGGTGACGATATCATATTTTCCGGCTTTTTCTTCCGGTTTGAGTTTGGACCAGTGAATATGACAAGCCCCGTCCAGAAGGCTGAAGTCTGAATGTACATGTAGGTGAACGAAATCTGCCGCCATCTTTATCCCCGAAAATGTATTATAATATTAAAAGAATATCCGATGCGGTACTATATCATCATGACGGGGAAAAGTCAAACACTGCTTTGCAGAAAAAGAGATATTTCTGCCTCCTTTTCCGGTAAATGAAAAAGGGAATACTTTTTCTGTATATTTATGATTGAAATGGAGGATGTTCCGATGTATATTAACGCAGAAACTTTTAAAATCAGCCAAAAAAGAGGTGTTTTATGAAAAGAGTCCTTTCTGTTCAGGACATTTCCTGTGTGGGGAAATGTTCTCTTACCGTTGCCCTGCCTATTATTTCCGCCGCAGGGATCGAGTGTGCCATCCTCCCGACAGCAGTACTTTCCACGCATACAGCGTTCAAAGGTTTCACCTTCCGGGATCTTACAGAGGATCTTGACGGCATAGCCGATCACTGGAAGCAGGAAAAAATCGTGTATGACGGTATTGCAACAGGGTATCTGGGATCTTTCCGGCAGATCGAACAGGTTGAAAAGATCTTCAGTATGTTCGACCATGATAAAATGCTGAAATTTGTTGACCCTGCCATGGGGGACAAAGGTAAACTTTATCCCGGATTTACTCCTGAATTTGCCAAACGTATGGGAGGACTTTGCGGAAAAGCGGATATTATCGTCCCCAATCTTACGGAAGCTGCCTTCATGCTGGGGGAAGAATATAAGGAAGATCTTTCTGAACAGGAAGTAAAAAATCTTCTCAAGCGTCTTTGTGATCTGGGTTGTCCTGTTTCTGTTCTTACCGGGGTCTCCTTTGAGGAGGGCAGATACGGGGTAGCAGCTTATGACAGCAGAAAAGATGAGTTCGTAACTTATTTCAGTGAACATCTGCCCCACTCTTTCCACGGTACAGGCGATGTTTATGCAAGCAGCTGCTTTGCCGCTCTCATCAATGGTCAGAATCTGGAACAGGCATTGGGCACGGCTGTGGAATATACTGTGGAATCCATGCGTCTTACTCTGGCACAGAAAGAGTACAACTGGTACGGCGTGGATTTTGAAGCCGCAATCCCGAAATTTCTGAAACTTCTTGGAAAAGTATAAATAAAGCAACACAAAGAAAGGAAAGTATGATGAAAAAACTTTTTATTATCGCATTGCTTGCCTTTGCAGGAAGTCTTTTTGCTTCCGCACTGCCGGCAGACAGTCTCCAGGTGAGCAGAAAAGGAAATGATATCCTTATCAAAAGTGAATATTCCCCGGAATATTTCCTTCTGCAGAGGATCTCTCTGGGAAAACGCAATTTCCAGATCAATTTTGTTTCTGCAACTCTCCAGGATAAAAAGACAGGAAAAGAAATCATCGTCCACTCCTGTACGGACGACTCCACCCCCCTCAATCTGAACAGTACCTATATCGGAGCCAATCACGGCTGTTCCGATGCGGATACCATCACCCTCAAAGATCACGGTTTCACCGAAAAAGATCTGGGGAAAGTCATCAATAAGGGCAAAGCGGACGGTCAGAAATTCTATATTGTTTCCATTATTGACAAAGACCGTTTTGCCACCCTTTCCGATTCTGCAAAAAATTCCCGCCGTCCCTGGAGTTTCAGCCGCATCGGAAGAAACTCGAAACTGTTTTTTGAAGGTAAGGAACTCAAAGGGACAAAATATGCCGGTATCTTCCAGTATCAGCCCTGTTTGCGTTTCCATTACCAGAAATATATCGCAGACGGTAAAGAGCTGAAAGACGGCGAAACAGTGATCTGCAAAAACTTCCGCATTGAAGAAAGTTACGATATTCTCCGTCCTGAATCCATGTTGGCAAAGCAGAAACAGAATGTGGGAAAGAAACTTGATCTCAATGATCCCTCCATTACCGCAGTCGTTCTTGTCCGTCTTGCCTATGATTTTGCTCCCGGCGGCGTCTGTATCATAGACAATTACTGCAAAGCCCTGTGTGACTTCTATCTTTCTATCCACGGGGTCATCCAATCCATGTGCCCCAATTCCAGAGCCTTTGACCGTAAAGGAGCCCATTTCTATTACATCCCCAAGACTGTTCCTTTCAAGAAAAAATATAAAGTGAAAGTCGGGAAAAAAATCGAGGAAAGAGAGTTTTCTTTCAACTTCCTCAAAGGGGAAAATTTCTTCAGATTCCCCTGGCCCTCTGTAACTTTCAGCGAAAAGAGTGGAAACATTGCGGATGTGAACAATCCTCCGGATTCCTCTATCCAGTTCCTGGGTAAATATGATAAGAATGGCAAATTTGTCCCTGTACTGGGTTATGCTCTGGGCTATTCCATGACAGAGGGCGATTCCGTTCCTGCCATCCGCAGCAAACAGGCAAAAGGTTTCTGGTGGGTTCACAGTACCAGAAAGACCTATCCCTCCGCAGCAGGAAACATCAATGTGAAAGCAGGCAAAGAATTCCATACTTATGCCTACCGTCAGTATTTTGATGCCGCTGCCCGTAAGGATATTTCTGGCAGCATCTATTGCCACAAACTCAAAGACGCCTGGTATATCTATCTGGATTATCAGAAGAGCGTGAAAGATGAGTTTGTATCACTTCCGGATTGCGTAAAAGGTATGAAACTTTCCGTTGTGGAAAAGACTCCGTCTGTCTCCTTCAAAGAAACAAAAGGCGGTATCCTTCTCAATGTAAAAGACGGTTACGGCAGACTTGTTTTGAAAGCAAAATAAGTCTTGAAGGGAAAATAAACGGCAGAAAAAATACTCTTCTGCCGTTTTTTCCTTGAAAAAGATTTTTTTGCAGTATAAATTACCTCATCAACAAAGGAGGTTTTCATGGGCCTGAGTATGACAGAGATCCTTGTTATTTTTCTTGTGATCCTTCTGCTTTTCGGAGCAAAAAAGATTCCGGAGATCGCCCGTTCCCTGGGCAAGGCAAGTTATGAATTCAAAAAAGCCAAAGAGGAACTTCTCAAAGATACAGAAGATCTGAAAGACGCCGCCGAACAGAAAGCCATTGCTGACAGTAAGAAAGAGGCGGAGGAAGAATTGGCAATACTTGCTGCTTCTGAACAAGAAAATAAGACGGAAGAAGAGAAAAAAGCATAATTTTTTCGTTAATCGTCTTGACTTTTTCCGGATTTATGGCATATTAATGTCACAAATAACCGGAAATGCACCCATAGCTCAGTCGGTAGAGCAAATGACTCTTAATCATTGGGTCCAAGGTTCGAGTCCTTGTGGGTGCACCATTTTTTTGCCCTGATTCCGGAACAGAAGAAAAATCCCCGTTCAAAGATCCATAAAGATTTCTTGCGGAAAAATCAGATTTATATCAGGCGGAAGGAGTGTTTTTGTTCCCGTCGAGGATCCTGCGCAACTCTTCAGCAAGAGTTTTGATCCTGTGAGGTTTGGGAAGGAATCCGGCAGCTCCGTTGGCAAGAAGATCATCCACAGCCTCCTGTGCTACAAAACCGCTGGAAAGAAGGATCTTGATATTGGGATCGACTTCTTTGATTTGATAAAATGCACCGTGACCGCCAAGTTTGGGCATGATCATATCCAGCAGGACAAGATCGATCTCTCCGGGGTTCTGCTTACAGATCTCCACTGCATCCAGACCGTTTTCCGCAAGAATGACGGAATACCCCAGATTCTGCAATGCCTCTATAAGAAAATCCCATACCGTTTCCTGATCGTCCACCAGAAGGATGGTTTCGTTGCCACCGGGCAGTTTCTGCATATTTTATACTCCTGTTGTTTGATTTCCTTTTATGAATATATATCTGAAAATGCAAAATTCAAGTTTTCAGCAGAAAATAATTCTCTGTTTCAGCAGAAAAAATCTGTTGCTGTATAAAATTTTTGCAGGAAAAAGAGAGTTGCCGGAACTGTCTGTAAAAATAAAAAACAGAAAAATATGTTTTTCTATTTGTATTTTTTTTATGGAAATGTACATTAAAATATGGTATTTTCTGCGGAAAATTGCTGTTTATTACCGGACAGGAAAATTTACAATACAGGAGAAAAATAAATGAAATTTCTGGATTTGCCTGAATATGGCATCATTGATGCCCACATGCACCCTTATCTTGCCAATGACCGGGATTTCGGACTGGATATTCCGGTAAATTATGATGAATTTTTTGCTGAACAGAAACGGGCGGGAATTGTCCTCAACTGCGGAGCATTCAATATCCATAATGACGGCAGCGATTTTTCTGTGATAAAAGAGTGCAACAGAAGGGTGCTGGAAGTTCATAATGCTTATCCGGATCAATTTCTGCCCGGAGTAAATGTCCATCCCAATTTCCCGGAGGAATCCTGTGCGGAAGTTCAGAAATTTTATGATATGGGTTTCCGTATGGTGGGGGAAATTGCCGGTTATGTGATGAATTATACAAAATATTATGCCGGAGGACTGCTTCAGGTCATGGAACTTGCCCAGGATCTGGGTATGGTTCTGAATATCCATCATAACAGCGATCTGGAAGATATTGAAATGATCGTCAAAAACTTTCCCCGTCTGAAACTGCTTGTGGCACATCCCGGATATGCTTCCATTGTTGGCAATTATACTCTTGCACAGAAATATCCCAATTTGTATTTTGATATTTCCGGAACCGGGCTTACCAGATGGGGGATGGTGAAAAAAGGCGTGGAGATGCTGGGGCCTGAAAGGATCCTCTTCGGAACAGATTTTCCTGTAATGAATTGCGGTATGTACGTTGCTGCAGTCCTTTTTGAACACCTTACAGATGAGGAAAGAAGGATGATCTTCCGGGAAAACTTTTTACGCCTGATCGACCTGAAAATGGCATGATCCTGCCCGGTTTGTATTTCTGACAGGATCTGATACAGGAATTCATCCTTTTTTCTGCCGGAAAAGCGTAACAAGAAAAACGGCACTTGCTACAAGCACGATCATTGCTCCGGAAGAAGCATTGATGGATTCCTGTGCGGAAAGCAGTAAACCTGTGATCCCGGAAAACAAGCCTGTTGCCAGGGCAAGGAAAAACATCTTTCCCGCACTGGAGGCAAGATTCCGCGCCGCCGCAGACGGTACAATAAGAAGTGCCGTTACAAGCAATACTCCGGCCGCCTTGACTGCGGTAATGACAATAAGGGCAAGCAGTCCCACATAAATATACTCATACAGGGCTCCTTTGATCCGGTGTGCCTTTGCAAGTTTCTCATCCAGTCCGATGATCATAAGTTTATTGAAAGCAAAGAGCTGGAAAATATAAAATGCAAGGGAAAGGATGAAAAGATAGGCGATTTCCCCTCCGGAAATGGTAAGAATATCCCCATAGAGGAAAGTCTGCATATCCCTTGCCACATTGGGATTGCGGCTGATAAGGGCAAGTCCCGCCGCTGCAACCGCTGAATAAAATACACCGATGACTGTATCAGATGAAAGACGGGAACAGCGTTTCATAAGCATGATACCGCCCCCCACGATCAATGCTGTTACCGGCATACTTACTGCCGGGGATACAGAAAGAAGCAATCCTATTGCCACTCCGGCAAAAACGCTGTGTCCGATGGCATCAGAGAAAAATGCCATACGGAAATTCACCACCTGTATTCCGGCAGCAGCGGTCAGCGGGGCAAGAAGTAATATACCGATAAACGCTTCCTGCATGAAACGCATCTGCATACATTCCAGCGGAATGAGAGCAACAGCTGAACAGAGAAAATCATAAAAATGTGTCAGCATTTTTCATTTCCTCCCCTGTGTGAAGTTCTTGAACAGTGACAGTTTTTATGCAGATCCACCATTCCCATGTGCAATCCGAATGTATCCAGCAATGCCCGGGAAGTCAATACTTTTTCCGGATCGCCTTCCGCATAGACCTGATGATTGATGCAGACTACATGAGCAGCGTGGGCGGCAACGGTGAAAAGATCGTGACTGACCATAATTTGAGTGAAATTCTGTTTTTTACGGAACGTTTCCAATAATTCGCAGCAGAGTTTCTCCCCTTTGAAATCCACTCCTGCCGCCGGTTCATCCAGTATAAGGATCTCCGGTTTTCTCATAAGCGCAAGAGCAAGAAGCACTCTCTGCAATTCCCCGCCGGATAAAGCTCCAAGTTTCCGTTCCTTCACTCTTATGCAATCCACTTCATTCAGATACTCTTCCGCCATGCTCCGGAAAGAACGGGAAATACCGAAAAATACCGGACGGAAACAAAAGGAACAGGCAAGAAACTCCATTACCGTAAGGGGCAGAAGCCGGTCAAACTGCAAACGCTGGGGAACATAGCCGAATACCGGACGTTTTTCTGAAAAACTGCCGGTCTTTTCCTGCCGGAAAAGGATTTTTCCCGTGTGATCGACATCTCCCAGAAGGGCTTTTACAAGAGTGGTCTTTCCGGCTCCGTTGGGGCCGACGATGGCAGTACAAACCCCTTGCGGAACGTGAAAACGCACATTTTCAAGAATATTTACGCCGCCAAGTCTTACACAAATATCTTCCAGCTTTACTGCAAGAGGATGTGCGTGACAACAGGCACAGTTTTTATGTTCATGAGTATTTTTCATGGAACGAGTACTTTCCTCATGGTGGCAAGGTTTTTCCCCATGACTTTTTCATAATGATCCAGAGAAGCATTTACAGGGCCATTGGCAACAGGGTCAAGTTCCGCAAGAGGGATCTTGCACTCTCTGGCAATGATCTGGGCAGTACGGGAGGAGTACTGCGGTTCGGTAAAAATTGCTCCGGCTTTTTCCCGTTTGATCTTTCCTATGAGACGGAGCATATCTCTTGCATTGAGGGCATTTTCATTTCCCTCATTGATATTGCCTGTGATCTGCAAATGCAGATGGGCGGCAAGATAATCAAAAACACTGTGCTGGGTAACGATCTTTCTTATGCGGAACGTTTTGGCAAGACGGGAAAATTCTCCGCAGAGTTTATTGAGTTTTTCAATGTATTCTGCTGTGTTTTTATGGTAGAAGGAGGCATGTGCCGGATCCGCATCTTCCAACCCTTCCCCGATATTTTTCACTACTCTTCTTGCTGTAAAGGGAGAGGCAAAAAGATGGGGATTGCCGCTTTTCGTTTCAGCGGAAGAGTCATCCCCGTGAGTCCCGCAGGAATTGCAGGAAGGAGTATGATGATGGTGATGATGGGTATGCGTATCCCCGGGAGAAGCGGAAGATAATTCAATATCTCCGGAAGAATCTATGATCACCGCATTTGGATTGACTTTTTTCACGCTTTTCAGAAAAAAATCATCCAGAGACGCTCCATTCATCACCAGAATCAGATTTTTTACTGCAAGTTTCCGCATATCACCGGGTGTGATGGTGTAATCATGGGGACACCCTGTCCCGGGCGGTATCAGAAGGGATACTTTCACATTTTTCACGCCTTTGGTGATATTCTTTGTGAAAAGATAGATGGGGAAAGTTGTACAGAGGATATTTTTTTCTGCTGCCGCGGAAAGTATTACCGGAAAGAACCATGTGGAAACAAGAAAGAAAGTAAACAATATCTTTTTCATTTGCAGCACTCCTTTTTACAGTTTTTATATTCTGCATCTTCTTCTCCGGAGTGTTCCCTGCACTCAAAGGTGAGGGCGTCACATTTCCGGCAGTGGCGGATGGTATGTTGTCTTGAGAAATCTTCCCAGTGCTGACGCTGTTTGGCATTGAGAAAGCCGGCTCCCCCGCATAAAGGACAGGTTTCGGAAAGAGCGTTCAATACCGCCGCCCTTATAAATTCGGAACGGTTGGGTATATCGTTCAATGCATCCAGCATTTTCCCTTCCGCCTTGAAGGTGATGACCGCTGATTTTTTTTCTGTTGACATAAATTCAGGCTCCTTTTCTGCTTATAAGGTAATACAAAGTAATACGCTTGTCAAGTTTTTCTGCCGCTTTTTTTATATTTTTTTCACAGCTGTCCCATAAAATCATGGAAAAAAGAGAAATGTTCGGTTGCCAGGCGAGGCGGTTGCCAACCAGCGCGCAGTGGATGTGCGAATGAACCGCAGGGCAATCGCCTTGCGGACGCTCACAAGGAATTGTGA
>JAZKZE010000054.1:0-10695 GCA_045612485.1 Victivallales bacterium | reverse complement strand
GGATGCTTACTCCTTCAAGGCGACCATTGCCTGAGTAAAACCATAAATAAACCATTGATCCGCGATTGCAGAATTGCGGATCATATAAAAGCCGAAAAGGACATGACCTCTCCGGAAGTCATGTCCTTTTTTGTGTATGTACATTGACTTTGATATTGGCTCAAATAATGAATGACTTTCTGCGTAATTGGATGAAGCCGCCTACCGTTTTATTTCCAGATAATAAAATTTTCTCACCGTGAGAAGATTGGTTTTTCTTGCCGTCAATTCATATTTGACGGTTGCTCCGTGAATGGAGAAAAGACCTTTTTCCCAACAGACAGGACAATGGATCTCCATTTTATCAAGCAGGAGCTTTTCCAGCTTTTCCAGGCTTTCCGGAGAAAAGCCTTCATGATCCTGTGTGAAATATTCTTCTTTTCTCCCCTCTTCCCAGTTACGGAAAAATCCGCAGTTTCTGCAATAAAATACTTTCATATCCCCCTCCTTTTGTTGAAAGTAATGATGACTATACCGGCTCTTTGGAATTTTTCAAGTGCCTGTTTTGCAACAGAAAAACAGGAAAATGACCCGGAATGGCAAAAAAAGATAAGATTATTTTCTGTTAAGGAAAACCTTTCTTGAACTTTCTTTGTCTGAAGGTATATTATTTTCAAAAAAAATGATTTTTTTACATTGAGGAATCTTTATGAATGTATGTGAAAAACTTTTGAACAGGAAAAAGGAAAAGCGTTCCTTTTATCTTGCAATTTTTTTCGGGGCTCTTCCGGGAGCGGCTTTGCTGTTCCTTGCAGGGATCCTTTTTCTGCGTCATACGATTTTGCCGGAATATGAATGTAAGTATGCCTTTGAGGAATCTGTAAAACTTTTTCAGCAGAACGCAGCGGAAAATCCCTCCTGGATCTGCCGGAAAGTCCAATGCGGGATGCCGTACATGAAAGAAGGGGAACGTATTGCTGTTTTTGAACTCTGCAACAGCAAATATGCCGCAAAACTACTGAAAGATCCACAAAGCCGGAAAGCTGGCAGTATGATCCCCTGCAAGGTGGCAATTTATGAGAAGGACGGGAAAGTATATCTTGCAAGGTTGAATCTTTCTTTATTCACCCGTATTGTGGGGGGCAATATGGCGGAAGTATTCCATAATGACATCATTCCGGAGCAGAAAGTTATGCTTCACGGACTTCTGAAATAATAAAGGAGTTTTATATGAAAAACTGGATTTTCCTTTTTTTAACGATCCCCGTTTTTTTCTTTTCTTTTATTCTTTCCGCAGGAGTAAAGGAGGATTTGAAAGAAATCAGAAAATTATATAACAATGGAAATTATAAGGAGGCAGCTCTCCTTTCTTATAATGCCCTGAAAAAAATGGCGAAAGACTCTGATGAGTTGCTTGCCGGGGAAATTTACCGTTTCGGGGATGATTCTTATGCCCGTCTGGGAAAATATGGGGAACAATCTTCTTTGCAGGATTTTGTGATGAAGAATTTTCCGGAAAATCTTTCTGTATTGGAAAATCTCAAAACAGGATTTTCCTTTGGTTATATACTTGACGGTAAACTTGTAAGGGGGTATCCCGGAGGTATTCGGGCAAGAAGTGTCAATTTACAGGAATATGACAGAATACGGCTTTTGCAGCATCTTTACAAAGCAAAGAAAAAGTTTGACAATTCCGGTCCTGCCGCAAGAGGAAAATATTATGCCGCCCTCACGCGTTTTCTTGCAAAAGAAAGAGGGGAAACATGGAAATACCAAAATCTTACAAACCTGAAAGAGGCTCCCCGATATGATAAGATTTCCTCTTACTCCTATTCTCCGCCTCCGGTGGATAAAAATGGAGATCCTCTTTTATATAAAGTCCCTTCCTCTTTTGAATCTGCCGCCAATGACGGGGAAAGATTGCGTTACTGCTGGGAGATGATGAAAAAAGCTCCGGAAAACTCTGTAATTTATAAACAAGCGTTCCGTGACTTTGCCAATTTTCTTTATAAGGAATTTGATTTTTCCTTTCTGGACGGGCAGCTGAAAAATGAGTATTACAACTATGAGAAAAATATAGAGAAACTGCGCTCCTTAAAGGAAAATGAATCCATTTGCCGTCTTGCTTCCGGGGTAAAAAAGATCACGCTTCCGGAGGAGTATAATTATATCCGGCTTTTCCGTGAGGCCGGGGAAGATATTCTGCTTGCCCGTATTTACACCTCCCGTTTGCAACTGGAAAAAGCTGTGGAACATTATAAAAAGGCATTGGAAAAATCTCCAAAAGATAAAAATATACTCAAAGAGATCAAAAATATAACAGGATCTTACGGTATGCTCCTTCCTGTAAAAATGAGTGTGGAGGGGGAGAAGGCGGAAGTAAAATTGATTTACCGCAATGGAGAAAGTGCTTTTGTTACGGTAAGGGAACTGGATTGGAAAAAATTGTATGAGACCTTTTTAACAAAACGCTCTCTTGTAAATGAAAAAGTACCTTACGATCTCTATTCATTCATGGGATACAGTTATTGGTACAACAATAAAAGTCACAATTTGCGTACCGAAAGCCCCTGGAAAGAGTTGGCGGAAGGGAAAATCATTGATTCTTTTGAGATGAAACTTTACCCCCGCAAAGGCCACTTGAATACCGGAACAAAGATCCCCCTTGCCAAAATAAAGAAGGCGGGATTTTATCTTGTTACGGTTAAATTGAAAAATGGAACAGAATGTGAAACCCTTTATTGTGTGACCAAAGGCACTCTTTTATCCATTAATGGCAAAGCAGGAACAAGGATCATTTTCTGTGATGCAAAAACTGGAAAAGCTCTTCCCGGAAAAAATTTCCAGCTTTATTCATACAGAAATTTTTATGCACGAAATCCAAAAGATGTGAAAAAGTATGGTTCAAGAAATAAGATTTTTACAGAAAAAAAGGAATTTACAACAGGAAAGGACGGTTCATTCATCATTCCCCGAGAGAAGAAAAATTCTACCTCATTTCTTGTATCCTTTGATGAAAAATGTCCTCTTATTATGAGTGTAAATATTGTAAGCGGTAAATTTCATTTTTCCAATTTCCCGGAAAGACGCCGGGTGTTTTTTATTACCGACCGCCCCATCTACAAGCCGGGGGATACAGTATATTTTACAGGGTATGTAAGAACCCCCTCTTATACGGAAGGAAAAACTCCAAAAATGCCCGGAAAATATACTGTAGCCATCCGGGGTGCAAGAAATACAAAATTATATGATAAAGCTCTTCCTGTGGATGAAAAAACTTCTTCCTTTACCTCTTCTGTGAAGCTCCCGGAAGATGCCCCGCTTGGCATATACCGTATTTACGGGAAAGACGGCAGTATAACATTTGCTGTGGAAGAGTTTAAGAAAAATGACTGTGAATTAACCGTTTCTTCCAATGCTTCCAGCGTGAAAAACGGAGAAAAAATCTGCTTTTTCCTGCAAGGAAAATATTATACTTCCGCCCCCATGAGCGGTGCCGGGATCTCCTGGAAAGTTTACCGGAAAGAAAAACATTTTTCCTTCCCCCTTTCCGCCCCCTTTGATTTTCTCTACGGAAAAGGATATTTTTACTGCTGTAAACGCTGGATGCCTTCCATCCATACAGCCCACTGGGGGAATACCGGAAGTGAACTTGTTTTGGAAGGAAAATTGAAAGCGGATAAAGAGGGCAAAGGAGTTGTAACGATTCCTGAAAAGATCACAAAACGCTTTGCCGGCAGGAATTCCCTTTATACCATAAAGGCAGAAGTGAAAGATGATTCCAATTCTCCTGTTATGGCATCTCATTCCGTTACGGTAAGCAATACGCCTTTTTATGTATATATTCTGTGCGGAAAAGGATTTTATTTTCCGGGAGAAATCATCACTCCGGAAGTTGCCGTTTATACTCCGGAAGGGGAAAAAATTCAGGATGGATCTGTTATCTATTCTCTTTATACAAGGAAGATGGGGAAAGATCTGCTGCCTGTAAAGGGGAAACTTTTGAAAAAGGAAAAATTTTCTCTGAAGGAAGGAAAATTTACCATTTCCATAAGGGAAAGTTCTTCTTATCTTCTGGAGGCGGAAGTAGTTACCCCCAAAGGAAAGGTAATTGCTTCACAACTTATTTTTGTACGGGGAATGGATAAAAATGAAAAAAATATTGCAGAGAATATCTATACAGAATTGCCCCTGGAGATCATTCGGGATAAGAGTTGCTATTCTCCCGGGGAAAAAGTAAGATTTCTTATTACTTCCAAATGGGAAAATGGTACATTTTTCCTTTTCCGGCATCCGGAACGGGTAAGCAGTATGGAAAAAGCCGTTATGACCGGAAAAAGTATGGTGGTGGAAATGGCAATAACGGATAAAGATCATCCCAATACTTTTTTTGAAGTCGTTACGGTGAGGGATGGAAAAATATACAGTGAAAGGATGAATATTCCTGTCCCGCCGGAAAAAAAGATCATGGATATAACTTTGCTTCCCGCAGAAAAAACGGCAGCACCCGGCGGGAAACTTCCTTTGAAAGTTTTGTTGAAAGATACAAAAGGCAATCCTTTGCAGGGAGTATTCACTCTTGCCGTCTATGACCGGAAACTGGAACAGACCGCCCGAAACAATGCGGCAAATATTTTCTCCTTCTTCTGGGGCTGGAAACGGCATTTTTACAGCAGGATCGGACATTTGATGCAGACGCAAATCCCTGTTCATAAAGGCAGTTACATCCCCGATTTGTCTTCCATCTGGTCTTTGTGGTTCCTTCCGGAAAAAAGTTTCCAGGGCTTCGGAAAAGAAAAGGTCAGGCAGGAGGAGAATACAAGTATGGAAACTTATGTATCGGTAAAAAGGCGGAACCTCTTGACAAAAGGGCGTTCCGCCCCCGTTGCGGCAATGGCAATGGCTCCTTTGAAAAGGGCGGAAAATATGGATGCTTCTGTTTCTGAAACTTCTTCCGGAAGCGGACAGGAAATGGAAAATACAGTTTCCATCCGGGAAAATTTTGCAGATTCTTTATTGTGGATCGGAAGAAAGGACGTGGGAAAGGATGGCATGGCAGAAGTTCTTATTCCTGTTTCCGATGACCTTACCTCCTGGCGGGTGCGGGCATGGGGCTTGACTTCCGATAACATGGTGGGGGAAGCAATGACAGAATTTACGGTAAATAAAGATCTTATGTGCCGCCTTACTCTCCCCCGTTTTCTCATAAATGGGGATGAAAGTACCCTTATTGCCCATTTCCATAATCTTACAGATAAAGAAATGAATATTACTTTTTCTTTGCAGAATAATACCCCCTCCGCTGTTATGACAGGCGGAAAGAAAAGGGAGAAAATAATACTTCCCGCAAAAGGATATAAGAGTATATCTTTCCCCATTAAGGCAATGCAGGAAGGGGAGGGGAGTTTTACTTTGAAAGCATGGGACAATAGAAGCAGAAAAAGTGATGCTCTCCTTCTGAAACTTCCTGTACTTGTGAAAGGCTCTCCGGAAACTCTTTATTACGGCGGTTCCCTTGACAAAGAGACAAATACCAAAACTGTTTCCTTTACGGTTCCGGAAAAAAGAAGGAAAGGTTCTTTCCTCCTTACATTTGATCTGGCTTCTTCCGTTGCAGCTCCCGCCATGAGATTGCTGCCGTTTCTTGCAGCGGATAAAAGTAAAAATATATTTGGAACGGTAAGTAAATTTGTTCCGGCTCTTGCGGCAAAAAGGGTTCTGGATACATTAAAACTTTCTTTTAATGATCTTTCTTTAACCAAAACATCTCTTGATCCTTTGTGGAAAGAGTATTTATGGAAAAATGATGTACCGGTCTATACGGAAACCCTCTTTGCCAAAAATCTTTCAGATGGGGAAAAGATGCTTCTTGCCATGCAGAATTCCGATGGCGGCTGGGGATGGTTCTCCGGAAACAGTGAACACTCTTATCCGGATACCACAGCAGAGGCTCTTGAGGCACTTTTGTATGTGAAAGAATATAAAAAAGACGGGAAAAATCCTGCTGCATTTGAAAAAGGTGTAAAGTATCTTCATTCTTATACAGAAAAACGCCTTGCCGCAATAAAAGAGAAAAAACTTGTTCCCTCCGATACGGATGCCCTTGTTTTGAAAGTATTGACCCAATGCGGTAAACATATTCCGGAAATGGAGAAAATACTTCTGGAAAAGAAAAAATATCTTTCTCCTTACGGACTTGCCATGCTGGGGAAAGCATTGGCTAAAAATTCACCGCAAAGGAAGGAAGTCATCCGTAATCTTTATCAGTATTTAACGGAAAACAGGGCAAATGGAACTGCATATCTTTCCATTCCTGTTTCCTTCTCCTGTTTCTGGTATGGAAATG
This sequence comes from Victivallales bacterium, assembly GCA_045612485.1. Lineage (GTDB taxonomy): Bacteria > Verrucomicrobiota > Lentisphaeria > Victivallales > UBA1829 > RGIG5327. The sequence goes on along the minus strand of JAZKZE010000054.1, from coordinate 4,370 downwards.
ACAATATGACCAATTCCGCTTTTCTCTCCCTTCTTCTGGAAGAGGATGGGGAAAACTTTCTGTGTACGGCTCTTGCCCGGTATCTTGCTGTAAATATCCAATATTCTCCATGGCGGAATTCCACAAGAAGTCTGGGGAAGGTTTTGCAGGCACTTTCTGAATATATGCTGAAAAAAGGGGAAAGCAGTACCGATATGGAGGTAACTCTTTTTCTGAATGGTAAAGAGTGGAAAAAAGTGAAGATCGGGAGAAAAAATATATGGAAGGATCTTTCCTTTTTTATTGAGGAAAATTCTCAGGAGGGAAAGAAGTTTTTGCAGAATGGAAAACAGGATTTTACCGTATCTTATGCCGGAAAAGGTGCTTTATTGTATAATCTTTCCCTTTCATATTTTTCTCTGGAAGACAGGATAAAGCCGGCAGGTAAAGAAATGAAAATAAAACGGCAATACTATAAAAAGATCCCTGTAAAAACATCTTCCTCCATGGTGGATGGCAAAGGCTCTTCTGTAAAAGTGGAGGTGGAAAACTATATAAGGAAAAAACTTGTGGCGGAGGAAAAGCTCCTGCCCGGAGACATTGTGGAAGTGGAACTTATTCCGGAAAGCGGCAATGATTATGACTATGTAAGTTTGCTTGATCCTTTGCCTGCGGGATTTGAATATGTAAATGCCCGCAGCGGGTATCAGTGGAATTCTTTTGTTCCCGTCTATCGTGAGTACGGCAAAACGGAGGCAAGGTTCTATTTACGCAATCTTGCCCGGGGAAAAGGAAATATTTCTTATGAGATCAGGGCACAGCTCCCCGGTGTATATACAGCTCTTCCCGCAACAGGGAAGGGGGAATATGCGCCGCTTCTGAAATGCAATACACAGTCACAGTCATTGGCAATAAAGTAAGAGAAGATATTGACAAATACCGGAAAAAGTGGTATATTGTAACGGAAAAATAAACAACAGGTGGAATATGAGTGATATAAAAATGCCCCCGGCAGTGATATTCTGCGGTGGAATGGGGACAAGATTGCGGGAGATAACGGAACTGACTCCGAAACCGATGGTACAGATCGGCGAACAGCCGATTTTGTGGCATATTATGAAATGCTATGCCGCTTTCGGGGTAAAAAGATTTATCCTCTGTCTGGGATATAAAAGAGAAGTTTTTACAGACTATTTCATCAACTACCGTCAGAGAAGAAATGATTTTACCCTTACTCTGGGTGATCCCTCCTCCATACGTTATCTGGATATAAGTGAAGATGAGGCTTCCTGGCAGGTCACCTGTGCCAATACCGGGTTGCGCAGTATGACAGGATGCCGTCTGGCAAGAATAGAAAAATATCTTCCTGCGGATGAAGAAGATTTTTTTCTGACATACGGTGACGGGCTTTCCGATGTGAATATTGCTCAGTTGTATGAGTTTCATAAACAGCAGAAAAGTCTTCTTACATTAACTGCTGTGCATCCTGCGGGACGGTTTGGCGAAGTCTGTCTGGATGGGGACAGAGTGGCGGATTTTTCCGAAAAGCCGCTTCAGCATCAAAGCGGATATGTAAGCGGAGGATTCATGGTTCTGAAAAAGAGTTTTATCCGGAAATATACCGAAGACCGGGAAGATCTTATTTTTGAACACGCTCCCATGCAGAATGCTGCCGGAGATGGGGTGGTTGCCGCATTCCGGCATAAAGGGTTCTGGCAGTGTATGGATAATCCCAGAGAGTACCACTATCTGAATGAGCTGTGGGAAAAAGGGGATGCTCCCTGGACAAAATACTGGAAGTAAAGGATTTTACAGAATGTTTTGCGGTGTGTATCAGGGAAGGAAAGTTCTTGTAACAGGTTCCACAGGATTCAAGGGGATGTATTTATCTTTTTTCCTGAAGAAACTTGGGGCGGAAGTTTACGGGACAGCTCTTCCCATGCCGGAACTTTCCCTCTGGGGGATGTGCCGCCGGGAATTGCCTGCGGAAACGTTCTATTGCGATATACGGGATAAGGAAAAACTGGAAAAAATTATAAAAGAGATCCGCCCGGAGATCGTATTTCATCTTGCGGCACAGAGCCTTGTGCGGAGAAGTTACATTGATCCATTGGAAACATTTTCCGTAAATATCATGGGGACGGCAAATATACTGGAATGTTGCCGGAATTGTGAAAGTATCCGTTCCATTGTTGTAATAAGCAGCGACAAGTGTTATGAAAACCGGGAAACACTTGTCCCGTATAAAGAGAGTGATCCCATGGGGGGATATGATCCTTACAGTGCCTCCAAAGGGTGTACGGAACTGATCGTTTCCTCCTGCCGGAGAAGTTTTTTTTCCGTGGAACAATACGGAAAAAGTCATCAGACGCTTCTGGGCAGCTGCCGTGCCGGAAATGTGGTGGGCGGCGGGGATTATGCCTGCGACCGTCTTGTTCCGGATCTGATACGGGGAGCTGTCGAAAACCGGGAAACTGTTTTGAGGAATCCTTCTTCTGTAAGACCCTGGCAGCATGTTTTTGAGCCGCTTTCCGGTTATCTTCTTCTCGGTGCGGAATTGTTCCGCGGGAAAAAAGAATTTGCACAGGGGTGGAATTTCGGACCGGAAAAGGAAAATATCGTTTCTGTGGCGGATGCCGCCGGATCACTTCAGAAATACTGGAATAAGATCAGAATAAAAACTGTCCCGTCAGAGGATCAGCCCCATGAAGCAAATCTTCTTTTACTGGACAGCAGTAACGCAAGAGAAAAACTTTTGTGGAAGAGTATCTGGAATATGGAAAAGACTTTTATGGCAACGGCTCAATGGTACCGTGCCTGCCATGAAAAAGATGAAAATATTCTGATACCGCAACTGGAAGAATATATTTCCGATGCAGATAAAGCAAATGTGATTTGGAGTATGCCGTGAAGAATAAAGAAGAAGCAATGGAATCATTGAAAAATGAGATACTGGAAAAGGTGAAGGAATATTATTTTCTTGTTCACGGAGAAAAACAGAAGGAATCTTTTGTCCCCGGAAAAAGCAAAGTAAACTATGCCGGAAGAGTCTTTGATGAAAAGGAAATGCTTGCTCTTGCAGATGCTTCACTGGAATTCTGGCTCACCCACGGACGGTATTCAAGAAAATTTGAAAAAGAATTTGCCGCATATCTCGGTGTAAGGAATGTTTATCTTGTAAACAGCGGTTCTTCAGCCAATCTTCTTGCATTTATGGCACTTACCTCTCCGCTTCTGGGGGAAAAAAGGATAAAAAGAGGGGATGAAATCATTACGGCAGCGTGTTCCTTTCCCACAACGGTTGCCCCTGTTATCCAGTATGGGGCTGTGCCGGTATTTATTGATGTGGAAAAAAATACAGCAAATATCAATTGTTCTCTTCTGGAAAATGCCTTGACAGAACGCACGAAAGGAATAATGATCGCCCATACTCTGGGAAATCCCTTTGATCTGGAAAAGGTTGCTTTGTTCTGTAAAAAACACGGACTTTTTCTTATTGAAGATAATTGTGACGCTCTGGGAAGTTCCTTTGACGGAAGATTGACCGGAACATGGGGGGATATCGGCACATCCAGTTTCTATCCGCCCCATCACATGACCATGGGAGAAGGCGGGGCAGTTTATACAAATGATCCTCTTCTGGGAAAGATCCTGCTTTCCATGCGGGATTGGGGACGGGATTGCTGTTGTCCCTCCGGTGTGGATAATTTCTGCAAAAAACGTTTTACGGGAAAATTCGGTGATCTGCCTGTGGGATATGATCATAAATATGTTTACAGTCACTTCGGTTACAATCTGAAAGCCAGTGATATGCAGGCGGCGATCGGCTGTGCCCAGTTGGAGAAACTGCCTGATTTTACCGTAAAAAGAAAGGCAAATTTCCAATATCTTTATGAGAAGGTAAAGGATTTGCCCGGGTTGTCATTTTTTGAAAAGTATGAAAAAAGCGATCCCAGCTGGTTCGGTTTTCTGATTATTGTGGAAGATACGGCACGCCTGAACCGGAATGAGTTGGCACAATATCTGGAAAAAAATCAGATACAGACCAGAAATCTTTTTGCGGGGAACATTATAAAGCACCCCTGTTTTGAAGATTTGGAAGAGGGGAAGCATTACAGAGTATCCGGAACACTTGTCAATACGGATAAATTGATGAATGATGCTTTATGGATCGGGGTATATCCGGGTATGACGGAAGAAAAACTTTCTTATATGGCGGAAAAGATCCGGGAATATGTATTCCAATGACTTGAAAAAACAGAAAAGAAAGGTATATTAAAGTACCTTTATTGTTAACTTTGGAGAGATGGCTGAGTGGTCGAAAGCGACGGTCTCGAAAACCGTTACAGGCATAAGCCTGTCAGGGGTTCAAATCCCCTTCTCTCCGCCAT
>JAZKZE010000053.1:0-9494 GCA_045612485.1 Victivallales bacterium | reverse complement strand
AAAAAATAAAAAAAATGAAACAGGGAGGTTGTTATGAGAAGTATTGCCCACATCGAATTGCAGTATGCCCACAGATTTTACAATTTCAAAGGGGAAGCACAATATCTCCACGGACATACCGGACATCTGACCATAGAAGTGGAAGACAGTATCAATAAAGGGGTCAATATGGTTTTCCCCTGCAATGAGATCCAGAAAACGGCATGGGAAGTATTGCAGAACTTTGATCACGCTCTTATTTTACGGGAAGATGATCCGCTTCTGCCTGCCATCCTTGATGTTTACGAAATACAGGGGATCAAAAACGGAGCCCCCACCAATAAAATGACGGGACCTGCCTTCAAAACAGAACTTGCCACAGCACATCCCCAATGCCGTCTTGTTGTTACTAAGGAAACTATGACGGTGGAGGGTATGATCAAAATCGTATATGAATTATTGAAAGACAAGCTCAATATTGTGAAACTTACCTTCACAAGCGGAGTAAATGCCGCCTCCTGCGATTTCAAGCCGGAGGGAACTATCGACCGGTGTCCGCTATGCGGGATTGCTCTTAAAAACGGGGTTTGTCCCAAATGCGGCTACCGTAAAATATAAAGGACATATCCGGAAAAAAGTCAGAATATGAGGGTGTGACAGGTTACTCATATTCAGAATAACCCGGGGCGGGAAGAGTTTATATTCTTTCTCCCCGGATTTTTTTACAGGTGTCTCTGTTCCCGGTATGGTAATCCGAAAAAAACGGTATCCACGGGGGCAGAAAAGCGTAATAATACGGGAAAATGCAAAAATATAATTTTTTTTATTTATTTTGTAAGTAAAAAAAGGTACTGTATGTAGGAAAAAACGGTGAATGGGTGTATGTTATAAGTAAAAGAAAGTTCATGGATGGAAAAACATACTTCCATCTCCTTTGAAATTTTATGATAATACAGAAAAAATCTTGAAAATAAATGAAAAAAGGATGTTTGTTATGATAAAAAATATCAGCAGATCGTTGACAGATATCGCCGGAGAAAAATATATAAATGCTGTCTGCGGGGCTTCAGCCGCATTGGGACTGGGAAGTTTTGAAGAACTGAAAGCCATTGCCGATGAAAAAGTGGAATTTTATCCGGAAGATTTTGCAAAAAAGGCGGAAGAACTTGCCTTGCAAAGCGGGAAAAAGATCTGTGATGGATTATCCGCTTCTTTCCCCGGAGCTGCCACCAACGCTTTTGCCAGAGCCTTTCACAGAGAGTCTGCCCCTTTAAGCGGTTTGGGATGTGTAAGGGTGGGGGAAAACGGGAAGATCGCCTTCATCGGGAAAAGTGAACACTATCAGGCATCCCTCGGTCATAATTTCCCCGGTTACAAACTTCTGCTCAATGCATACCGTATAGGGATAACCAATCTTACCCATAACAATACAAGAGGGTATCTCACCCGTCTGCTGGAAAGGGAACTTATCCGGACAGCCAACGGAATAGATAAAAAGGATGATGAAGCTCTGGAAAAGGTGCTTGCCTCCAAAGATAAACACGTTCTCAACCGTGTCGTCAATCTGGAAACAGGTTCTCTTGCCTGTGAGGCTGCTTACAAGATGGCTTTTGCCAGATTCTATAAATTGCAGGGGGATTTCCCTGCTCCCCCCTATGAAGGAAAGATCCCGGTATTTGTGGTCATGGCAGACTCCGACGGAGGAAATACTGCCAATTATCACGGGACGACTGTCCTTACCCAGATGATGCGGGGACTCTGGCCGGATGCTGCGGAGATCCTCATCAATGCAGGATTATTGAAAATCGTTGCCTGTCCCATCAATGATGTGGATGGATTTAAAAAGATCGTGGAGGAATATGACTGCGGTAAATACAAGATCGCCTTGTTCTCCCATGAACTTGTACTGATGAACTATGCCGGGATCCGTCTTACCGATGCTTTTGTAAAGGAAACCCATGCCATTTGCGATGCCCATGATATTCCTGTTCTTGTGGATGAGATCCAGTCCTGCATGTGGTCAAAGGAGATGTTCCTTTTCCGTAAATACAAATGCCGTCCGGATTTTGTTTCTGTAGGTAAAGGTTTCCCCGGAGGACAGTATCCCGCCTCCAAAATGCTGATTGCTGCTCCCATGGATAATCTCAATCAGTTCGGTGCTTTAGTGACCAATGGTCAGGAGGAACTTGCCTCCCTTGCCAATCTGATTACTATGGAATTTGCCATGGCTAATGCTTCTTATATTGAAGAAGCAGGAAAAATCTGGCGGGAAAAACTTTTGAATGTAACAGCCTCTTTCACCGGGATTGTTGACAAAGTGGAAGGCGATGAGCTTCTTACTTCCATTATCTTCTTTGACCGGGACAAGGCAAACACATTCAGTCATATCCTTTCTGATGAATACTGTATAGATATCAGTGTTCAGACCTATAAACCCAACTGCCCGAAAGCTGCATTATTGAAACTGCCTCTTATCACAACGGAAAAGATGATGGATCATATCATTTCAAAGATCCGGGAAGGGCTTGAAAAGGTGAAATAATGGCTTACTTTATCGGATTGGATTTGGGGACAGGTGCAACAAAGGCGGTTTTATGGGACGGGGAAAAAATAGTAAAAAGCTCCTCTATGGAAATCAATTTTCTCCGTGACGGGGAAAAAGTGACCATGGAAAGCAATTCCTGGCTGGAAAAAAGTTTACAGCAGATCCGTTCCCTTGCCGCCTGTGCTGATGGCCCTGTTGAGGCAATTTCCATGTGTGCCGCTTCCGGCAATACGCTTGTTGCCGATGAAAAAGGACACCCTCTTTGTAATATCGTAAGCTGGCTGGACGGGAGAAAAATTGAGGCAAGTCCCGTTGACGATCTTCATGATATCGTTGGCTGGCCCTGGGTGAAGGGGTTTCCCTATACTCACATCAAAGAGTTGCAGAAAGAGTTTCCGGATATTTTCAAAGGGGAAAGCCGCATCTGTATGAATAACGATTTCCTCCAGTATCACCTTTGCGGAAACTGGGCATTGGATCACTCTTCCGCCACCCCCTTTTATTTACAGGATCAGAGAACCTTTTCCTATTACAAACCTTTTCTTGATGATCTCTCTCTGAAAGAATGCCAATTATCCTCTCTTGTGCCGTCATGTACGGTCATCGGGAATTTGAGAAAAGAGATCCTTGGCGGCAATCTTACGGAAAATACCAAAGTTGTTGCCGGATCATTCGATCATCCTTCTGCGGCAAGAGCGTGCAATATCACAAAGGAAGGGGAGATGCTTATTTCCTGCGGTACAAGCTGGGTCGGTTTTGCCCCGGTGAAGGCGCGAACGGTGAAAACAGGCTATCTTTCCGACCCTTTTATGGTTCATGAAGGCGGCTCCTGGGGGCTGATCCGTTCCTGGAGCAAAGTGGGATTGGAACTGGAAGAGTGGATCGTAACGCATTACGGAAAAGAAAAAGACCGTTATCAAAAGTTCAATGATGAAGCACTTGCCGGAGGAAATGCAAGAGAAAAGATGCTGGAAACCTGCCGGACTTTCCGGGAAAGGGCATTTCCGGAAAGAAAATTTTCCCGTATTGTTCTTTGCGGAGGACCTTCCGAATCCCCTGCATGGAGAAAATATATAGCGGAAGTCTGGGAGGCGGAGATCGAAACATCTCCCTTTGATAAATATACCGGTGCCGTCGGTGCTGCAAAAATGGCAATGAAAGGAGCTGACAGGAATGTTTGAAATGGTGACAGAACAGGATAGAAAAGTCTTTCAGGAGGAATTCGCAGGAAGACTTCCCTCAAAGATCTTTGATTCCCATGTGCATATCATAATGAAGGATAGTTACTCTCCTGAATGGGGAACAGATAAGATCTCCTACCTTGAAAAGACCCAATGGCAGTTTACTGTGGAGCAGTTTTTCTCCATTTACAAAGAGATGCTGCCCGGTGTGGAGATGTTTCTTACCGGATTCGGCGGGCCTTCCATGAAAGTAAACCGTTCCCATGCCTCTTCCTTCGGTGTGGATAATAAAAAGGTATTCGGTTTGCGGCTTTTGAGTGCTTATGACTCTGTGGAGGAGATTGCCTGTGATATTGAAAAATATCATCTTGCCGGAGTGAAACCTTATGCAAATATGGCTTTGAAAAGGGAAAATGCCGAGGTGGAACTTCTGGACTTTTTCACGAAAGAGCAGTTGGAATATCTCAATAAAAATAAATTGATCGCCACCATCCATATTCCCCGGAAAATGCGTCTGGAAGATCCACTCAACAGAAGCCAGATGAAGTATTTGTGTGAGACTTATCCGGATATAAAATTTATTTTTGCCCATATCGGCAGAGCTTATTACAAAAGATGTGCGGTAAAATATGTGGATGAATTTGTCCGGTATCCCAACGCATACTGGGATACGGCAATGATCAACCATGAAGGGGTATTGCAATATACTTTCGATCATTTTCCCGCAGAACGGATCCTGTTCGGGACGGATGCACCCATATCTTTTCTGCATGGAAAATCTGTGGAGATCAATCATCAGTATGTGTATATGTCCCCGGAAAACTTTAATCTTGGTACATCTTTACATGACAATACAGGAAAAATTACTTATGTACCTTTCCTGTATGAACAGATAAGAAGTATTCTTTCTCTGGATCTTCCCGGAAAAGTTCTGGAGGATTTCTTCTTCAATAATGCTTATTCTCTCTACTCGCAAACCGTGGAAAGGATGAAAAAATGAAAATAGCTCTTCTTCCCCTTTATGTAAAATTGTATGATGATTTTTCCCCTGCCAACCATGAGAAGGCACAGAAATTTGCCGATGATGCTGTAAAGGCATTGGAAAAACTTTCTTTTGAAGTCATTACGGTTCCTCTCTGCCGTGTGGCGGAGGAGTTCAAGGCGGCGGTGAAAAAGTTTGAAGATGAAAAATGTGAGGTCATCGTTACTTTGCATACAGCCTATTCTCCCTCTCTGGAAAGTATTGATGCGCTTGCTTCCACGCAACTTCCTCTCGTTGTCTTTGATACCACTCCGGATCAGGAATTTGAATTTTCTTTCGGCGGCAAACTCATGCTCAATCACGGGATCCACGGGGTGCAGGATATGTGCAATTTGCTGTTGCAGCGCAAGAAAAGATTTCTGATCTGTGCCGGACATTATGAAGATCCTCTCTATATGGCAAAAGTGGAAAAAGCCATTACCGCAGCCTCCATGGCGTACAGATTTTCCCATGGAAAAGTGGGAAGTATTGGCGGTGTCTTTGCCGGAATGGGGGATTTCCGTATTCCGGAAGGGGAATTCGGTATGCAGGAAATTCCTTATAAGGATGATGAAAAATATATGCCTTCGGAAGATGAGATCCGGGAGGAGATCAACTGGGAAAAAGAACATTTCCTAATTGCAGAAGATGTGCCGGAAGAAGTGCAGTATAATACTGTAAAAAACGGCTTGAAACTGCGGAAATGGGTGGAAAAAAATGCACTTGACGCTTTCAGTATCAATTTTCTGAAATGTGACCGCAATATGGGTTTTTCCGTTGTGCCGTTCAGTGAATGTTCCAAAGCCATGGCAAGAGGAACCGGATATGCAGGGGAGGGGGATGTGCTTACAGCTCTTCTCTGCGGAACATTTCTGAAAGTCAATAAAGAGACCACATTTACAGAAATGTTCTGCCCGGACTGGAAAGGCAACCGGATCTTTTTAAGTCACATGGGGGAAATGAATATTGCTCTTATGGATCAGAAACCCTTCCTTTCCAAAAGAGGTTGGAAATTTACGGATGCAGATGAGATGACTGCCGCTACCGGATGTCTGAAATCCGGAAAAGCTGTTCTGGTAAATCTTGCTCCCGCAGGGGAGGGGAAATATACTCTCATTGCCTGTAAGGGAGTTCTCACCGCCCAGAATGACAAAGAGTTGAAGGATATGCGGGGATGGTTCACTCCCGGAAATGACCGGAATATCGGGGAATTTCTGGAGGAATACAGTAAAAAAGGCGGAACTCATCATTGCGTCCTTTCCTACAATGGCGATATAACACTTTTTGCCTCTTTTGCCTTCCTTATGGGATGGGATTTTGTTGAGATTTAAAAGAAAGAATGACTATGCAGAATCTTTCTGAAAGAACAAAAACATTTACGGATTCCGTTATCCGCAGGATGACAAGAGTATCCAATGCCTGCAATGCTGTCAATCTCTCCCAGGGATTCCCTGACTTTGAACCGCCTGCGGAACTTACAGAAGCTCTTGCCCATGTTTCCGCCCATGGTCCTCATCAGTATTCCATTACCTGGGGAGCAAAGAATTTCCGGGAAGCTCTTGCTGCAAAACAGGAACATTTTACCGGAATGAGAGTGGATCCGGAAAGAGAGATCGTTGTTACCTGCGGCAGTACGGAAGCAATGATGGCAAGTATGATGAGTATAGTCGATCCCGGAGAGAAAGTAGCCGTATTTTCCCCCTTCTATGAGAATTACGGGGCGGATGCCATTCTTTCCGGCGCGGAACCCATTTATGTTCCTTTGCGGCCACCGGAATTTCTCTTTGATGAAAAGGATTTGGAAGAATCTTTCAGAAAAGGGGCGAAAGTCCTTATTCTTTGCAATCCCTCCAATCCCTGCGGAAAAGTCTTTACTTATGAGGAACTTTCCCTTATTGCCCGTCTTGTGGAAAAATATGATGCGTATGTAATCACTGATGAGGTCTATGAACATATTATTTATGCACCTCATAAGCATATTTGTTTTGCCACTCTTCCCGGGATGAGGGAGAGAACCATTATCTGTTCCTCTCTCTCCAAAACCTATTCCATTACCGGCTGGCGTCTGGGATATGTTATCGCTCCCCCGGTTATTACGGAAACCATCCGCAAGGTCCATGATTTTCTGACAGTGGGGGCGGCTTCCCCCTTGCAGGAGGCGGCTGTTACTGCTTTGAATTTTGATGACGGGTATTACAGTGCTTTGCAGGAAAAATATACTTCTTTACGGAAATTTTTCCTGGACGGACTGGATCATGCAGGAATCAAACATACCACCCCGCAGGGGGCGTATTATGTTCTTGCCGATATTTCAGAGTTCGGTTATGATAGCGATCTGGAATTCTGTGAGATCCTTGCGGAAAAAGTGGGCGTGGGAGCTGTCCCCGGTTCCAGCTTTTTTAAAGAGGATGTACGGCATCTTATCCGGTTCCACTTTGCCAAAAAAGAATCCACTTTACAGGCAGCTCTTTCCCGCCTTGAAAAAATACGGGAGCTTATGCCGTATAAGAAATAAGAACAGCATGATATAACCAGAACGGGCAGCAGTATTTTTTTATACTTGCTGCCCGTTTTTATGATTTTACAGATTATGCTTTTGTGAATTCTCTTACATCAATGAGATACATCTGCCTTGAGCCTTCATGGATAGAGTCGATACATACAAAAGAATCATCTCTTGACCAGTTGGGATGCAAATCGCATCTTGTGGGGATGGGATAGGTGGGATCGGCATAGAATTTTCCTATCTCACAGGCTTTTTCTTTTGTAAGATCATAAAGGAAAAGTCTGCGGTAGTCATCCGTTTCCGGATAGGAATCGGTAAGGAGCCATTTTCCGTCGGAGGAGTAGGAACAGTGACCGTCTCCGGGGAAAATATCTTTTGCCACAATGGAGGTTTTGTTTGTTTGATCGGTATAATGATAGTATTGCCAGCCATGTTTGTAACGGTTTGAAAAGTTGATGATGGTATTGTTGCCGGTCCAGGTATAGTGACTGCTCATATCTTCCAGATTTAACGGCCAGATATTTTTCCCGTCAAGATCTGCTGTAAACATGTGGGTGAGATGCCGTGCCGGCGTCCCGTCTTTGTTCCAGAGCCGCCAGCGGTGGAAAAAGGCGAATCTTCTGCTGTCCGGACTGAAAAGAAGATGATTGAACCATCCGGGAGTATTTTCCATATCGCTTCTGTAATATTTTTCCGTGATCTCCGCTACGCTGATAATGAGTTTCGCTGTATTGTTTTTCAGATCCACAAGGAATATTCCGTCAGCTTCCGGACAGTGGATCTTTTCAGTGGGATCAAACGCCCCGGGATAACCGTAACCGGGTCTTTCCCTGTCCAGCCGGGAAAAATTGAGACTTAATGCCCATTTCCCATCAGGACTCAGACAATAGACCGGACGGCAGAGTGTTTGCTGTTCTTTCGTTTTTATATCCAGAATGCGGGAAACAAAATGATCGCCCTCCCGGTCATTGTAAATGACCTTTGTTTCCGAATCGTTGAGAAATTGAAACATACATCCCTGCTGCCAGCACCACGCAGATGTTTCCGCAAGAGGGATAAAAGTGTTATTATCCCTTAGATCGATCATTCCCAGAAGGGCTTTTTCCCCGGCACGGGGTTGTCTTGCGGTAAAAGTGGTTTCCTGTGCCAGAATATATCTGCCGGACTTATCCCAGGGAAATTTATCAAAATAACCGAAAAAATGGTGGTTGGGGCCTTCCGTGATTCTTTTTGCTTCAAGATGATGCTTTTCAATCATTTTTTTCTCCTGTTATCTGCGCAGGCTTTCTGAGAATAGATGTAATATAGACCGGAAAAGATTAAAGTCAAGGTTTCCGTAAAGAAAATATTCTCAGAAAAACTTGACATGTATTTACAAAAGTGTATATTATTCCCCGTTTTTAAAAACTATGAACTATGCAGGGGGATGAAAATGGAAAAAAGTTTACGGATCTACTATGCCGGGGATCTTTTCGACCATAAAGATCTTGCCGGAAATCTTCTTCTGGCACAAAGTGTGGAATCTCTTTCCGGGAAAAAATATCTTCCCGTGCTGCCGCAGAACGGTGAAGTCAATAAAAAACGTTCTCTGGATATACGCGATGGCGATTACGATCTTCTGCTTTCCTGCGATGTGTTTCTGGGAAATTTTGACGGACCCGATCTGGATTCCGGAACAGTGGCAGAGTTTCTTTTTGCCAAGATGCTGGATATGCCTGCTGTATTGCTCCGGACGGATTTCCGTTGTCCAGCGGAAAGCAGTACAAGTCCCGACCCCTGGAATCTGATGTGTTCCGGTTATCCCCGTACAAGATCCCTTGTGCTTCACGGAATGGAGTTGTGGCACAGTGCTGCCAGTGACGGGAAAAAAGGGGAGGCCCTTGTCCGGGCGTACCATAACTCTATTGCTGAAAAAATCATAATGGAACTGGATCAGGCAGTTGCTATGGAAAAAGTCTTTCCTGTGGAAGCTCTGCCCGTTGTCTATGAAAATACTATGCGTGCCGTCGGAGGCTCTCTTTCTGCGGTCTGGACAAAAGAAAAAATAAATTCTCTTATCCTGGAAAAATGCAGGAAAGGGATCTATTGAAAACCTTTTTCGGAATACTGGTTAGCTTACAATTTCACAGCTGTCCCATAAAATCATGGAAAAAAGAGAAATGTTCGGTTGCCAGGCGAGGCGGTTGCCGCCGAGCGCGCAGTGGATGTGCGAATGAACCGCAGGGCAATCGCCTTGCGGACGCTCACAAGGAATTGTGAGCG
>JAZKZE010000052.1:0-21292 GCA_045612485.1 Victivallales bacterium | reverse complement strand
CGAGCGCGCAGTGGATGTGCGAATGAACCGCAGGGCAATCGCCTTGCGGACGCTCACAAGGAGTTGTGAGCGTATGAGCCAGCAGCGAGCACTAAGCCGCGAGAGAATGAGGGCGTTTTTTGCCCGAATGAACGCAGGCGCGTATAATGGAAAAAGAAACTGCCGCATTACGAAAGAGTTTGACTGCACAAAAAGAAAAAGTGAGGGGGAGAGGGGAGAGAAAAAAGTAAAATGCGTTTGGGGCTCTCTCCTGAAGGTTGCACAAAACAGGATAAAGAAGTATTTTTGAAAAAATCTGACAAAATCACTTTTTCAAAAATCAATTTTCTCCCGTTCAAACCCAAGGGAAATACCCGTTTTTTGAAAAATCATGGGATAGCTGTGTAAGAAAAGATCATTCTTGAAAAGTTATGTTGAAAGTGTATATTATATTGAAACCTACACAAAGGAGAAAAATATGCAGGATTATACGATAAAGTTGATTCCCGGGGACGGGATCGGTGTGGATGTGATTGCTGAAGGCAGAAAAGTAATGGAATTTCTGGCGGAAAAGCATGGCGGACTCCGCTTTAAGTTTGATACTCTTCCCTGGAGCTGCAAGTATTATCTGGAAACCGGACGCATGATGCCGGAGGATGGAATGAAGATACTGGAAGATTGTGACAGTATTCTGCTTGGGGCTGTAGGCTTCCCCGGAGTACCGGATCATGTGTCGCTGCGGGATCTGCTTCTGCCCATCCGGGTGAATTTTGATGAATATGTGAATCTGCGGCCCGTAAAACTGCTGAAAGGTTTATCCTCCCCCATTAAAAATGAAAATATCGACTTTGTGGTCATCCGGGAAAATTCCGAAGGGGAATATTGCGGAAAAGGGGAGTTCTGTGATTGCGGAACACCGGAGGAAAAAGCTGTACAGAATTCCATTTTTACAAGAAAAGGCACGGAACGGATCATCCGTTATGCTTATGAGTATGCAAAAAAGACCGGAAAAAACAAGGTGATGAGTGCTACAAAATCCAATGCACTCAATTATTCCATGGTATTCTGGGATAAGATTTTTGCAGAAATAAAGGAACAATACCCCCAAATGGAAAGCAGTCAGATGCATATTGATGCCCTTGCCGGATATTTTATCATGCATCCGGAACGGCTGGAAGTTGTGGTGGCAAGCAATCTTTTCGGAGATATTCTTACCGATCTCGGTTCCGCCATGCTGGGAAGTATCGGGATCTCCCCCTCTGCAAATCTGAATCCGGAAGGAAAATACCCCAGTATGTTTGAACCCATCCACGGTTCCGCCCCGGATATTGCTGGGAAAGGGATCGCCAATCCTGTGGGAACATTTTGGGCGATCGCCATGATGCTGGAACATCTGAAACTTGATCAGGAAGCCGCCCTGCTTATGGGGGCAATGGAAAAAGTCCTGGAGGAAGGGGTCGTGCGTACTCCGGATATCGGTGGAACAGCAAAAACCGAGGAAGTTACGCAGGCAATCATCAATGAGATCCGCAAAGCGTAAAAGTTTTTGAGATCATAAAGACATAAAAAAACCCGGCATAAACCGGGTTTTTTTATTTGTGAAAGACTGAAAGATCAGGCTTTGCCAACTTTGCATTTCAGAGCATCATAATCTGCTTTTGTCAAGAATTTGGTAAGTTTCATACCATCTTTGTCAACAGCTCTTGCAGCATAGCGTTTCTGAATGCCTTTGCTGGTTTCTTTTTCGTAAACGACTTTTTCGCAATCAGCATCTTTAATGGTGACGAAATCTTTCTTTTTCACATTGTAGAATTTCATGTGATACTCCTTTTTTGTTTAACAGTTTATAGGGTGTACGTTCTTGCGGTTAATTAACAGTAACATATACAAAGAGTAAAATCAACTCTAAAAAAGAAAAAAATCAAGAAAAATCAGTAAAAAAAAGGTTTTTTCTGCGTTTTTTCAGTCAAAATGAGCTTTTTTATGTTTTTTTATGCGGAAAACAGAGAAACAAACTTTTGCAAAAAGCGTATTTTTCTGCTTGTATATAACGATTTTTTCCGGAGGATGCCAAGAGGAAAATAAAAAAAGAGGTGAGCCTTTTCAAAATGACTCACCCCCTTTTTTAAAAGTTCAGGATTTTTCAGAAGGGCAGTTTATCCCTGTACCTGAATACGGTGGACTTTTGCCCGCTCTGACTTCGGAAGGAAGATATTGAGAAGCCCGTCTGCGGTTTTCGCTTTGATCCCGGTAATATCCACGGCGTCGGAAAGACGGAACTCTCTTTTATATACCACGGGAAGATCTCTGCGGCAGAGAATGCTTCCTGCGGTGATACTTAAAATATGTTCCTTTACTTCCACGGATACTGTGGAAGCATTGGCTCCGGGGACTTCAAGAATAAGTTCTGCGCCCTGTTCATCATCGGCAATATCCGCTGCCGGAGTAAGTTCAAAATATCTTTCCGGTACGCAATATGCCTTTTTTTCTTCATCCTTTGCTTTGCAGGGATCGCTTTTGCAACAGCATACATCTTTTGCATTTTTTTCCGCTTCAGCATTGATCTTGATTTTTTCTTCCATTTTTCAATCTCCTTATAGTATTTTAATGATATTTGAAGTGTGTTTATATTTTTTACTGCACGTCGATGCAGTGTACTTCCGGCAGTTTCTCTTCATATCTGGGCATCGTCACTGTCAGAACTCCGTCCGCATATTTTGCTGTGGCTTCCTGTCCTTTTACGGGAACAGGCAGACGGACGCTTTCAGAAAATTCATGGTATAAACGTTCCCGGCTTATATATTTCTTTTCTTTTTCTTCCTTCTTTTCTTCTGAACATTTGAAGGTGACATTCAGCATATCCCCGACGACATCCACTTCAAAATCGCTGCCTTTGTGTCCGGCACAGGGAAGAAGTGCTGTCACATTTTTTTCATCGATCTTCAATTGCAGGCGTTTTCCCCCTTCCTCCACTTTGCGGAATACCGGAGTCATTCCCATTTCCTGTAAGAAATGATCCATCAGACTGTTGAAATCCCTGAATTCCCTGTTCATACTTTCATGTCTTGCAAGCATATTCATTTGCCGCCTCCTTCTGTTGATTTTTTTCCGGTCAATCCCCCATGACCTTTACTTTTCCGTTGACAGTTTTCTATTCAGCAAGGAGCGTGCCAACTTTTTTCAACGGTGAAATTGTGGGCTTATAAAGGTATATTTGTGACAAAATGGCGCAATATTAGATGGGTGTGAAAATGACTCATGTGTGACAAAATGACTCTAAATTGAGCTTGAGAATGAGACCGCCGCATAAAAATAAGTGTGTTTGAGCCGGCAAAGGGAAAAAAACAGAAAAAGGATACCGGCAGAGAGGCGGAAAACAGCGGGGCAGGAGAATAAAATTCCAATTTTTCTGCTTCTTTGCTTTTATATTTTTAAAAGTGTGCTAAATTATAGAGAAAGACCATTAATTTATCATTGATGTAATTTTCACCATAAACAATCAATCTCGAAAATCAAAAAGGAGTAAAAATGGCTACTGTTCTTGAAAGTATCCGTGCGAAAGCAAAAACTCTGGGAAGAAAGATCGTCCTGACTGAAAGTGACGATACCCGTAACCTCATCGCCGCCCAGCTTCTGGTGGAAAAAGGCTATGCAAAACCTGTCCTCGTAGGCGACAGCGATGCTATTTACGCTCTTGCAAAAGAAAACAACATCTCTCTGGAAGGCGTGGAAGTCGTGGATGTGGAAAAGACCCCCAACCTCCAGAAATATATTGATCTTTGCGTTGAACTCCGCAAGAAAAAAGGCATGACCCCCGAACAGGCAAAAGAATGGTTGAAAGATACCTGTGTGTTTGCCGCTGCTATGGTCTGTGCCGGTGATGCCCACGGTTATGTTTCCGGTGGCGGAAACCCCAACGGCTATGCCCATGATACTGCTGCAAAGACCCGTCCCGCCCTCCAGCTTTTCAAAACTGCTCCCGGGATCAAATCCGCTTCCGCATACTTCATTATGCAGACCAACGATCCCAAATGGGGTTACAATGGCGCACTCTTCTATGCTGACTGCGGACTCAACATCAATCCTGATGCCGATCAGCTCGCTGAAATCGCTGTTGCCACCGCCCGTTCCTATCAGATGCTTACCGGTGATGAACCCAGAGTGGGTATGATCAGCTGCTCCACCAAAGGATCTGCACACGATCCCATCATCGACAAAGTTATCGCCGCTACCGAAAAAGCCAGAGCCATCGCTCCCGAATTCAAAATCGAAGGCGAACTTCAGTTCGACGCCGCCATCATTCCTGAAATCGCAGCTAAGAAGGCTCCCAAGAGCGAAATCGCCGGTCACTGCAACATTCTTGTGTTCCCCGATCTCAACTGCGGTAATGCCATCTACAAAGCTACCGAACGCCTTGCCGGTGCTACTGCCATCGGGCCGCTGATCCAGGGCCTCCGCCGTCCCTTCAACGACGTTTCCCGCGGCTGCAAGCCCGAAGACATCGTTGATTGTGCCGCTGTTGCCGCCATCACCGAATGGACTGAATAATTTCTTTTTACTATAAAGAGAAATAATATAAAAGGCTGCTGTCTGATCTGTAAAAGGGTCTGACAGCAGCTTTTTTATGTTGGGAAAATAAGGAATGGGATACGGTACTTTTTACTCTTCTGCGAGAATACAGTTGGTGCAGTCGTGTGAAAGGGGATCGCAGTATTTTTTATAAATGTGCATCCAGCCCTGCATTTGTGCTGAATCAGCGGGTTGGAAAGAATTGTTGTACCACAGTGCCGCCGCTTTTTTTATAACAGAATTTGTATCCGGTACGGGAAGCAGGAGAAAAAATTCTTCCGTTTTCTGCAAAAGAAGGGGATCATTTTTCAGTTTCCCATAAGCCAGCAGGGAAGGGATCAGACAATCCGAATAGAAAGTAAGTTTTTTCGATACGGAAAAAAGAGTTCTCTTCCGTGGATTGCTCCCGGAGGAAAAACTTGTGAAATATTCCCAGAAAGGATCACTTATATCCAGAAAATCATCCAGTTCTTTCCGGAAACTGCCGCAGTCGTTCTTTTTCAATTTTTCTGCGAGATCTTTCAATGGAAACTGGAAAAATTTTTCCATAAGCATACAAAGCATTGCCAGACGTCTTTCCGGAGTATTGCCGAAAAGAGTCCCCGTCCGGTTCCATACATTTCTGCGTTTGTTTCCTGTACAGATCAGAGAGAATTTTTGCCAGTATTCCTTTGCAAACAAGGCACCTTCTTCAGAAAGACCTTCCGAAGAGGGATCGGGAAGAAGTCCGGATTCCCCCCATAATACAGTATGAAAATTATTTTCTCTTATCTCCTGCGGGTAGTGGATGTATGTGGTGAATAAACAGCGGAAATTTTCCACATTTCCCGGATAGCCTGCAAAAAGAAAAAGCTGTTGGGTAAATGCGTTGGTCACCCCCTGTGCGATCATATTTTTCAGGAGCGGATCCGCCTTGAGAAAAAGTCTTTCCTTTGCGGCTTCCTGAAAAAATGCTCTCTGTTCTTCAGGAGAAAGGGGTGCAAGTGCCGGACAATATACGGCGGGAGTCTTTTTTTCTTTTTTTCTTTCCTCTTTTTCAGCAGGAATGGATTTTTTCTGCGCGGCAAGTATACACTGGATCTTTGTTTCATCATACAGGAAAAGGGGCATTTTTCCCATTTGACGGGGAGGAATACTTGTCAGATCATTGATTTTAGCACAATGCAGGATCACGTTTGCATAATCCGGATCGGAAACATGGCCATGCCGGATAAAATCCGATACCCGGCAATGGATATCCACATCCCCTTCCACGGTTTTATTGCCGAAACGGATCTTTGCATTCCGGTAATCCGGTCCCTTTTCCAGATTGCGGACGCCGGGAAAAAGAACAACTGCCTTTCTGCCGTTTTCCAGTTCTATAAGAGTATTTTCCGGAAGGGTATTCCACAGAAGCTGAAGATTTCTTTCATATCCCCTTGGGCTTTCCCGTACAGCAACTGATTTCTTTACTTTACGGGGGCGGGAATATTTCTTTTTTTCTTCTGTTTGCATTTTCCTGTTTCCTGATGTATTTTTATTATACTGTTTACAATACTGTATATTTGTCTGATTGCAAATGGGAAAATGTTTTTCCTTGCAGAAATCTCTGAAAGAGGATTTGTTTTATGAATAAAGTAATTCTTTTATACATCATTGCTCTGGGGATCTTTGCCATTCCCATTTATCTTTTCCGCAGCGATATTTTTTCAGGAATGAAAGAGAAAAGTGCTTATATCAGAAAGGAGATAAAAGAAGATGGGGAAAAGAAAAAGCATAAGGCGGAAACAGAAGAAGTGATTCTTTCCTCTGTTTTTGCTGCGGGGAGGGAGAATACAAAGGAACTTTTTCCGGATCCCCGGCGGAATTCTCTTGTCTGTGCCATAGAAAAAGCTCTTCCTTCTGTAGTCAATATCGGAACGGAAAGATTGAACAGGAAAAAAGATCTTTTTTTTGCTGATGATCCGCTTCAAAGTCTTTTTGAGGATTTCCTCCGTACACAGGAAAATGCCAAGACCTTCTCTCTGGGCAGCGGTTTTGTTGCCGACCGGTGCGGACTTATTCTCACCAATGCTCATGTGGTGGACAGAGCATCGCGTATCCATGTTACGCTTTCCGGCGGATTTCAGGGGGAGGCGGAAGTTGTGGCTTTTGACAGTGCCAATGATATAGCATTGGTGCGTTTGCTCAATGTGCCTGAGGCTCTTCCATGCAGTACCTTTGATTTTTCCGGAAAACTGTTTCTGGGGGAAACGGTGATCGCCGCAGGAAATCCATTCGGACTGGGTTCCTCCATAAGTGCCGGAGTTTTAAGCGGTACAAAACGCAGTTTTTCCTATGGCGGCAGGATCCTCTTTTCCGACATCCTGCAAAGTGATGCCATCGTCTATCCCGGCAACAGTGGAGGTCCTCTCGTCAATATCAATGGCGATGTGATAGGTATGAATATCTCCTTTTATAAAAATGCTCCAGGTATCGGCTTTGCCATTCCTGTACAGCGGCTCCTGGAACACCTGCTTTCATGGATGATCCCGGAACGGGTGCAGAAACTTTCTTTCGGACTCATTCCCGGATTCCGCAGGGAAAAAGATGGAAAAGAATATATTTATGTTCATAAAGTCATTGCCGGGACACCGGCAGATCTTGCCGGAATGAAGGAAGGAACGAAGATCGCAAAGATCAACGGGGAGGCAGTACACGATCCTCTGTTTCTCAACAGGAAACTTATCCGGCTTGGCACGGGGGAAAAAATCACTCTGGAAACAGACATGGGAAAAGTTTACAGGATCGCTCCCCGTAAATTCAATTCCTCCGATACCCTGAAAAGGGCGGAAAAAAAGCTGGGGCTGTTTTTTGCTTTTCTTACAGATGATATTGCCCGGGAAATGGGGATTCCAGTTAAAAGCGGACTTGTTGTCAGCGGATTCCGTGATTTTATTTCCTACGGCATGATCCGCAGGGGGGATATCCTTGTCATGCTGAATGGAAAACGTATTTCCGGAGAAAAAGATCTTGCCGCTATACTGGATCAGGGTAAACTGGGGGAAGATATGACGGGGATATTCCTTTCCCCGGTACATCCGCAGAAAACAGGGAAAGATACTGAGAGCTTTCCCATGCAGCAATACCGTGTACGATTGCGTCTGCAATAACCGTATTTATCTTTCTGTCCCCTGCCGGGCAATGATCTCTTCCAGAAAAGAGAAATCATTTTTTGCCACAGCATACCGGACACATTCCGCAAAAATACACTCTTTTCCTGTATGGAAACAGCTTCCGTCTGCCAAAGCATTTCCACAGGGACCGTTTGCCATCTTTTTGGGACAGCGTTCCGGACAGACAAAGCCTGTAAGAGGCAAACGGCAGTTGGAACAGGAACGGCAGGAGGCGAGGAACTTTTTGGTAAGTCTTCTTTCGGAAGAAGGCAGTTTATCTGCGTCGGCAAAAAGTTTTTCCAGAAGAGACTTTCTCATACGGTTGAAAAAGGTTTCCTGCGGAAATTCCACTGTGGTGACGTCCGGCAGTTCTGCCGTATATAATTTCTGAAGAAGATCTTCAAAGGCATAAAATCTGTAGGGGTATGGAGCCATATCCAGTCTTCCGTAATATTCACAATAGGCACTGTACCACTCTTCAAAGGTGGAAAATTCTTCCAGAGCTTCTTCGATTCTGCGTAAAAGACTTTCCGCCTGGGCGGGTTTTTCCACATGGGAAAGGATAAGTCCGCTGCATCCGAGGAATTTTGCTCCGGCGGCATGGATCTGCAAACGCCGTAACTGGGCGGCTTCAAACTGGGCTGCCGAATGCATCCCCTCCTGACGGAGCATAAGTTGCAAATCAGGGGAAAGATGTACTCCGGGAACTTTTCCGGCACAGATCTCCTCCGCATAATCTGCGGTAAGCATCATGAACCCGCTGATAAGCGGAATCGTTCTGCCGCGGCGGAAAAGAGAACAGCGCAATTCCTGAAGTTTTTTTAAATCCCAGCCGTAACTTCCTATGGCAAAGGAGGCACCGCAGGAAACTTTTTTCATGAATTTTCCTGTCTGGGCAAGAACGGCAGGAGCTGTATATTGAAAAGGATTTACCGTACAGCCGCTAAAAAGAGAATTGCCGAATTTTTCCTGCAATGCCTGCAAAACAGGAACGCTTTCCGTGAAAAAAGTTTTGCCGGAATGTAAAGAGCGCAGGGAATCCTCCCTGTTGGTTTTTCCGGAAACGGGGACTATATTGCGGAAGCCTTCATTCTGTGCGTGACCGGCAACTGCAAGAAGTTCATCGGTCGTTTTCATCCTTCCGGAAAGGAAGAGAACGTGTCTGTCCCGTTCCCGGGGACAGATCATGGAGGCATATTCCACATTATCCATGGCATTGGCATAACTCCAGCGGTCGGTGAATGCCAGTGCGGAAAAGATCTTTGTGCGGGCACTTACGGTATATTCCAGTTCTGTTCCCAGTTCTCCTGCATCTTCCTTTTTGATGTTGCCGGGAGGGGCATGGGTTTCAATAAGAACGGTAAAATCGCCGTTGTCCAGATGTTCTTTGAAACGGTTGCCGTCTATTCCGTTGAAATTCAGTTCCAGTTGTATGCCCTGCGGCGTATTCATTTGCTGTTTTCTCATGGTCTGTACTTTTCTGCCGGTGAAAATATATTTAATTTTGTGTTTTTTCAGAGTTTTTGTCAAGAAATTCCGTAATAAGGTTTTCCAGTTCTTCAGGAACATCTTCCTGGATGTATCTTCCCGCATTGGGGAGAGAATAGATTTCTGCATTGGGGAGGTTTTTATGCCACAGACGCAATGCCTTTTTATTATACAACCAATCTTTCTGACCCCAGATGATCCTTACCGGAGTTCTGCGGAACATCCACAGACCCGCTTCAATGGCAAGGATGGATTGAACTGTATCTGCTTCCGGTACGGAGGGGATCGTCTGGACAAAACGCAGCAGAGGCTCTTTTCCGTTCGGCTCCTCCAGGGGGATGTCGTAACATCTTTTGATCTCTCCGGGGAGTTTTCTGTAACCGGATTCCATGATTTTTGTATATACGGTCAGGAAAGATCCCACAAACGGTACCCGGCAGAGAACCATGCGCAGCGGCAGGGAATAATGGGAGAAGGCAATACTGTTCATCATGGTGATGGATCCGATCATACCCGGATGCTGGACAGCATATCCCATAGCGATCGTTCCCCCCCAGCCGTGACCGACGATATGGATACGGGAAAGATTCAGATTCTGGATGAACTCTTCCAGAAGGAATATATAGCTGTTGAGCATATAATCAAAATCCTCCGGCTTGTCCGAAAGCCCGAACCCGGGAAGATCCGGAGCGATCACCCTGTATTTTTTGGAAAGGGAGGCAATGAGTTTTCTATAGGAAAAACACCACATGGGACAGGCATGGAAAAGCATGACCGTTTCCCCTTCCCCTTCGTCAATATAGTGAATGTGCCAGGAATCCACACGCATATAGTTACGGCGGAAGGGCAGATATTTTTCCAGCAGTATTTTATCTTCCTGTGTCATACCGTCATTTCCCGTTATTATATTACATTCCGTAAACCGTATTGCCGTTGACAATGGTTTTTTCCACGGTAAGGGAATCGGGGGCAAGGATGGCAATATCGGCGGCAAGCCCCTCTTTGAGTTCCCCGGTTCTGTTTTCCAGCCCCAGTACTTTTGCCGGATTGGCGGAAAGACACCGGGAGGCTTCACTGGGGGTGAAGCCGAATCTCTGTGTCATATTGAGGAATGCCCTGTTTATGGTAAGAGAGGAACCGACGATCCCGCCGGTCTCCTCCAGTCTGCCCACATCCCCGTCTTTGATAACATACCATCTGCCTTCGCACAGGAATCTGCCGCAGGGAAGACCTGCCCCCTGCATAGCGTCTGTTATTCCTATGATCCTTCCAGCTCCTGCCGCTTTATGGATAAGGTGGATAAGTTTTTCAGGGACGTGCAGACCATCAAGGATGACTTCGATCATAACAGAATCATCCACAAGGATCATATCCGTAAGAGCAGGCTGTCTTACTCCCCCATTGCTTACCGGTACATCATAGGCATCAAAAAGGTGGCATACCTGACTTATGCCCAGATCAACATAGCCGGGAAAATCTTCCGGAGGACATTCCGAGTGTCCCAGGGATACAGTAATGTTATTCTTCTTCAGATAGGTGATGACCTCTCTGCTTCCGGGCAATTCCGGGGCAATGGTAACGATCTTCAGCGTATCTCCGGCAGTTTTTACATAAAGAGTCGCTTCCTCCATGGTGGGGAGCCGCAGCATATCTTCCCGCATCCCCCCCTTGAAACGGTGGGAAAGCCAGGGCCCTTCCAGATGAGCCCCTGCTATTTTTGCCCCCTTTGTCCCGTTATCTTCCGCCTCTGTCAGAGAACGGACTTTTTTCAGCCAGTTAACGGTATGTTCCCGGGGGAGTGTTGAAAGGGTCGGTGCAATACTGGTAAGCCCTTTTTCCGCTGCAAATGCAGCAATTCCTTCCAGAGAATCCGCTTCTTCAGCATCAAAGGAACCCATGCCGTGAAAATGCGTATCAATGAAGCCTGCAAGAATGAAGGAAGTCTTTTCCCTCATTTCCCCCAGAGATCTTATTGCTGTGATCCGGTCTTTTTCCCATTCCAGTTCGCCGTAAAAACAACTTTCTTTTGTAACTACATTTCCTGTAATAAGCATGATATTTCTCCCGTTGTGATGTTCCTGGTTACTTTTCTGTACTTTTCAATATATTCTGTCCAGCCTCTGATACTGGTGGATGAGGACAGGTTCACTTCCATGAAGTCCGAATCTGCGGATATTGTATTGCAGATCCAGTTCATTTCCTGTAAGAAAATAGATGTGATACCCTTCCTTGTGCCGTTCCAGAAGTTCCTTTTCCCAGAAGCCGCCGAAAACATCTGTTCTCACTACATCCGGTGGCAGTCCCATGACCATGACCTGAAAAGCATTGGCGGGGGCATCGGAATGGAAGGTGGAATATACATAGAGTTTTTCCCCTGCCTGGATCCTTTTATTGATCTCTTTGAGGATGATCTCCGGGGTGAAGGTGTGCCGCAGATGGTATGGCATGGTAAGATCGTCATCCCTGCCGCTTATAAAAAGAAAATCACTTACAGCAGGAGCAAAATTCAGTAAAAGGATCGTTGAGGGGATCTGGAGAATAAAGGGTAGATACCGTAAAAGTTTGTTTTTTTCCGTTTTTACATACATACACAGTCCGTACATGAGGACTGCCGCCCATACAGGGAATATGGGGAAAAATACCCGGGGAAAAGCCGCATTTTTGAAAACGAAAAATGCCGGTACCGGAATGAGGAAGATCATAAGAAATATGATGACATTATACCGTAAACGGGGAAGTTTTTGGAATATCCTTACTGCTCCCGCCGCCGCAAAGGGAAGGATGAAAAGAAAGATGATAATAAAGGAAAAATACAGATTGTGGGCGGCAGCCCCCGGACTTGTCCAGCCTTCGCCCCTGTCCATATTGGCAAAAAATTTCCTGGCAATGGGAAGATAAAAGATAAACAGTGTGACAAAGGGGGTTATTGCCAGATAGAGGAGAAGTTTCATCCTCCGTTTCTTTCTGAAAAAAAGCGCGGGGACAAAAAAGCCCACACTTGCCCCCAGGGAAGCAAGGTTGGCGGGAATGGTGCCTATGGAAAGAATACACCAGAAAAAGTAGGAGAATGCGGTAAGGAAGGAGGGCTTCTTTACAAATTTTTCAGCGGCGATAAAGGCTGCTGTACAGAAAAGAAAAGAGAACATATACCCTCTTATGCTTGTGGCAAAAAGGATGAATGTTGTATTCAGACACAATGCCGCAGCCACAAGTGCGCCGGAAGCACCTGCTTTGCGTATGAAGAAACGGACAATAAGGTAAATGGCAGGTACTGCTGCAAAGAGAGAAACGAAACGGTAGAGAAAATAAGGTTTCGGTCCGTCCGCTTCTATGAAAAGGATCCACAGCTTCTGGGCAAGAGTGTAGATGATATGATTATTGGGTATATTATAGGAAAAATAGATGCGTGAAAGAGGGAGAGGGTGTACAAATACTTCCATGGTAAGGACTTCATCAAACCATAATGCCCGGAAAAGGTAACTTAATGCGGCAAAAAGCATCCCGCAGCTGATGATGAGAAAAATAAGGAAACTTTTTCTCATCAGAAAAGATCTGCCGCAGGGGGCGTTCAGTAAAGATTGTATGTTTTCTTTCATGTAACTATTCCTGATATATAGTTTTTTTTGTGAATTCTTTACGGCAGCTTCTTCTGTTGAGGTCCCTGTACCCAGAGGAGATCTGTGGCAAGAAAATCCCGGAAGACTTTCACATTCTGATAGCGGTTATGGATCACGGTAAGATTCCGCGGGGCAAAAAGAAAGATATAAGGGGCATCCTCATAGAGAAGGGAGTGGAACTTGTGATAAAGACGGGTCCTTTCTTTTCCGTCAAAGGTGAGCCGGATCTTTTCTATAAGAGAGTCAGCTTCTTTACTCACATAGAAACAGTGATTGCTGGAGGAGGGGATGACTGCCTGGGAAGAGTGCCACAATTGGAACGGATCGGGTTTCAGAGTCCCTGTCCAGCCTAATGCACACGCTTCAAAGGATTTTTCCTCCACTCTTTTTACAAGTACGCTCCATTCGATCCCCAGAAGATCCATTCTCACACCGGCTTTTGCCATATCTTCTTTTATGATGGGGAGCATCTTTCTGTAAGTTGTGGCTGAACCGGGAAATATGACAGTAAAAGCAAGTTTTTTTCCGTCTTTTTCCAGAATACCGTCATGATCCACATCCTTCCAGCCCTGTTCCGCAAGAAGTTTTTTCGCTTTTTCAATGGAGAAGGGATAAGGGGCAAGGGCGGGATTGCATGCGTCTGAATTGGGGGAAAATGGCCCGGTAACGGTATCGGCAAGATTGAAATATACATCTTTCAAGATCTTTTTCCTGTCAATAAGGTAACTTAAAGCCTGCCGGACTTTTTTATCCCTGAAAACGGGATATTTCTGATTCAGACCTATATAGTTGTAGGAAAATGCTGCATACTGGAGCTTTTTCAATGTGCCGCCCGGAGCAAATTCAGCGGTATTGGTTCTGTTCACCCACTGGTCTGCGGTAAGGCTGTCTATATCCAGATCGCCGGAAAGAAGACTCTGCAAACGGGTATTGGGGTGCTGGATGATGTCAAAGGCGATCACTTCCAGAGGCGGCATGATCCCCAGTTTTTTTCCGTAATACTTTTCATTCCGCCGCAGAACGATCCTTTTTCCTTTTTCCCATTTTTCAAAAAGGTAGGGACCGCATCCGGCAATGATCCTGTTTCTTTTATGGTCATCATTGAATTTTTTCCCGTCAAAGGGGCCGTCATAGGCGTGATACAAATGGCGGGGAAGCGGGGAGAGGGATAAGGTAATATCCTCTGAAAGAAAATAGGGTTTTTTCCAGATCACGTCAAATTCATAGTCGTCAAAAACTTCTATCCTGTCCAGATCCGCCAGATAGGAACGCAGCGGGGAGGCATCCACAGAGGGATCTTTTACAGTATCCACATAAAATTTGAAATCATGGGCTGTCACCTCTCTGTTTTTCCACTTTTTTCCTGTGACAGGATCTGTGAAATCATGCCATAAGATCCCTTTCCGCAAACGGATCCTCCAGCGTAATTTATCTTTGGAACTTTTCCAGGAATGTGCCATTTTGGGTTTATATTTTCCGCTTCCGGCATCCTGATAATCCCGTTCTGCAAGAGAATCATTGACTTTTGCATAGATCCTGGATACATAGGCATCATTGTTGATCAGGTAGTTCATATTTCCCACATCAGAGGCGAAGGCGGAAATAAGTCTGCCGCCGGACCGGGCATTTCTGTCGTAGTAGTTTTTATTGGCGATTTCCGCCGTTTCTTCCGGGGAAACAGCTTTTTTGCCTTCCGTATATATGATCTCTTTCTGTACGGAAGAAACTGCCGGATACTGTTGTAAAGTCTTTTTCATATCCTCCACAGCAAAACGCATCTGATCCAGTGCCTGTACAAAAAGGATCACAGAAACGATCAGAAACATAAACAGCAGGGTCACTGTGATATTGAGATATAGATTTCTGTTCATAAAAAATCCGTCCTTATTTTCTTTACTCTTTTCCGGCTTTTACCCTGTAAAGAGTTTTTTTTACATTTTTTCCTATAATTATACAGCTTCTCTGCTTGAAAAACAAGCGTTTTTGCCGTAAAGTTTAAGGATTTATTTTTACAAACTGTATTTTCAACCAAATTTGAAAGGATATTACTTATGAAAAAAGCAGTACTTGAAACGATTTTCGGAACGATCACTCTGGCTCTGGATGATGAAAAAGCTCCCGTTACCGTTGCCAATTTTCTTGAATATGTGAAAAGCGGTCACTATGTGAATACCATTTTCCACCGCGTGATCCCTTCTTTTATGATCCAGGGCGGCGGTTTTACCCCTGATATGGCACAGAAACCCACCAATGCCCCCATCAAAAATGAAGCGGCAAACGGTCTTTCCAATAAAAGAGGTACCATTGCCATGGCACGCACCTCCATTGTGGACAGTGCCACATGCCAGTTCTTCATCAATACTGTGGACAATGATTTCCTGGATCACACATCCAATACTCCCTCCGGATTCGGTTACTGCGTATTCGGCAAAGTTGTGGAAGGAATGGATGTTGTGGATAAAATCGAAAAAGTCGCCACATCCTCCTGCGGTATGCACGATGATGTCCCCACAGAACCTGTGATCATTATCCGTGCCGCGGAAGTGGCTTCTGAAAATGCCTGATCCGGTGTTTGAGAAGGACATGTTTTCATGAAAAAGAAGGTTATTCCCTCTCTTGCGGACAGAACATACTGTGTGCGTCTTTCCAATGGACTTTCCGCATATATCATTCCGGAAAAGAGGGCGAAAGTCGTTTATATGCAGGCGTATGTCCGTACCGGAAGTATCCATGAGGATGAGTTTCTGGGGTGCGGGCTTTCCCATTATCTTGAACACATGCTTTTTATGGGAAGCAGCCGTTATCCCGGTAATTCCGCTTCCGATAAAGTGACTGCTCTGGGCGGCTATTTCAATGCCTGTACAGGGAAAGATTATACTTCCTATATCACATTCCTCCCTTCCCGTTATCTGGCGGAAGGGATGGATATACTGGATGATATGCTGCGTAATCCCCTTTTCCCGGCGGAAAAGTTTGAATCGGAAAAGAATGTGATTTTGCGGGAAAGTGCCATGTATGATGACTCGCCCGACAGTAAACTGGATGATCTGCTTGCAGAGTCCCTTTTCCGTACCCATGCGGCAAGAATACCCATCATCGGGTATCACGAAAAGATAAAAAGCGTTACAAGGGATATGATGTATGCCTACTATCAGAAAAGATATTCCCCCCACCGCTGTTTTTATGTGATTTCCGGGGATGTGGATGTCTTTGAGGCGGAAAAGATCTTCCGGGATAAATGCTCCTCCTGGTGCATGGGGGATCTCAGAGAGCCTTATCTGCCGCAGGAAAAGGATATTGCCGCTTTCAGACAGGAGCATTTTTTCTTTGCCGATCCCCAGACAAGACTTGCCACCGGCTGGCATATTCCCGGGCCGGACAAGGCAGACTATGCTGCGGCAAGAGGATTTTTCAATCTTCTGGTGCAAAGTGATAATTCCCGTCTGGACAGGGCTCTTGTTATGGAAAAAGAATTGGCATTTGACGTTTGCGGAGGCGTGGATATCGGAACAGATTATGCCGCAGGAACCATTTTTTCCACTTGCGAATACGGTAAAAAGGATCTTCTTTCAGAGGAACTTTTCAAGGTTACGGAAAAGTTTATGGAGGAGGGCCCCACCGGAAAGGAACTGGAAGGAGCCAGAACGAGGATCATGGCATCCCATTGCCGTACTTTCCTGACGGCGGAAAATATTGCTGCTGTGGCAGGAGGAGCTGTTCTGCATACAGGGGGCGTGGAAAGTATTGACGCTTATATCCGGAAATTTGATGCCCTGACTCCCGGGGACATCCGGGATGCCGGAAGAAAATATTTCAACAGGAATCAGGCGGCGGAAGTACAGCTTCTTCCGCAGGAAAAAGCCGGAAAGAAAAAGTTTTTTGCCGTTAATTGCGGCAGTAAAGCACCCGAAAGTGTCACCTTCCGTACAAAAAACGGTTATAAAGTGGTTCATTTGCAGGATAAGGACAATGCCTTTATCTGTCTGAGCCTTCTTATGCCCTGCGGGATCTATTGCGGAAAAGGCAACAGTGCCGCCGGACCGCTTCTTGCAGATCTGCTTCCCACCGGAACAGAAAAATATACCGAGGAAGAGATCAGTGAACTTACCGGGGAAAATGCCATTTCCATGGATTTCCGTGCAGGAAATGCCACACTGAAAGTCGCCATTGTTGCTTTGCGGGAAAAATGGGATGTGGCTATGGACATCCTTCATTCCATCCTCCACGAACCTCTCTTTGATAAAAAGAAACTGGAACGGGAAAGACTTTCCCTTCTGGAAGAGTATAAAAGCAATCTTGCCAATCCGGAATTTGTTTCCTTTGAAACATTTTTTGCTGAAATG
Source organism: Victivallales bacterium (assembly GCA_045612485.1). Taxonomy (GTDB): domain Bacteria; phylum Verrucomicrobiota; class Lentisphaeria; order Victivallales; family UBA1829; genus RGIG5327. The sequence goes on along the minus strand of JAZKZE010000052.1, from coordinate 4,162 downwards.
GCAGGGGATCCCCATGCTCCCCGTCCTGAGGAACATTTGAAAAGCATAAGCACTCTTTCCGCTTCCAGTTTGAAAAAGATCTTTGAAAACGTGTGTCTTTCTCCGGAAAAAGCTGTACTCGGACTTTCCGGCAGTCTTACGGAAAAAGAGGCGGAAGCGTTTGCCGAAAGATTGCTGGGGGATCTGAAAGTCCCCGGAAAGAAACTTCCTGTGATTCCCTTCAAAAAACATAAGAAAGGGATAAACAGAGTAACGCTTCCCCTGGAGAAAAGCCAGGCGGTATTTCTCACCGGTTTCCCTGCATGTACTGCCGGACACCGTGACCGGTATGCGCTGGAGATCCTGAAAGAAGCTACAGGAAGCATGTCATCGAGATTGTTTGATGTCGTCCGCAATCAGAACGGCCTTGCCTATTATACAGGGATCCGTCTGATGGATTTTGCCACTGCCGGCAGTCTGATCTATTATGCCGGAACGGAAAAAGACTCTCTTGGAAAGCTGGAAGAACTTTTTGAAGAGGAGATCGCCAGAGTCCGGGATAAAGGCTTGACGTTAAAAGAGATCGAAGAGGCGAAAAAGTGGATCATTTTCCGGGAGGCGGTAAGAAAACAGAATCCGGGAGTATTGATCGGTATCATGTGTCAGGAGGAATTTTTCGGCAATCCCGCCGGATGCGTTCTTGAGAAAGATACCATTATGGAGGCCCTTTCTGCGGAAGAGATCAATAAGACGGTTTCCTCCTATCTTGCCTCTTCCACCCGTCTGACCCTGACTGTGGTACCGGAGGAAAAGAAAAAAAACAGGGGAAAAAAGGCATAATTTGAAAAAAAATAACCACAAAATCGGAGAAAATATAGATTTTTTATGGAAATCCATTTGAGATTTTCCGAAAAGATGCTACATTAATAAAACGATTTTACCAAGTATAACTCTTTTTATAAAAAGGAACATGAAATGGGAAACCTCAGAAAAAAACGTCGTAAAAAAATCGCTCAGCACAAACGTAAAAAACTGCTGAAAGCACAGCGTCACAAGACCAAGTAAGCAGGGAATACCTGCTGAGAGACCGGACGGGAAACATGCTTTTTCCGTCCGGGTTTCCTTTTTCTATAACTGTAAAGGGAAGGGAAGAGGGCAGAAATATGCTTGTAAAGTGGAAAATCAAAGCGGCCGCCGGACTTTTGTCTTGCGGATTTTTTTTGTTTTCAGCGGATATTTCCGGTGATTTCCTTTGTGTTGATCCTGTAAACAGGAAGACGGGGGAGAATGTAAGAAAATATTCTGCAACCGGGACGGAGAAAGAAAAAACTTTGCTGGACTGGGCATCCTTTATTTCCAGTACCGCTCAGAATATGTCCGGCAAAGCTCTGGAAAAAAAAGAGCTTGAGGAGCTTATCCGTCTTACGGAAAAAGATGCTCACAGTATATTTCCTGTTTCCTGCCTTGCCGCAGAGTTCCGGAAAAATTCCCGTAAGGAAGATAAACTTTTTATTGCGGGAAAACTGGCTGCTTCTGCTGTAAAAAATCCGGACGCGTTTTATCTGGCAAGTGTTGCTGCCGATATGTTCCGGGAACTGAAGAATACGGAAAAAGCATTGGCACTTTTCCGGAACAGTGCTGATTACATTCTGGAAAGGAGCCGTAAAGAAAAAAAGGAACTTCTAACCGGAAGCAATAAAGAGTATGCTTTATATATCTGCCGGTCTGCTGCTGCGATCCTTGCAGAAAAAAAAGAGTATGTCTTTTGTGATGAACTTCTTTCAAAAATGCTGGAAAAGGATCTTTTTGCCGGGGATACAGTTTTGCTTCAGCAGCTTCTTCTCTGCCGTTTCCGCATTGTGGAAAATACGCCGGTTACAAAAAATGATCCTCTGTTTTTCTGGCTGGAAACTCCTTCTGAACGTGCCGCAAAAGCCTTTGAGGATGCCGTACTGCTTTATACGGATCAGGTAAGAAAAATGCAAAAGGAGAACAGGGATTTTTCTCTGAACAGCCACCGTACATCCCTTGCCATTCTTTCCCGGGAAAAATACAGTATGTATGCAGAAAATATGCTCCTTGACCGTTTTCTTTCCGGGAAAGAAAACAGGATCTCTCTGCTGCTTCTTGCAGATCATTATGCACAGAAGAACAGGGAACAGCTTTCCGCTCTGATTTGGAAAAGGATGCTGCAGGAGCCGTTTTTGCCTTCCGTCTCTTCCGCATTTCAGCTTCTTGCGGCAAAATTCTCCCGCAGCGGATCATTGGAAGAGATGATCCGGGCGCAGGAACTGGCATATATGGCTTCTCCGGGAAGGCAGGAAAATATTTTTACTCTTGCCCGTTTCTATTTTCTTGCAGGGAAAAAGGATAAATGTTATACACTTCTTTCCTCCCTTTTTCCCGATAAGGATGCCTTGTATATTGCCGCCCTTTTTTATATGCAGGAAGGAAAGCATGAAAAAGCCCTTTCCCTTTTGCTTGAGGCTGATGAAACCGCCGGGAAAAATCCCCGTAAAACCCCCGGGGGACGCAGGGATAAGATCATACTTGCCTCTACCGGTGAACCATTGATGGTATTCAGCAGGCGGCAGATGCAAATTGCTCTTGCGGCGGAGAAACTGAAAAAGTATTCTCTTGTGGAAAAATATCTTAAAAAACTGCTTTCTGAGGATCAGGGAAATACGCATGCTTTGAATTTTCTGGGATACTCCCTTGCCGATCGTAATAAGGAATTGGATTTTGCGCAAACCCTTATACTGCTTGCCTTGAAAAATGAACCGGAAAACTATGCAATACTGGATTCTCTTGCATGGGTGAAATACCGGAAAAAAGAGTTTGCCGAAGCAAAAAAATATATTCTTTCTGCTGTCAGTAAAGCTGAAAAATATTCCCTTGATCCGGTGATCGCCGATCATGCCGCAGATATATTCTATGCGTTGAAAGATTATGAAAAAGCAGTGGAATACTGGTATAAGGCATTGGAATATTATTCTGCCGAAGTGGACGCTGAAAAAGTTATGAATAAAATCAGAACAACTGAAAATCTGCTGAAAAACAGGAAAAAATGATGAAAGATATCTATATACCCTTTCCGGATGAGATCCGGACAATAGGGGTTCCGGCACCCGCTTCCGCTCCGGACAGAAAAAAGTATAATGCTTCTTTGAAATTTGTAGAACAACTGGGAATAACCGTCAGAGAGGGACGTTTATTCAAAGGGACTTCCCCGGAAAAATATTTTTCCGGCTCTGTGGAGGACAGAGTCGGGGACTTAAATGAGATGATCTCTGACGGAAATATCGATATGATCCTTTGTGCCAGAGGCGGTTACGGATCTGCCTACACCCTTCCGCAGCTTGATTTTGAAGCGTGGAAAAAGAGAAAAAAGCCCCTTCTTCTCGGCGGTTACAGTGATATAACTGCTTTACATCTTGCCATGGCGGCAAATCATATACCCGGAGGGATCTCCTGTTCCATGTTTGCCTCCCTTGATGCCATAAAGTGCCACAGGGCATCCGCCCTTTCCATGAGAAAAGCCATCTCCGCCTGTCTGCGTATGATGCCCTTTTTATCTCTGCCGGACAGGGAAGAATATGGAAAAACAGCAGCAGAGGAGAATAAATACTGCATTAACGGTTTATCATGGAAAAAAATGTGGAAAATGCGTCCTTTCCATAAGAATAATGATGATTTTTTCCCGGTAAGCGGCTGGCTTCTTCCTGCCAATCTTACTTTGCTTACAAGGTTGACCGGGACAGAATATCTTCCGGATTTCAGTAACTCACTTCTTCTGCTGGAAGAGGTGCGGGAATTGCCCCGGAAAGTGGATTTTTCCTTTTTGCAGCTTCATCTTGCACATATTTTTCAAAAATGTTCCGGGATCGTTCTGGGACAATATACCAATTGCGGAACATCCGCAGAGTTATACAGAATATTCCGCCGTGCTGCGGAAATGACCGGACGGCCGGTTTACGGGTTCGTTCCTTTCGGACACGGGGAACACTCCTGTTCTCTTGTTTGCGGAGAACCATGTGTGATCGGTAAAGATGGCCACTTATATCTTTTGAGATAAGAATTTTTTATTGTATCCGGATAAAGAAAAGGGGCTGTTGCAAAAATGTTTTGCGGGGAAGACACCTTTTTGAAAAAAGGTTCTCTTCCCCGCCCCCCATCTTCCAAA
>JAZKZE010000051.1:0-6888 GCA_045612485.1 Victivallales bacterium | reverse complement strand
ACCTTGGCAAGGTTTGCTTCATTGATCCCCAACGCATCCAGACTCAGGTTCACCACGGAACGGTCAAGAATACGCAACACCACAGATTCCCCGTAATACGTCGGCAGACAGGATACACGCAAGTCGATGGGCTTGCCCCCTACTTTCAGGTGGATACGTCCGTCCTGGGGTTTTCTTCTTTCGGAAATATTCAAATCGGAAAGGATCTTGATACGGCTGATCACCGGCAGAGCCAGACTTTTCGGCGGAGGTGCCATTTCATACAACGCTCCGTCCACACGGCACCGGATCTTGAAGATCGTTTCAAAAGGTTCAAAATGAATATCACTGGCCTTGTCCTTGATCGCCTGATAAAGGATCGCATCCACAAACTTGATGATGGGAGCTTCATTTGCCATTGCTTCAAGATCCTGGACTTCCTCTTCCTCGGTCGGTGCTGCCAGTTCTATATTCTTATCGGAAAGTTCCTGCAATACGTCGTGCATCGTGGACTGCAAATCTACAGGGTAATACTTTTCAATGGCATCATCGATCTGGTTTTCCGGAGCGATCACCTGAATGATCTCTTTGCCCAGAACGAACCGCAATTCGTCGATCGCCTGATAGTTCAGAGGATTGCGCAATACTACCGTAAGAGTGTTATCCTCCAGAAGAAGCGGTACCGCCCCCTCTTTTCTTGCTGTGCCGGAATCAATGAGTTTGATCGTTTCCCTGTCCGGTTCCCCGTAGGTATCAATATTCACCACTTCCAGCCCCAGGCTCTCCCCGATGGCATTTAAAATCGTATTTTCATCTGTCAGACCGAAATCAATAACGATCTCTTTCAGACTTTTTTCGCCGTTTTCAAATTCTTCAGCAGCGGCATCCAACTGCTCTTTCGTACAGATCCCGTTATCAAGAAGCAGGTCATAAATTGTTTGACTGTCCGGATCAAGCATCTTCTTTTTCTCCGTATTTTCCTACTGTATTCTAACTTTATCTTATCTCTTTTTACTGTATACTACTGTGAATCCGCCACTGTTGCGGCAAGCACTTCTGCCAGAGACGTAGTTCCGGCGGCTGCTTTACGCAATCCGTCTTCACGCAATGTCATCATCCCGCCTTTTCTTGCAGCATCCCGGATCACGTCGGCAGAACATTTTTCAAAAATGAGGTGCTGGATCTCTTCCCCTACAAGGAAGATCTCATAGATCCCCAGACGCCCTTTGTAACCGGTTCCGCCGCAAATGGAACAGCCTCTGCCTTTCATGACTTTGGCCGTATCCATGAATTTATCATCAAGGTTCAGCAGACGCCGTTCTGTGGGAGTGGGTTCCGCTTCCTCCATACAGTTTTTACATACTCTTCTCACCAGTCGCTGTGCCATGATGGCACGGACAGCTGAAGCAACAAGGAATGGTTTCACTCCCATATCAATAAGTCGTGTGATCGCAGAGGGAGCGTCATTGGTATGCAGGGTACTGAACACAAGGTGTCCTGTAAGGGCGGCGTTGATGGCGATTTCCGCAGTTTCGCAGTCTCGGATTTCCCCCACCATGATGATGTTGGGGGCCTGACGGAGCATGGCTCGCAGCGCATTGGCAAAGGTCAGCCCTGTCACATTGTCGATCTGTACCTGATTGATCCCCTGCAGCTGATATTCCACAGGGTCTTCTGCGGTAATGATTTTCCGGTTCGGGGTGTTGATGGTATTGAGGAAGGCGTACAGACTTGTTGTTTTTCCCGACCCGGTAGGACCGGTAACAAGGAACACGCCGTCAGGCATATTGATGATCTGATTGATCTTTGCCTGGTCGTCTGCGTAGAATCCCAGCTGGGGGATCTCCAGCTGGATGGCAGATTTTTCCAGAAGTCGCATAACGATACTTTCGCCGTGGGTGGTGGGGATCGTGGATACACGCAAGTCCACTTCGCAGCCGACAACACGCAGCTGGATACGTCCGTCCTGCGGGATACGCTTTTCGGTAATATCCAGTTTGGACATGATCTTCAAACGCTGGGTGATATTCTGCTGGAGATATTTCGGCGGACTTTCCATTTCCCGCAATGCCCCGTCGATACGGTAGCGGATCTTGTACTGTTTTTCCGTCGGTTCAAGGTGAATATCTGATGCTTTCAGGTTATGGGCTTCCACGATCAGCATAGTCACAAGCCGGATAATGGGAGCATCTTCATCCTCGATCATTGCGGGGTCTTCATCCTTGACAACGGCAATATCCTGTGCTTCCCCGCCGATCTCGTCAATAAGTTCCTCAATACCGGATTCCAGTCCGGAATAGAATTTATCAATAACGGCAGTGATCTGTTTTGCCGGAGCGATCACCGCATCCACATCACGCTTCAATGCAAACCGCACACTGTCCAGTTTTGCCATGTCTGTGGGGTCATCCATGGCAATGGTGAGAACATTATCATGGAGCATCACCGGAACGATCTTGTATTGCTGGACGATCTCTTTGGGAATAAGCTCCAGAATCTCCACCGGGATCTGATATGCAGAAAGATCCATAAGCTCCATACCGTATTCCTGGGTAAGAAGGGCGATCATCTCATCTTCGTCAATATATTTCAGCTGAATCAGAGCTTCAATGATATTGAGCTGTCCATTGGATTTATCCACAAGCTCCCAGCCTTCCGGGATCTGTTCATTGCTCAACAGTCCGTTTTCCAGAAGCAGCTCCAAAACATACTCATTATTCTGCATATTCACCTCAATAAACGCTTGAATCATTTTTTACCAATAGAAATGTAGCCTTTCATTATGGATTTTTCAAGTGTATTCTTCTCTAAAATATGTATTTTTGTTCTCTTTTTTTTATCTGAGAGGAAAAGTAGAAGGTGTTTTTCCTGCTTTTCAAGTATTCTGCCTTGAAGAAACAGGGAAAAGAGTGTATATTCTATAGCATGAAAACTACAGAAAATATCAATACAACATCCGGGATTTCCTTCCGCAGTCTTTTCAGAAAAGCACTGGCGGATTCTCTGCCTGTCCTTATGGGGTACCTTTCCATGGGAATCGCTTTCGGTGTCCTGCTGGTCACCCAGGTGAAAGAAGCCAATTTTCTGTGGGCTTTCGGAATGAGCATAAGTACCGTTTCCGGAAGTATGCAGTTTGCTTCTGTGGAAATGTTGAAAAATGCTCCGCAGTATTCTCTTCTGCTGGTTGCAATTCTTGCTTTTCTCATCAATATCCGTTATGCCATGTACGGGATCTCCTTTATCAATATTTTCAAAGCATATCCCTGGTACATCCGTTCCTATCTCACAATGGCTCTTACCGATGAAACATACGCTATTGAATGCAGATGTTCTTATAAAGGCAGTACCAGACGCAATTATTTTCTGCTTGTTTCCGCCCTTGATCACCTGTATTGGGTGACCGGAACTGTTACCGGAGCTTTGCTGGGAAAAAATCTTCCTTTCGATACCAAAGGGATAGATTTTGCCATGACCGCCCTTTTCCTTGTGATCCTTACCGATCTCTGCCGGGAAAAGCATAACATCCTTCCGGGGGCAGTCGGGATCGTTTCCACACTTTCCGTATTGATCGTTTTCCAGATATTTCTGCCTCTGCACATGAATAAGATGCTGCTGCCCGCCATGATCCTTATGCTGGTATTGCTCCTCTGTTTCAGAAAAAAGAATAAGGAGACTGAAAAAAGTACTCAAATGCTTGCTCCGGAGGAAACAAAATGACTTTGCATATTTTTCTCATGCTCTTTATTATGGCTGCTGTGGTCATTTTTTTAAGGTTTTTTCCTTTCATCGTTTTTTCCGGCGGCAGGAAAGTACCCCCCATCGTGGAATATCTGGGGACGACTGTGACTGCGGCGGCGATCGCCATGCTGGTTATTTACAGCTTCTATGGTTCCCTGGAATATTCCCTTGAGGGATTTTCCCGTTTCCTTCCGGCAGCCGCAGCAAGTATTCTTACGGTCATTTTACAGTATTTCTTCAAAAATCCCCTTGTTTCCATTATTGTCGGAACAGCATTGTTCATGTATCTCATCCGGTAAAAAAAAGAAGGTTTGTATGAATAAGGAAAAAACATTGCCAGATTCAGAAAATACTGCGGAAAAAGAGAAGAGAGTATTTCTGAACTTTACTTATGACACATTGGAAGGGATTTTCTGGGCTGCTGTAAGTGTTTTATGCTGGAGTTCTCTTTTTGTTGTGGTAAGTTACCTTACCTGGAGAGGAAACATCGATCCTTATACTCTCGTATATCTGCGTTTCACTACGGCGGGTATTTGTATGCTTCTCTTTATTGCCTTTGTCTGGAAGAAAAATATATACAAAGATATTTGCAGAAAAGACTGGATAAAAATGATTTTTCACGGCATAGCCATTGCCGGAATGAGTTTATGTTTGTTTATTGCCCAGAACATAGGATTGCCGGTAGTGAATGCCTCCATGCTGGAAGCGGAAACTCCTCTTGTGCTTTTTGTGCTGGGACTTATATTTTTACGCAACAGAACAAGCGTATTGCAGATTGCCGGACTTTTCTGCGGTTTTGCCGGCTGTATGCTGGTGTTGAAAACGGTGACAGCAGAAGGCTTTGCCATAACATCCTTTTCCACAGGGGATCTTCTTGTTTTTGCCGCTGCGTCTTTCTGGGCAGTCTATACCATTCTTGCAAAAGATGTTATAAAAAGAGTCGGCGGGCTTCTCTACACAGCATGGAGCATGACATTTGCCGGAATGTGGACTCTGATTTACCAGCTTGTGATGGGGTATGAAATCAACTGTCCGGTAATGCTGCCGGATATTTTATGGACGCTTTATCTGGGAGTCATCCCCACAGCAATGGCATTTTTTGCCTGGAACAATGCCATGAAATATATTTCCACAGGACTGCTTGCCATTTCCGGTTATTTTACTCCCATATTTTCCGCCCTCCTTGCGGCAATGCTTTTTAAGGAAAGTGTGACAGGTTGCCAGATTTTCGGTATGATCCTTGTTTTCGGTTCCGCCTTCATTGAACCGGAGATCGCTGACGGCTTTATGGGAAAAATCAGAAAAAAGAAAAATAAAAGTTGATTTTTACTCTATCCGGACTATATTTCTGTAAAAATATTTCATATATAAAGGAGGATGTTATGAATATTTCATTTGCAATGGCAAGAAGATGCATCAATCCGGAAGTCCCTGTTTCTCTTGCAGGGTATTTCAACCGCAGAATGTGGGATCATGTACTGGATGATATTGAGGTACGGGTCCTTGTACTTCAAGGCCGGAAAGGGGCGGTGGCTGCCTTTGTGAATTTTGATATGCTTTTTGTCACCCATGATCTGGAAAAAGCCATCTGGAAAGAAGCAAATAAGCGTAAACTTGCCCTTTTAAGCGAAGAAAATACCATTTTATCCGCCACACATGTTCATACAGCTCCGGAGATCCGTGCCACCAGTCTCGGCTGCAATGCGAAATTCTTTGAAATGCTTGTGGATCGTGCTGTTACAGCAATGGAAGAAGCGGTGAAGGATATAAAGAAAGCTCCCCGTAAAGGCGTTATGGAGAGTGCTGTGACAAGCGATGCAAGATTTATTTTCAACCGCAGATACTGGATGAAAAACGGTAAAGTCGTCACCAATCCGGGCAAACTCAATAAAGATATCGTCCGTCCGGAAGGGGAGATCGACCCGGAGATCCCGTTTTTCGCCATCCGGGAAGAGGATGGATTGCTTTCTGTCATCGTTTCCAGTATTGTGAATCATACCGATACCATTGGCGGTACGGGAGTATCTGCCGACTGGGCAGGCTTCTACCGCAGAGAGATGGAAAAATATATGCAGAATGCCCGCAAGGAAACAAAGAAAGAGTGTATGCTTGTTCCGCTTGTAGGGGCGGAAGGCAATATCAATCACTTTGATAATTCCACAGATATGTGCCAGACCTGTTACGGGGAAGCGGAACGGATAGGGAAAGGCTATGCCCAAAGTGTGACAAAAGCTCTTGCTGACCTGAAAAAAATCTCCGGCACCGGATTGCAGAGTGTTCATACAAGGATCACCGCCAAAGTAAGAGAGATCGACCCTGTGGAACTTGCCGAGGCAAAAGCTGTCATTGCCAAATACCCGGAGATCAATGTGGATGATCCGGATGCTGTCAACGATCTTACCAGCGAAGACCTTGCCAAAGGTACCCCCTTTGCGCTGAAATATTTTGCTTCAAAATTTGTGGCACTTGCCAATGAACATGACAAGCAGGAATTTCCTCTTACCGGATTCAAGTTCGGGGATGCGCTTATCGTTGCCTCTCTGCCCAGTGAACCTTTTACCGAGATCGGGCTTGCTGTCCGCAAGCAGGTCTTTGCCGGCACCACCTGTCTGATTGCCGCCCTTTCCGGCACAGGAAGTACCCGTTGCGGCGGAGGATATATCCCCAATGCGTGGAACTATGGCAGGGGAGGGTACGAAACAACTCCCAGAAGCAACCCCTATTCCATGAAGACCGGGGAAAAACTGGTTACTTCCTGGACCCGTCTTGCAAAGAAATTCAATTGATAAGGCGGGAATATGAGTAAGAAACAGGAAAAGATGGACAAAGCAAAAGAGTTGTTCCTTTCCGGAGCAAATTGCGCCCAAGCCGTTTTATGTGCTTTTACGGAAGAGACCGGACTGGATTCGGATACATCCATGAAAATCGCTTCCGGATTCGGCGGCGGTATGGCAAGGATGCGGGAGGTTTGCGGAGCTGTAAGCGGAATGTTTATGGCTTATGATATGATTTGCGGAACTGCTTCTTTCACGGATAAAGATGCCAAGGACGCGCTGTATAAGAAGCTGCAAGCTCTTGCGGAAGAGTTCAAAAAAGAAAATTCCTCCATAATCTGTAAGGAACTGCTGGGACTTGCTCTTCCTGCCAATACGCCCGACACCCCGGTTTCTG
>JAZKZE010000050.1:0-4580 GCA_045612485.1 Victivallales bacterium | reverse complement strand
CATCAAACCACCCCGGGGAAAATTCTCCTTCCGGCACGCTGTAAAAAGTCAGGACAGGCAGTATGGGAAAATTCCCCTTTATTGCCGGTTCAAAAGGTCCTGTTTTGAATGGCAGAAGGCTTTTTCCGTCGCTTGTCGTTCCTTCCGGATAGACCAGAAGGGGGATCTTATGTTCAAGTGTGGCAAGAAATTCTGCCGCACATTCCGCAGAACGCATTCTGCTTTTTCTGTCCACCCACACAGGATGGGACATTGCTGTAAGAAAACCGAATACCGGAGCTTTCCTCAATTCCGCTTTCGGGGCAAATCTTATGGGAAATGCCGCCGCATGGGTGAGAATATCCACATATCCGGTATGATTGGAAACGATCAATGCTCCTTTTGCTTTTTCCGTATCTCCATGTATGACAAGCTGGATATTACAGATCTTCAGTAAACCTCTGCACCAGAAACTTACCTTTTCTGTCATGGCACTTACCGCCGCCCACTTCTCCTTTTTTCTGCTTGCTTTCAAAGAGAAGAAAAAAGCAAAAACTGTCCAGAAGATGACTTTCACGATCCTCGTTATTTTACAGAGTGTTCTCATATTGATATATTCCTGTCATTCAACAATATTCACGTTTACCGTAAACTGCATGGCACGGGGTGGTTTCGGCAGTACTTTCACCGATTCCAACAGAGATTCCACGGAAGAATCCATGGCACTGTTGCCGGATCTTCTGAGAATTTTTGCGGAAGTGATCCTGCCGGAAGCATCCACGCTGATAAGGACAAGCACTTCCGGACGGGTATTATTCAGTAATGCAGTATTGGGCTGCTGCCAGGAACGCATGAGAAAATTTTTTACCTGTTCGTAATATTCTTTCATTGCCTGACTTGTGATCCCCTTCGGTCCACCGGCACCACCGGCTTTGCCTGTACCGCCCTCTCTGCCGTAAGGACTGGCATAAGGATTGCCGGAAGACTTTCCGGATGGAAGATTTTTTCCTTTGTTCTTCTGATAGGCATTCAAAAGATCCCGGATCCTCTGTGCCCTGAGTTCCGCATCACTTCTGCCGGTATTCTTTACATTTGCGGAAGAGGAAGAGCGTTTTACTCTTTTTCTGCTTATTTTTATATCTTCAGGGCTGACATATTTTGTATTTTTCTTTTCAATTTTCTTTTCAACGACTTTTTTCTTTACCGTTTTTTCAATGACTTTCTCCTCCGCAGGTTCCGGCTTTACCGGGGGAAGCGTTTTTTCAATGACTTTTTCCTTTACCGGTTCCTCTTGTGCTTCCTCTTCCGGTTCCGGCTGTTTTATTTCAGGCAGCTGCGGCAGAGCCGGAATATCCGGCAGAGCGGGCAATGCCGCCGGGCTTTCTTCCCCTTTGGGCGGGATCCCTTCATTGACCGGTCGTTTTGCTGAGGGAAATTCCGTCGGAATCTCATTATCATTGGGAGGGGAATCCACTAATGAAACCTGTTCAACTGCAAGCGGGGGATTGAGAAGATCGGAAAGCTGCAGAATGAAAAAGGGCAGTATGACCAGAAGAATATGCAATACAAGTACACAGACAAACAGCAGGAAAAGTTTGTTTCCCCTGACGTAAGGGAGCTGTTTTTTTCCCGGATCGCTGTTTATGCTGTATGTATCGGAATAATTCATCGGTCATCCCCGGTTACCAGAGCTATATCGGTATGTCCCGCCTGACGGACTGCCCGGAGGATCTCAATGACTTTTCCGTATTTGAGTTCCTGATCGCCCCGGAGAAAGAGTTTGATCTTATTTGCATTGGGGCCTCTCTTCAGATCACGCAGTCTGTTGAGCAATCCTTCAAGGGAAATGATTTTTTTTTCAAATTCGATCTGCCCTCTTTTATTGATATTGATGGTCTTGGAATATTCATTTGCTTTGAGTTTTCCCGCTTTCATGGCAGGAGGCGTCACATCAAAGGAATATTCCAGAAGCGGGGCGGTGATCATAAAGATGATGAGAAGGAAAAATACCGTATCCATAAGAGGGGTGATATTGATCTCATCATAACATTTAGCTTCAAAACGTCTTCTCACGGCTGATCCCCCTGTCCATCAGTATCTCTGGGAAGGAAAGGAAGTTTCCGCAGTTCCGGAAGGCTGATTTTTTCCGGGTTCTTCCGCCTGCTGGACTGTTACCTGTTCCACCTTCAGTTTCAGAAGAAATTCCTCCACAAAGTTATCCAGCTGCACAATGGTGGATTTCACCTGACTTGTGATGATATTGTATCCGGCAACAGAAGGAATGGCAACTACCAGTCCCAGAACGGTGGTGAGCAATGCTCCGCTGACGCCGGGGGCAAGGGTCTGGATATCTGCTTTTCCCATAATGGCAAGGTCGGTAAAGGAGAGCATGATCCCCCATACTGTTCCGAACAGCCCCAGAAAGGGACTGATGGTAACGGCAGTGGCAAGGAAAATAATATTTTTTTCCAGTACAAGGATCTGATCGGCAACCGCTTCTTCCAATGTCCCCTTGACGATCTCCAGTTCCAGAGCTGTCAATGCTCTGTGACCGGAGTTCGGGGAGATCGCCCCCAGGGAACGGATCCTGCTGTACCCGGCTTCACAGATCCTTGCAGAGGGACTGGTTTCTTCTTCAATACGGTCGAAAAATACGTAAGGATTGCGTTTTTCCCGGAATCTTTTGATAAAGGAAGCACTTTCTTTTGCCGCCTTTTTGATACTGATGCCTTTTTCCAGCATGATCGTCCAGGTGATAATAGAAAAAAGCAGAAGCAGCAGAACGATACCCTGACCTAACATATCAGAATTTCTGAAGGCGTAGTAAATATGGTTTTCTGCAAAAAATGTAAGATCGGCGGTAGAAAACGCCAAAAGGGACAACTGGGGCATTTTTTTCTCCTGTAGGTATTGTTACTGGTTTACTCTTTAAAGAGTAATGTACAGCTTTCTGTACCTTTTGTCAAGCAGAAATCCAAGATTCTTACAGGAATATTTCCTCTTTTTCCCGTGGAAGGGCATGAATGGGGGTTTTATACTCCCGTTTTTCTTTGCCTTACTCATTTTTCAGCAAAAAAATGCGGAAAAGAAAATCCTTTCCGCATTTCAAAATCATAGATTTTCTGAAGAAAAGTCAAACTTATTCTTCCATGATGAATCTTTCAAAAATTTCTGCAAGTCCTTCAATGGTATCGAGGTCGGCAAATTCGTTTGCAGAGTGCGCCCCGCCGCCCACGATCCCCATAATGGCAATGGGAACATTCAGCACTTTGAGATGACGTGCGTCCGTAGCACCATTCATTTTTACGAAGGAACACGGTTTGTTGCGCACTTCCGCTGTGATCTTCTGAAGACGCTGGAGAATGGGATCATTGCTGTCGGAAACCACAGGCGGACACTCTTCCACAAGCTGTACTTCCAATCCGGTGGAACGTACTTTTTCCATGATGCCCCAGCGGTTCTCATCCGCTGTATAACGGATATTGATGACCATGGAGGCTGTTTCCGGGATCTGGTTGTGAACAGCACCCGCATTGATCTGGGTGATTGCCAGAGAGTCTTTCCACTGGTTATCGGCAGTGGGGTGATCCCAGTCAGCTTTCAGACTTGTGAAGGCGGTAAAAAGTTTTTCAATGGGATTATCGTATGCCCAGGGGGCGGAAGCATGACCGCCTCTGCCTTTAGCTGTAAGACGCAGGGAGATCATCCCTTTTTCTGCAGAAACAATGTTTTCCCCGCCGCCATCCACAACGACAATGGCTTTTTTGGCTTTATAGCCCCGGGTGACCATTTCTGCGGTGGTAAGTCCGCCAATCTCTTCATCAGCTGTAAAGATCACTCCTGCGGAAACACGTTTTTTTGCCACATTCAGAAGCAGCTGTACAAGAGTTACCGCATTGCCCAGATCGTCACCGGGGCCTCTGCCGTACATGACGCTTCCTTCCATCCGGGGAGTGAACTGTTCTTCCGTTACGGGGGGGACAACATCTATATGGGCATTGAAGAGATAATCCGGAGTCTTTGATTCCACGGTTGCGGCATAAAGGACTTTTCTTTCATTGATGATCTCAGTGACATTGTATATGTTATTCTTATCAAGAAATGCCTTGAGGACATCATGCGCTGCATTGACGGCAGGGATGTCATTTGAAACGGGACGGCATTTCACAAGAGTTGTGAGCAGATCAAAAATTTCTTTGTTCACCATTGGCGTTTTCCTTTCCTTTAGATGGTTTTCTGCTGAAAATTTTACGCACACGGAAAAACTTTTCCGATAGGGGTATATTAGCACGGAAAAAAACTTTGTCAAATGCTTTTTTCATGTGAAAACGCAAAAAAAAGGATTTTTTTATCTTTTTCAGAAGAAAAGCCTGATTTTCTCCTTTTTTTTCCACAGCTGTCCCATAAAATCATGGAAAAAAGAGAAATGTTAGGTTGCCAGGCGAGGCGGTTGCCGCCGTGCGCGCAGTGGATGTGCGAATGAACCGCAGGGCAATCGCCTTGCGGACGCTCACAAGGAATTGTGAGCGTATGAGCCAGCAGCGAGCACTAAGCCGCGAGAGAATGAGGGCGTTTTTTGCCCGAATGAACGCAGGCGCATA
>JAZKZE010000049.1:0-37986 GCA_045612485.1 Victivallales bacterium | reverse complement strand
CTGAAGGTTGCACAAAACAGGATAAAGAAGTATTTTTGAAAAAATCTGACAAAATCACTTTTTTAAAAGCAGATTTCTTTACGCACATAATTTTGTAAAAATATGCCATTTTTACAAAATTATGGGATAGCTGTAAAAGATTTTTACTGATTGTGATGATTGTAAAAGTAAAGCAATAAAAATAACGGATCAAATTGCTTGAAAATTATTTCAAAAGGATTTATTGCACAGTTTGCTGATTTTTCCGCAAAAAAAGGCTGCCGGGTACTGTCATACAATACCGGGCAGCCTGCCTTGTGAATAATAATTTTATTTTGTAATGAGAACTCTGTTCCAGGTACGGAATACACTGATCCCGTGATTGAAAAGATCACGGCCCTTCGCCCCTTTTACAGACTGGTCAAGACGCAAAAGATTGGCTTCCCCGTCATGGCGCAATCCCACATAGCCGTAATTGCCGGACTGGTCATTTATGTAAAAATATCCGGCCTGGGTGGGCGGTGTAACTGCACTTGTGGAAATCGTATCCGCCAGCATGGGGGGAGTTTTTTTTGTTTTCTGTATATTCCAGTAGCGGTATCCATCGATCTGGGGTATCATGAATTCACTTACATAATAATCTGTAACAGGGGTGCAAAATACTCCGAATACATATCTGTTCATTTCTCCCCTGCTGCCCATCGTCCCTTTCTGGGGTACAACAAGGGTGGGGCAGGAAAATCTTTTATAAGGGGCAAAAGTTTTATAATTTGTTCTGTTGATGAGCTGCAATCCGATATAAGGCCCCAGAATATCGTAATACTGCTTTTTGCTGTCTGCACTTCCGTAAGAGGGGACCCAGCCTTTGTAGTCCCCTGCATACATCTGCATCCCGTATCCGCTCTGCCGCAAGTTGCTTTTGCAGGAAATGGATATCGCTTTTGCCTTTGCTTTGGACAATGCAGGAAGAAGCATCCCGGCAAGAATGGCGATAATGGCTATTACAACCAACAATTCGATAAGAGTAAATGACTGTTTTTTCATAACACTCTCTATGAAAAATTTTTATTTTTCAGCGATTCTGTAAATATGTACCGCATAGGGGGCGAAAGTATCCTGCATGGAACAGTCAAAAGTTACCTTTCTCTTTTCAAACATAACTTCTGCTGTCCCTTTACCCATATTGGCAAATTCTGCTTTCACTTCCTCTTTTGCAGAGTTTGCGGCAATAATGTATTTATATTTGCCGACTTTCTTTACAAGAACATTGATGGAGAAATTTTTATCTCTGTCCAGTTCCGCTCCGGAAAGGATCTTTACAGAGGGCTTCTTTTCTTTCTTTTCCGCAAGAAGAACAGGATAAAGGTCTTTCAGTTCTTTTGTAATGGTAAGAATCATTTTGAGATAATCTTCCCCCAGTGCTTTTGCCCCGCCATGGGAGAAATAGACGACCCCATTGGCACCATGGATGATGGTAAGATAAGTCATAAGGCGCAGTTCATCTTTTGTGGGTCCTCTTGTCCACTGGGGAAGGGTTTTAAAGGTTTGCAGAAGAGGAATAACGCTCTGCTGCGGTCTTCCCTGACTTGCTCTGTCCCGGATGCAGGTTTGCATATCGGTAATAACTCGCTGGGGGCCGTTACGGATGGATGCCCATTTATCGCTGATGGGATAAAGCTGGGGCATGAATACATCCGCAGACTGTACTCTGGGATAATAAAGAGAGTTATAAGACTGAAGCGGCCATACGGTATGGGTACCGAAAAGTCCCGGTGCAACGGCTTTTGTCTCATTTGCCATGCTCCGGATGGCAGAGGGGGTGAAACGGTTGGAATCATCCGCAAGGAAAAGTCCGATGACAGTTTTATGATTTTTGTACTGGTAAAGCCAGTAGCGGATACAGGTTTTGATATTATATTTTTCCGCTGCTGCAAGGAAAGGGGGAATGGCTTGCGCCCCCAAATAGGACTGGAGGAAATTTACCCCATTATCTGCAAGTTGTTTCATCAGGGGATCCGCATCGTCTTTTACAGCGAATGCTTTGGAACTGTAGAACCCGATGGGGAAAAATTCCTCGCCGTTCACAAGCATAAGACCGTCTTTCCGGTAGGTTACTTTATTGCCGGTAAAAGGTTTGCCGATAAAAACACATTCCCTGATATCGTGTTTATTGCCGTAAATATCCTGTATGGTGAAATCAAAATTGTGACGTCCCCCTTTCAGAGGTGTATCCGGTTTATAGGTAAGAACATAACCGTTACGGGTCAATTTTTTGGTAATATCTTTTTTGTTCAATGCACATTTTATGGTGGCAAAATCCGGCATCGTTTCATCGGAAATGAGGAAACGCACCTCCAATTTACCGTCGGCAACAGGAGAAGAGGTTATTCTTGTTACAGAGGGGGGCAGCAGATCTGTCTTTACATTCCAGGAACTGTCTTTGAAATCCCCCACGATCACTTCATCCAGAATGGGGGTATTTTTCCCGTTTCCTGTGAGAATTGCTCTGTAACGGAGGTATTCTCCGGCATTTCCGACTTTGGTATTATTGGTATATTTTTTCCATTCACCCCATTTGAAATTGCAGCCTTTTCTTTCCTTTGCTGTCTGGATCTCAAAGGAAACGGCACAATTTGCCGGAACTTTGCCTTTCATGGAAAGAAGGGCATTTCCGGTAATAAGAATGGGACGGGAAAGGAAAGAACCTTTTTTCACATAAGAAGCATTTTTTCCTGCAAGAGTAAGGTTGAGGGATCTGTAAGCAAGGAAATCCGTTGTTTTCATACGGGGTGCGCCACCAAACTGTATTGCCATATAAGCGGCATCTTCCGGAACTTTTCCGGTGATGGTGTGTGCAAGGAATGAAGGGCTTTTGCTTTCATAGAAAAAGTAAGTATCATCCGCAACACTCTTTTTATCTTTGTCAAAGAAAAAATATCTGTTGGAGTAATTTTTTCTTCCTGCGCCTTTGAGCATGGAAACAGTTCCGGCAACTTCAAAGGAAAAAGCAAAATCATCTCCGGCTTTTACCGGGATAAGGGGAGTACGCAGTCCCCATGCCTGATCTTTGAACATTTTGGAAGTTACATAAAGAGCATTTTTCCCGTCAGACGTCTTAACAGCACACTTCATTCTGTTATAATAGTTCATGGCAAATTCCATGGAGTGAGCTTTGCCGGAAAAATCTTCTTTCCATGCTTTTGTACCGTTTTTTTCCAGACGGACAGAACCGTTTTCAAAAACGATACCGCTTTCTTTTGTTACGGAAGACGCCGCAAGATTCCACAACGCCAGTATTCCGGAAAGGATCAGAATACTTTTTACGAGACAGATACTCTTCATTTTTCCTCCTGTTGAATTTGATTTGAAAATCTGTTTTTCAAAAAATACAAAAACAACAGGCATAACTTCGCATAATATACATTATGTTAGATATTTTGAGTTGTTTTTTGTATAATTTTCTATTATTTCAAGCTTATTTTTTTCTGTTTCAAGTTCATTTTTCCCCGTCACATATAACATAATGTATATTATGCGACACAGTTCTTGTTTTTTCTAATATACATATTTTCACATGATAAGTCAAGCAACTATTCCGGTATTACGGAAAAAAAATTCCAATTTTTTCTTCTGTTTAACGTTTTACACAAGGGTAAAATGAGATTTTACGGCTCAAAAAAATAACACAGATCTCCCATATTTTTCATATATTTCATAAAACAATCAGGAAATTCTGCTTGAATCAAGAAACAAAAGAATAAGTCCCTGCGGGACTGTTTTATTTGCTGATATGATATTTTATACATACTGTCTGCTTATGGAAATCTGACAAAATCACGTTCTTAAAAAACAATTTTCTTCCGATCAAATATGGCGAAAATACCTGTTTTTTGAAAAATTATGGGATAGCTGTGAAAAAATAATGAAAAAAAATTTCCGGCAGAAAACAGTGCCGCCGGAAATTGAAATCCCATCTTATGTACGGTATTTACAGATATTACGGAATGATCTTCCGTGGGGTTTTAAGCCGGAAAAAATTCAAACTTCCGGCATATAAAACTATAGATCCTTCTGACTCCCGGAGGAATTTTCACAGCCTTCCAGCTTCTTTCTTCGGATCACATCTTCTGAAAAAGTAAGCCGGATGACCGGAATCTCCCCATTCATGCGGTCAACGGGGATCTTCCGCAGACGCAAAACAGGCTCCTGCGTGATAAAATAAGACATGGGTTCAAAAGTCCAGGGGATCTCTTCCCCCGTATTGAGAAGAACCACCTTTTCCGGCGTATGGGTAAAGGATTCCAGACGCAAAGTTTCTCCGGGCAGAGGATCAAGCAGGATAAGATTGAGAGTTTTCCCTCCTCCGGTACAGATGATATTTTTGTTTCCGACAACTCCGGGGCAGGGAGAAGCAGTCAACGCTTCTCCGGTTTTTCCATACCATTTTCCCACCGCAGAAAGTTTTTCTTTGGCTTCCGCAGGGAAATCCCCGTCGGGCCCGGGTCCGGCATTGAGAAGAAAGTTTCCGCCAAGTGAAGTAAACATGGCGATCTGCCGTTCCAGTTTTCTTACGGAAAAATAATCTTCATCCTTCCGGTAACTCCAGGAGTTCATCCCCACAGAATCACACGCTTCCGTAAGATTGGCAAAGGGGAGATATTCATCGGTAAAATTCCGTTCCGGCGTGGAATAATCCCCGGCACTGTATCCCCGGTTGTTGATTACAGCATACTCCTGCAACTCCCGGATCATGGCATTTACCGAAAGATCAATATGCTGCGGAACATTCATATCCCACCAGATACCGTGGATCGTACCGTAATTGGTACAAAGTTCCCGGATCTGCCGTTTGAGAAAGTCCATATATTCTTCCATATTGTGATAAGCTGGATCCGTAACGATCTCATGGTGTCTTCCCAGATTGGGATATGCCTTATGGTGCCAGTCCACACAGGAATAATAGAGCTGAAGAGGGAAATTGCGTTTATGACACTCCTCCGCCAGCATACCGATAATATCTTTTTTGTATGGGGTATTCATGATATTGAAGGAAGTTTCCTTTGTATCCCACATACAGAAACCGTCGTGATGTTTGGCGGTAATGACCATATATTTCATATTGTTTTCCTGGATCATATCCAGCCATTTTACCGGATCGAATTTTACAGGGTCAAATATTTCCATATAGGTTTTGTACTGACTCCAGGGAGTCTTGTAACGCCACAACTCCTGCTCATGCCTGCCGCCCACAGAATAGATCCCCCAATGGATGAACATACCGAATCTTTTTTGGCAGAACCAGTTTCTTTTGTCATTTTCCGCAAAATACATTTTTTACCTGTATATCAAGATCTTTTATTCGTTTTCAGCTCTGGCACGGCGGGTCATAAGTTCGGAAACTGCTTCCTCCGGGGCTTTGCCTTTATAGATCACATCATAAACCGCATTGACAATGGGGGTATCCACGCCGCATTTCCAGGCAAGATCTCTTGCAGATTTCGCGGTTTTCACCCCTTCCGCCACGGTCATACCCATTTCAGAAGTGATCTCATCTATCTTTCTGCCTTTCCCCAGCTCCTCCCCCACATATCTGTTGCGGGAGTGCTTACTTGTACAGGTTACGATCAAATCCCCTATACCGGAAAGTCCGGCAAAGGTGCGTTCATCCCCGCCGAGCGAGATCCCCAGGCGGGTCATTTCCGCAATGGCTCTTGTCATCAGAGCAGCCTTGGGATTATCCCCCAATCCCATTCCGTCAATGATCCCGGCGGCAACCGCATAAACATTCTTCAATGCTCCGCCAAGTTCCACTCCGGTAAGGTCGGAAGAGGTATAAATACGGAAGAAAGGATTCATAAAAGTATTTCTTGCTTTTATGGCAAGATCCTGATCTGCGGAAGCAAGTGTCACAAGAGTGGGCATCTTCCGGGATACCTCTTCGGCATGACTGGGCCCGGAAATGGCACAATACTGTAAATTCTTCCCCAGGATCTCTTTACAGATACCGCTCATGGAAAGAAGAGACCCGATTTCGATCCCTTTGGCAATATTTACAAGAGCGTGTCTTCCGCTGTCAAAATATTCCTTGAGTTTTTCCAGAGTCCCCCGCATATACTGGGAAGGGGCGGCAAGGACAAGAAGTTCCGCATTTTCCACCGCATTTTCCATGCTTTCTTCAATAAGGATATTTTCCGGAAGGGTCACGCCTTTAAGAAACTTATTTTCCCTTTTCTCCCGGATCTCCCGGAGATTTTCAGGAAAAGGCCCCCATAAAATCGTATTTTTCCCGTTTTCCGCAAGTACCATGGCAAGGGCGGTACCCCAGGCACCATCCCCCAATACCGTTACATTCTGAAAAGAATCCATACTCATTTTTCCTCCTTTTCTTCACCGTCTTTCTTTTTGGTGAATCTGCTTTCCGTGCCGTTGAGAAGCCGCTTGATATTGGAAATATGTTTTACTACAGCAAGGACGGCAAGGAGAATAAACAACCCCAGTTCCACATTTGTACAGTTGCAGAACCCCAGTTTTGCTGCCCCCCATGCAAAAAAGGGCAGACCTGCCGCCGCGAAAATGCTTGCAAGGGATACATAACGGAAAGCAAAGAAAAGTGCCGCCCATACGATCCCCGCCGCAAGAAGGGCAGGCGGATTCAATGCAAGAACAGCTCCCGCCGCAGTGGAGATGCCTTTGCCGCCTTTGAATTTCAGCCATACCGGGAAAATATGTCCGGCAACCGCACTGAATGCAGCAAGGGAGGGAAGAAGCCCCCAGGGATCGGCAAAACACCCTTTTCTGCAAAGAAAGATCACAAGCGTCACAGGAAGGGCACTTTTCAGAAAGTCACAGAAAAAGCACCCTTTCCCCCACCATTTTCCCACGACTCTTGTCACATTGGTTGCCCCGATATTCCCGCTGCCGTGTTCCCTTATGTCGATGCCTTTCATCTTTCCGATAAGGAAACCGAAAGGGATACTTCCGGCAAGATAGGAAAGAACAATGGTTGCAACAACAGACAGCACGGGAAGATTGTTTTGTACAAATGTCATCATATTTTCTCCTTTTCAGATTTGTCTTTTTCGTTCCGGAAGGCTATATTTATACATAAGGAAAATCCTGTCCGTATAAAAAAGCAAAAATAAAACCGGGTCTATATATTATGCCTCAAAAATCTGATTTTTCAAGTAAAAACACAAAAACTTTATCCGATTCCCCTTCAAAATTGATCATTGGTTCCGCCTCCAACAGTGCCGATATCCTTTACGGAAGCGGATTTCATGCGGAAGATGACTTTATCTATTTTGAACATAACGGCAGAAAAGGCATCGTCGTATCCTCTCTGGAATATTCCCGGGCACTGGAACAGACAAAAAAAGGTGTGGAAGTTCTGGAATACGCCTCCCTTATGGATAAAAATGATGTAAAAAAAGGGCTTTCCGGTGAAGTTGCCCTTTCCCGTTTTCTCCAGGTGAAAGAGTGGATCGTCCCTGCCTCTTTTCCCTTTGGAAAGGCATTGAATCTGGCAAAGGACGGGATCAATGTCCGGTGTGCGGAAGGGGGATTTTTCCCTGAAAGGGAGGTCAAATCGGAGGAAGAGATAGAACATATCCGGAAAAGTGTCCATGCCGTGGAAGAGATCATGAAAGATCTTCAGAATATGATCCGGGAAGCCTCCGTCAATGCGCAGGGCAATCTGGAACTTGCCGGAAAAGTCCTTACAAGTGAATATCTCCGCAGGGAACTGGAAAGCAATTTCAAAAGAATGGGCTTTACCGCAAACAATACCATCATCGCCTGCGGAAAAGATGCCGCCGCCCCCCATAATACAGGACATGGTCCTTTGCGGGCAGGGGAAACGATCGTGGCAGATATATTCCCCAGGGATGATGAAAGCGGATACTGGGGGGATATGACCCGTACATTTGTAAAAGGCAAAGCTCCTCTTCAGGTGAAAAAGGCTTTTGATGCCGTCCTGGGAGCCTCAAAAGCCGCCTTCAGGGTATTGCAGGAAGGGGCAACCGGAGCGGGAGTCCATGCCGTTGCGGCAGAATATCTGAAAAGTGCCGGTTTTGTTACCGGAAAAGATGAAAATGATCTGCCCTGCGGTTTCTTTCACGGGTTGGGCCATGGAGTAGGCCTGGAGATCCATGAAGGTCCCCGTCTTTCCCCCTCCGACCCCAGAAAACTTGCTGCCGGAAACGTTGTAAGCGTGGAACCGGGGCTGTACTATGCCGCCTGGGGCGGAATCCGTCTGGAGGATCTTGCCGTCGTACGGGAACACGGGGCGGAGAACCTGAACCGTATGGAAATGGAGCTGGAGATCCCCTGAAAATATTTTTCTGTACAATTCTGCAAAAGACGCTTTTCAACAAAAGAAACTCTTTTGCAGATTGAAAGAACACAGGTAATGTGCTATATTATATAAAATATATGCGGCTTCTGAAATATATACGGAGTCACAAAAGAAGTAAAAATAACAAAATCGGAGAATAGTATGTCCGGAAACATTCGCAAAATCATTCTTTTTGCAGTAGTCGTATGTATAACGATCATCCTTACAGGCTGTCAGGACCCCTGGATAACAGATACCAAACGCAATGCTATTGAACAGTATATGCTTGCCACGGTTATCGAAAGGATCACGGAAAAGGCTGATTTCAAACCCTATGCAAAGAAAAAAGTCTATATGGACTATACCTACCTTGCCCCCCAGACCGACAAAGAATATGTACAGGGCCGACTGGAAATGGAACTTGCCCGCAAACAGTGTGTTGTTGTAGGTAAACGGGAAGAAGCAGACATCATGATCCGTCCCATTGTAGGCGTGCTTGCCACCGACCACAAAAGATTTCTCATCGGTACCCCTCCCCTGCCCGTCCCCATTCCCGATACGACTTTGAGCGTGGTCGTTCCGGAAATCGCTGTTTTCAAAAGAATACACAGAATTGCCTACGGAAGAATGTCTTTTACCATATTCAATGCAAAAACTCTTGAACCTTTGAAGGTCATCCCCTATATCAACAGCAGTGCCCAGTACAACAACTTTGCAATATTGCTGATTCCCTTCTCTCTCAACGATATGGATATGAAAGACACAGTATCCGGCGAGTTCAGTATCGGGCTTGACTGAATCAAAATAAAATAAGGAAGAGCAGAGATGAAAAAAAGATTTCTTATAACAGGCGGAGCAGGCTTTATCGGAAGTTTCCTTACGGAATCTCTGCTTGCTGACGGACATTTTGTTACGATCATCGACAATTTTTCCACAGGGAATATGGCAAACCTTGCAAATGTGGACGGCAGTAAATCCCTGCGGATCATTGAGGATGACATCCTTACTGCCCCCAATCTCAAATCCCTTGTTGCCGCCAATGACTGCGTCATACACCTTGCCGCGGCAGTAGGCGTGGAAAAAGTGGTGAAAGATCCTGTTCAGACCATTATTACAAATGTTCACGGTACGGAACGGATCCTCACGGCAGCGGCAGAATACTCAAGAAGATGTATTATTGCCTCCACCAGCGAAGTTTACGGCAAATCCGATGCGCCATTCTTCAAGGAAAGCGATGATTTAAGGATCGGTTCCTCCACCAACTCCCGCTGGTCCTATGCATGCAGTAAACTACTGGATGAATTTTTCCTTATGGCTTATTACCGCAATCATGCCCTGCCCGGTACTGTGGTACGTTTCTTCAACACCGTCGGTCCCCGTCAGAGCGGAAGATACGGTATGGTGCTGCCCCGTTTTGCCGCAGCGGCAATCAAAGGGGAGGATCTTTCCGTTTACGGCACAGGAGCCCAGACAAGATGTTTCTGTCATGTGAAAGATGTGGTCAGAGCATTAAGACTGCTTATTGACAACGAAAATACTTATGGAAAAATCTACAACATCGGAACAACAAGACGGATCTCCATTGAAGAGCTTGCAAAAATGGTCATTGAACGGGCCTCTTCCGCTTCCGGAATAAAAAAGATCCCCTACGAACAGGCGTATGAACCGGGATTTGAAGATATGCTCAACCGGGCACCGGATTGCTCCGCGATCAGAGAACTCACCTCCTGGGAACCGCAGATAACCCTGGAAGAGATCATTGATGATGTAGTAGCTTATACCCGTGACAAAATGAAACAATCCTGATAAGAGAAAGATGGTAAAGATGAGTGATAAAGCCATTGAACTTTTTGAGAATTACAATGATACAAAAGTCATTGCAAATGATTATCTTGCAGTTTCCCTTACAGATATACTCATCCGGGAAAATGTGAAAAGTATCCTGATTTGTGCCGGCGGAAGTTCCGCAAGGGCCCCGGAAAGCATACTGCAGAAACTTCTCCTTGCCTTCGCCAACTGGGAAATGGAAATCGATTACTGTTATGATATTCCCGCTGAACCGGATGTGGATGATGTTCGCAGGATCGTACAGGCAATTGAAAAAAATACTCCCGAAAGAGTCATTGCAGTGGGGGGCGGAAGCGTAATGGATGCAGCAAAGGCTGCCTATCTCTCCTATCAATGCAAAAAGGATGTGACGGAGCTTTTCGGCGTCAATAAAATTTCTTCCGTCACTTCTGAAAGTTCTTTCAAGAGAGTCATTTGCATACCGACAACTTCCGGCACAGGTTCGGAAGTGACGCCTTATTCCAACATTGTGGACAATGAGGCAAAAGTAAAAAAACTCATTGTGGAAAAGGCGATCATCCCCCAGTGGGCTCTGGTAAGTGCGGAAGCAACCATGACCATGCCACGGGATCTTACAGTGACCACGGCCCTGGATGCTCTTGTCCACAGTATTGAAAGTTTTCTGAACAATACCTCCCCCCAGGCTCCGGCCGAAGCGGAAGAATGGGCATTGGAATCCATCCGTCTTATCGCACAATTTCTGCCGGAAGCTGTCAAAGATCCTGCAAACACTGCTGCAAGGGAGGCTTTGGCACAGGCGGCGACTCTGGGCGGGATGTGCATTACCCACCGTCCCACAAGTCTGCCCCACCTTACCAGTTTCTCCCTTTACGGAAAGGTCACCCACGGACAGGCGGTCGCCGCACTTCTTCCCGGATTCTGGCGTTATTACTGCGGGGAGGAAAGTGTGAAAGAGGTCACCATGCGTCTTGCAGGGATCTTCGGTAAGGAAAAAGAAAGTGACGCCACATCCGTCATTGATTCCTATGCAGATTTTGTACGCAGCATCGGAGGATCCCCCTCCCCCGGTGAACTGGGACTGGATAGAAGTCTGATCACCAAGATCGCATCTGACGCTATCCTCAACCCCGTCAAATTGCAGAGCTGTCCCAGAAAGATCAGTCTTGACGATGCTTCATCCGTCATTTCTGAAATTCTGGAAAAAGCCTGGTAAGGAGAATAATATACAACAAAGGGGGGAAACATGAAAATTGTTATTGCACCTGACAAGTTCAAGGGGAATATGACAGCTCCGCAGGTCTGCGGGATCGTCAAAGAAGCATTTTTACAGCGTCTTTCTGACGCAGAGGTCGTAACACTTCCCATGGCCGACGGAGGCGAAGGAACTGTCCATGCGGTGATCTCCGCCATGAACGGGAAACTGCATACCGCAGAAGTGACAGGTCCACTCGGGGAGAAAGTGACGGCTGAATTCGGAACCTTCCGGAGAAGTGACGGAAAACTGACGGGGGTCATGGAAATGGCATCTGCCAGCGGACTTGCCCTGATCCCTCCGGAAAAAAGAGATATTCTCAAAGCAACCACTTACGGAACCGGCGAAGTAATAAAGGCCCTGCTGGATATGGGGGTTGCGGAGATTATTGCCGGTATCGGTGGAAGTGCCACAAATGACGGAGGATCAGGTATGGCACAGGCTCTCTCCTATCATCTTCTGGACAGTGACGGAAAAGAACTCCCCCCGGGGGGCGGAGCATTGATCCATCTGAAAAAGATCGATGCATCTGAAGCGGATGAACGCCTGAAAAGTGTTAAATTCCGTGTGGCATGTGATGTGACCAATCCTCTGCTGGGGGAAAATGGCGCTGCTGCCGTTTACGGTCCCCAGAAGGGTGCTGATGAAAAATCCATTCCCATTCTGGAAAAAGGTCTGGCAAATCTTGCTCAAATATGGAAAAATGACGGAATGCTGGAAGATGTGACGGAGCCGGGTGACGGAGCCGCCGGAGGTTTGGGGGCAGGGTTGCGTGCCTTCTGTAAAGCGGAAAAAGTTTCCGGAGCGCGTCTTATCATGGATCTTCTTGAATTTGAGAAACATCTGGAGGGGGCGGATCTTGTGATCCTGGGGGAAGGGTGTACCGATTCCCAGACAGAATCCGGCAAGATCTGTTCGGAAGCTGCCGCTGTTGCCGGAAAACACCAGGTTCCTGTCCTTCTTCTTTCCGGAGCCTTGCTGGGAACTGCCGGAGATTTTGCCAAAAACTTCAACTGCGCCTTCAGTACCTCCACCGGCGGTCATAAAAACCTTGAAGAAACATTAAAGGCAGGAAAAGATGATCTCTATTTCACTGCTTTGAATATAGCCTCCCTTATCAGCATCATACGGAAACAAAACACAGGTAAAGCCTTATGAAAAACATCAAGCGTTACGGAACAGTCCTTATCCTTTCCGGTCCCAGCGGATCGGGTAAATCCACCCTTTCCTCCCGGGCATTGGCGGAATTCCCCGGTATTGCCTTTTCCATCTCCTGTACAACCCGCGCCCCCAGAGGTGCTGAAAAGGACGGCGTGGATTACTATTTCCTTACAAAAGAGAAATTTGAGGAACATATTGCCGCAGGGGATTTTCTGGAATATGCCTGCGTTCACGGGAATTTCTACGGCACATTGCGGTCTGAAGTAGCCGGAAGAGTGGAAGAAGGTAAAGACGTGCTTCTGGATATTGATGTACAGGGGGCGGAAAAGATCCTGGAAAAGATGAAAAATGATACCCTTCTGGCAAAATGTGTGGAAACACTTTTCATTGCTCCCCCTTCCTATACCGAACTGGAACGCAGACTGCGGGGCAGGGGGACGGACAGCGAAGAATCCATTGTAAAGCGTCTGGGCAATGCAAAAATGGAAATGGCTTGCTATAACAAATATGATTACCTTGTCATTAATGATGATGTGGAAAAAGCCTATGAAAATTTCCGCAGCATCCTCCTTGCTTTGCAGACTTCCACCAAACGTCTGAAGGAGGATCCTTTCCATGAGTAATAAAAAAATCATTCTGGGGATAACCGGCGGGATCGCCGTTTACAAGGCAGCAGATCTCTGCTCAAAACTTACCTCCAACGGCTTTTCAGTACATACCGTTATGACGGAAAACGCCTTGAAACTTATTTCTGCAAAGATCTTTCTTACTCTTTCCCGCAATCCGGTCATGACCTCTCTCTGGGAGGAAACAGAGTGGAAACCGGAACATGTGGCACTGGCGGAGGAGGCGGATATGATGGTGATCGCCCCCTGTACAGCCAACTTTATCGGCAAATTCACCCACGGGATCGCCGATGACGCACTTACGACTACCGCTCTCACCTTTGCCGGAACAGGCAGAAAGATCCTTCTTGCCCCGGCGATGAACAACAATATGTGGGCAAGTCCCGCTGTTGTGGAAAATTGCAGTATATTGCGGGCAAGAGGCGTAGAATTTGTTGGTCCCGCCGAAGGCAACCTTGCCTGCGGAACAAAAGGTTCCGGAAGAATGTGTGAAGCCGTCGAAATCCTTGAAAGGATCAAGGCTCTCGCAGAAAATTGATGAAAAAAAGCCGTTTCAAATGTCGCAGAGGATACTTGAAACGGCTTCGGAAAAAGGGCTGTTCCCAGCCCTTTATTTTTTATATGCAACAGCTTTTCCAAGCATTATTTCCTGTTTTTCCACTTTTCCAAGTTGGAAGATCTCTTCCCGCTTTACGGATGTGGATACAACGACCCCGGTAACTTTCACAGGACCGTAAATACTCTTGATGCGTTTGGGATTCATCCACTGATACCCGAATCCCACTGTTCCTCCGGCATATTTGGGGTTCAAAGGCATGGAAAGGAACTGCCAGGAACCGAACTTCAATTCATTACGGTATCCGGCATGGGAAACAAATTTTCTGCCCATACGGTCTTCCACTTCCCAGGCGAATCTGCCCATGGAGTCATTGCCTTTCACCCATATTCCCAGATAATCCGCCCCTTTTGGGATACTTACAGGTTCTTTCAGACGGATAACCGTATAGCCGCCATGGTTCCAGCGGTCATTTACCGGCAGGGAGGATATATCAAAAGAGATCTTTGTCACAGCTCCTTTTGTTTTATCTATATACTTTGTCACCTTTGCCGGAATACGGTTTTTGATCTTAAAGGGATGACGCTCTTCCTCTTTCTGTTTGGAAAGATAGAAATCCTCTTCATTTGTCACAAGAAGATTTTCCGCTTTAAGGGAAATGGCACAGAGTAATTTTTCCGGTGCGGCAGGAAGATCAAACGTTGTGGAAAGAACCTTTGCAGAACGTATTTTCCCTTCTGTAACAAAATAACGGGGAACATTGTTTCCGGCAGAAGTAAAGGAATTTCCTTTCAGGGTAACTTTTCCCCGTCTGCCGTAAAGATCTTCCGTAACGATCTCTTTATTTCCGTCAAAAGTGAATTTGCAGACAACTTCCCTGTCGGCAGTCCAGTATGCATAAACATTTTTCCCGTCCTT
Source organism: Victivallales bacterium (assembly GCA_045612485.1). GTDB lineage: Bacteria > Verrucomicrobiota > Lentisphaeria > Victivallales > UBA1829 > RGIG5327. The sequence continues at coordinate 23,353 of JAZKZE010000049.1, read as the reverse complement.
ACGCTGGAATTCATAGCAATAAACAAAGGGCATATCCGGCAGCATCCGTACAAACTTTGCCTGATCCAGTATTCTGGTAAGCGTACCGAACATGGCAATGGAAGGTTTGGGAACCAGCCCCACTTTGAATCCGCCGTCGGAACCGTAAGTTCTGCCGTCACCGTAGGAGGAATCCGCATTCACTCCGCAGTTAACAGGAATATTCTCATAACCGAAGGAGAAGGCGATCAATACATCTCTGGCATACTCTCTTGCCTGACGCAGAAAACCCTCTTTTTCACTCTTTTCCCAGGGAACAGGATTTGACCCCCGGCAGCTCCACTCGTAGGTAGCGGTAACCGGAGTCTTGTAACCGTTGGCAAGGGCGGTTTCCCTCAAAATAAAGGAGCTTCCGCAGGGATTCCAGAAACTGAAGGATTCCGGAAGCGCGTGCCATGACCCCAGTCCTTCACTTCCCACTAAGTCAATAAGAGTTTTATCAAATCCTCTTGCCGCATAAGTTTCCAGCATCTCCTGGGCGTAACAGGAGTTGCCGAAAATGATCTTCAGGTGGGGGAAGTATTTACGGATCATTTTACAGTATCTTGTGGCGGCTTTCACTCTTGCCTGTTCGATCTTCTCCCGTTTTGCATCAAATTTACGGGGGGCTTTATTCAGAACAGTATTGGGGATCACCCCATATTGCGTGGGATAACTTTCATGGTAGAGCAGGATTCTTTTTGTACCTGGAAATTTTTTCACATACTGTCCAAGCACAAAAAGAAGGTCATTATCCATTTTCTGCCATGCTTTTTCATCGGCATTGATGACTTTATTATCCGGATAGATGGAACGGATAAGGTCGGGAAACTGCACAAGACGGAATCCGGGGACATCCTTTTCCGGTATGGTGTAAGAGGCTGTAAAGTTCAATATTCCCAATTTATTATACATGGGAACAGCACTTACTTTTCCGGCAAGCCACTGCATAAAGGGACTTTCCGCCTGTGTTGCTTTTCTGGTATTTTCCTGAAGCATCACAAAAGAGGTATTTCTTTCTGCAATCACTTTTCCTGAAGCATCATAAAGGGCGGCTCTGATCTCAAAATATCCTTTTTCATCCAGTTTTTCCACAATGGAAATATCTCTCTTTTCCCCCTGTGCAAAAGTTTCCTTCCGGGATTTGGAAAGGATCTTTTTTCCTTCAAGAGTATAAACATCATATTTCAAAAGATATTCCCCCGCCTTATCCGCAGTCCCGGTAAGCCCGATATGGAAAGGTTCATCTCCTTCAAAGATATTTCCGGCACTTTTCTGCACCTCCTGCAATGTGACAGGTGTTTTTTCAAGAGTCAGGGCAAAGATGGCAGCGGAAGCTCCTTTCCGGTTTCTGTCCTTCATTCTGCGGGGTTCTTTCCCCTCCTGGAACTCCACATCCAGATAGTTGTGGAAAGGAAGAACGGCTGTCGTATTGTAAAAAAGAATATTATGCAGGGCATTATGGTCAATGGCAACTTCCGCAAGATAAAGGGGTATTTGAACTTCTTTACCCTCCAGTTTGACTTCTGCCGTACCTACCTTTTGCACATTGGGGGCATTTTTGGTAAAATCCACATACGCTCCCGGCATCTGTACCATGGAACGGGCAAAGGGGGCATATCTTGTCATCCGCAGGGAGAATGCCTGTTCAGAAGTTTTGACATCCTTCACGGGAAGGGGCGCACATAGGATATATGCCCGGTTATACTGGGCAAGGGGAATACTGAAAAGTTTTGAAGTGGAAAATCCGTCAAAAGCATTACGGGTACGGTCGCTTTCCACATAACCGCCTCTAGAGATCCAGTTGACACTTCTGCATTTTCTCAAATCCAGAGCGTGTGTTATTTTTCCTGAGATGAAGGAAGGCAGTTCCTTATCAAATTTTACTTTCACAGGAAGATCGGAAGAAGCCCTGTGGGCAATATCCACCTTTTCATAGAGAAAATCTGCTCCGACAGGGTTCTTTTCCTGTGAGATCTCCTTAATGGATTCCTTTCCACGGAGATAGACCTGACACAACTGCAATCGACCAAAGGGAAGCACTCCGGCAAAAGAGCCGTCAAGATAAAGGTGACTTCTGCCGTCTTTGAGTTTTACCGTAAATTTCAATGTATGACAAGAAGCCTTCGGGAGTTTGGCAAGATCCAGTTTTGCCACCTCTTCCGGCGGCATATTCCTGACATCCGGTTTCACAAAAAACTGCGTAACGACTTCAGGTGTAAAAGGATGCTGATACGGCTCAAGCCTTAAATTGATGACCGCATCCGGAAGAACAAGATTTTTTGCAGCGATCTTTTTACGTTTATCAGCGGGGATCTTCGCCCGTAATGAACCGCACTCCAGATGCATATTGAAAACCTCCCCGCCTTCAAAAACAAAACGGATACGGGTGGCATTTTCCGGCCGGATAAGAACTTCCATGGGTCGATCCGGAAGAGGCGGCATCAATTCATACGCATAAACATCTCTGGAAGAAAGAGTTTTATCAAAGGAGAGAAATCCATCCTTATCTTTCTTCAATGCTTTGGAAGCGGTCAGGGGAAAAGCATGAAGAAGAGAAGATGTCACAAAGAAAAAGAGGATAAGAAAATATATTTTTTTCATAAAAAAAATCCTTTTATTAAAAAATCAGGACATAAAACCCCCCTGCCGGAAAATTTTGACCTTTTCCGGCACTTTTCGGCAGGACTTTGATTGTAAAAGATTTATTTTTCAGCAATAAATTTGCAGTCGGCAAATTCCGCTTTGGCATTGCTCCCGGCAAGACGGATACTCAATACGCGGTACTTTGCTTCCGCAGGAACAGTGAAAGTCATTTTGATTTCTTTCCACTCATCGGTAAGTGTCACCGGAGCAGCGGCAGCACTTTTTCCCTGAAAATACATAACGCCTTCCAGTTTGCAGTTGCCTTTGGCTTTACAGCTGAAAGTATAGGAGACAACTCCCGTTCCGGCAATATCCTGGCAAAGTCTGACGTAACTGCCTTCCACACACAGTACATTTTTTCCGTCAAGAGCCTTTTCTTTGATTTCCACTTTACCCTTGGATGCCTTGCTTCCCACATTCATAAGCTCCCAGGGAGCAGGAAAAAGCGTTCCTTTGAGTTCCCAGTTTTTCAGAGGACGCAGATTTCTTGCAGTAACTTTGGAAAGAAGAGAAAAATCCCCGTTTTTCAATACATTGCCCAGTTTGGGAGTGCTTTTTGCCGCAGGAGCAGCAGAAACTGCCGGACTCTTTTTAACAGAAGTGGCAGGTACAGCGGAAGCAGCCCCTTTTGCAGGCAGAACAAAATTGTTGCGGGGTTTGATTCTGGAATTGGGTTTGCCGAAATTCTGTGTACGCATCTCTTCCGGCAGATAATTATAGTTTTCCACAGAAGAAAACACAACTTTCCCGTTTTTATCCAGTTTGAAAATATGCAGACAGCAATTCCATACATAATAAGCATTGATATGAAGCCTTCTGTCCACGATTCTTTTATTCAATACCCCCAGAAGAGGCGGGATCGTGGAAGAGTGTCCCACAAGAAGCACCTCCCCTTTAGGTTCCTTCTTCAAAAGTTCATTGAAGAATTTATCCATGCGTTTATACCGGTCATCTGCCGTAAATTCACCGGCAAGCTGCCATTTTTCCGGCATTTCCACAGAAACGACCTTATTGGGAAAACGCTTCTGCAATTCTGCACAGCTCATACCTTTGATCGGTTCTTTCCGGAAACCGCCGCTCTGCAGACCGGGTTCGGGAATGATCTGCAGTTTTGGGTCAATGGCATTAGTGGTGACAACTGCTGTCTGCATAGCACGGAAATTGGGGGAGGAATAAACTTTTCCCTTGAAGTTGAGCTTTTTAAGATATGCACCAAGCAATTCACACTGTTTCACCCCCAGGGGAGTAATAGAATCCCCGGAAGGCGGCTGATATTTTCCGTCAAGAAATTCCCCCACCATCTGTTTATTTCTGTCAGCTTCCGCCCACTTACTGCGGGGTCCACGCTGTGCATGGCGGGTAATGTAAATAGTAAGTACGGGTTCATCCCATGCCGCAAGGGCAAATTCAAATGCAAACAGCCCTGCCAGCAGGAAAATGACGGAAAAGATCTTGCTTTGTTTCATTTTCTGCTCCTTTTCTTGTTTTATTGGAATATTTATGGTACACAATACCTAAAGATAATGTATTTTTTCTGAAAATCAAGAAAAATAAGGGGTATATTTTGGATAAAATAATGTATAAAATAACTTTTCAGAAAAAATATCCTTCCTGTGGAACAGGAAAAATTTTTCCGGAAATGACGGCAGCATGACGGACTGTTCAGCAAAAAAAAGATCTGACGGAAAAGTGACGACGGAAATCACTTTCCGGTCCGGAGGAAATAAATGACCACAATAACGGCAAGAATGATGCGGTAGTAACCGAATACCTGAAAGGTACGCCTGCGGATAAAATTCATCAGCCATGCAATGACCCCCCAGGAGACCAGAAAGGAAACAACAAACCCGATCCCTGTGGCGATCCACTCTTTCACGGAAAGATTGCCGCCGTGTTTCAATAACGCGTACCCGGATGCCGCCGCCATTGTGGGGATGGCAAGGAAAAAGGAAAATTCCGCCGCCAGAGGACGGGATGCCCCCAATGCCAGTCCGCCAATGATCGTTGCCGCAGAACGGGATACACCGGGAATCATGGCAATACACTGGAAAAAGCCCACCCCCACCGCTTTGATGTAAGGCAGCTGCGTGATCTTTTCAATGACTTTATCCCTTTTCATCAGCTTTTCGATGAATATAAGGATGACACCGCCGATAAATAACGCTGCGGCAACGATATAAGGATTTTTCTGCCACTCTTCCACATAGTCTTTAATCAGATAGCCTATCCCCAGAGCAGGAAGAACTGCCGCCACCGTTCTGTAATACAGTGCCAGAGTTTCCTTCCGGCACTGTTCCTCTTTGAAAAATGCCGCAGGAAGAAGCTCTTTACGGAAATAGATGACCACCGCAAGAATGGAACTTAACTGTACCACGATATTGAACATGGCAGAAAATGTACTCTCTTCCGGTGCGATCTCCAAAAATCTGCCCACGATGACCAAATGCCCCGTACTGCTGACAGGAAGAAATTCCGTAAGTCCCTGAACGACTCCAAGCAGTGCAGATTTCCAGAATATAGGGTCAAATACAGGATTCATTTGCTGTCAATATCCCTGAGAATAAGCTCTGCTGCCCTTTCTGCGGCTCTGCCCATAGCAGATGCAAAATCAGAAGCACTGTCTCCTTTGATCTTCTCCCGCAGAAGAAGTGATCTATTAATGACTTTGTCAGCGTTACCGCTTCCGGATTCTCTCCTGATCCTGTAACGCAACCCCAGAACTGCATCCCCTTTATCCGCTTCAAAAGCAGTAACATTACCGGAAAGGAAGTTTTGACATTTTCCATCTTTACGGACAGTTCCCGCATCACTGAAAATCAGAGTAAGATATTTTGTAATAAGAGATCCCGGCGGCATCTGCCATTTATTATCATCATCGTCGCAGAGAAGATTGTTTTTCCTGTAAACCATGCGGTAACGCTCTCCGGAGGAAGAAGTAAAGGGAAGAACGGTCACACTGCCTCCCGATGCCTTCAAAGTCTTTGTCGGAAGCCCCAGATCAAAATAACGGGTGACATTTTCCGCAGGTTCAGGCAGAAGATTGCATCCGCAAAAAAACACAGCTGCTGTGCAAACAGAAAAACAGAACACATGAAGCAAAAGAGTTCTCATAAAAGTACCCTCCTCTGTTATAAAAAAATGGCAGGGGCGGCAGGGTTCGAACTTGCGACCTGCGGTTTTGGAGACCGCTGCTCTGCCAACTGAGCTACACCCCTGTATAAATCATCAATGTTTTATTTTTTAGCCGGCAACCGGGGAATTTCCAGTACCTGACCGACTCTCACGCTGAGATTTGCCGGAAGTTTTCCCTTGTTTGCCTCGGCAATGAGTTTGTAATATTTTGCATTACCGTAATATTTTCTGGCGATGGAACGCAGAGATTCACCTTTTTTCACTGTATGTCTGCCCAGGATCCCGGCGGCAGAAACAATTTTTTTACCGCCTTTATTTTTCTCCACCGTCTTTGCCTTGACCGTATCTTTCTTCTCCACCGTCTTTCCTTTGACCGCAGCAGGATCTTTCTTCACACTGTTTACGGCAGCTTTTGCCGCAGGAGCTTTGACTCCTTTTCCCAATCTGCGTTCCACACTTTTCTTATAGGCAAGCCATTTCTTTTCCCTTGCGATGACAAGCTCACGTAATTTTGCGGAATGAGTTCTGTATTCATCAAGCAGTTTCCGGGTTTTCTCAAGTTCTGCTTTTACAGCATTGTCTTTTTCCACATCATGGTACTGGGTCTTCAGCTGCTCGTAAAGTTTTTTCTTCAGTACAGAGATGAAAGAACGGATATTGTCGTTATTTACCGTATCATCCGGACGTAATTCCAGAACTCTCTCATAGTGATAGATCGCTTTTACAGGAACATCCAGATTATCCCCGTAGATCGCGGCAAGTCTCATGTGGGTCTCTGCAGATTTGGGAGCAACGAGCAGAAATTCCTCATAAAGTTTTGCAGCCCCGGCATAATCTCCGGAATTCTGGGCGGACCCCGCCTTCACAAATACAGGATGTGTTTTTTCCTTTCCAGTATAGTCTTTACTGCAGGAAACAAGCAGACAGCACACGGCTGCAGCCACAAGCACAGGAAAAACAAAACGCATTTTTTTCATGTTTCCATCCTTTTTTTGAGTTGTTGAACCTGAATCAAATTCCGTTATAATATAACGCACTTTTTCAGGAATTAAACCTTCCGGAAGTATTTTTCTCTGTTTTTTTTCGTTTTTTTCAGATTTCCGGGTATTTTTATCTCTATTTCCGGAAAAAATACGCCATCACCACAAAGAACCGGTATCTTCATAACGGATGTTCCAATTCTGTTCTTCATCGAAGTATTCCGGATTTTTCGGGGAACATTGTTGTGCCTTTTTCAACATCTCCACAGCTTTGGGCAAATTCCCCAGCCTCCGGTACGCCTGGGACTGACGGAAATAATAGGAAGCTCTTCTGGGGGAACGTTTTCTTGCTTCATCCACCAATGCGATCGCCTCTTCCGCATAAAGGGGCCCCATTGCGGCAACATAATGGGAAAAAGTATCCCAGGGGAAGGGGGAACGGGGCATTCTCTGAACCGTATCCAGGAAAATCTTCTGTGCCTCCTCCGGCTGTGCCATTTTTTCCCCCATACGCCCGAAGTGGGGATTGACAGCAGTAAACAGACGGTCAAAAGCCATCTCCGCAGTTATAAGGGACGGACTTTTCCAGCTGATCCATGCAAGGATCCCCAGAACAGAAAGGAGGAAAAATGCAATGGAGAAGATTTTTATTGCCATGAAATATTTTTTTACAGAAAATGCTTCAAGAGAAAAAGAGGGCAGAAGTTCATTTGTCTTTCTGTCGCTGAGAATAATGAAGGCAACTGCCGCCGCTGTACAGAAACAGGCCGGTGTTTCAAAATCGATCTCACACAAGGAATGGAAACACCATGCGGAAAACCCGGTGGTCAATCCCACCTTCAGAATAAAATTTTCCCTCTCCTCCTGCGTGACCCTTTTTTCTGAAGCAGCTTTTTTCAGAAGGAAAAAACTTACAAGAAAAGGAAGAAGCAGAATTGAAACGGCAACAATAAAGGAAACGATCCCGCACTGGGAACCGATGGTAAGGGGGAAATTATGAGGGGTATGGGGGGCTTCATCATTTATAAGATCTTTGTACACAAAGTAATTATGAAAAAACTCCCCCCACCCTGTCCCGAAAAGGGGATAATCAAACATCATACGGATCGCCGCTTTGAAATAATCCAGCCGGAAAAGTATGGATTTAGGTCCCCGGTCAAAGGCGATGAGAAGACAGAACCCGGCGAAGGAACAGGCAAAAAATGTACATATCCCTATAAGGATCTTTTTCCTGTATTTGAACGCAAGAGCCGTTACGATACAGCCGGCAATAAGAGCAAGGAAACAGCCTCTGCTTTTGGTCTGCCGCAGAAGAAACAGGAAAAGAGCCGTTGCCGGAAGCATGAGAATGATCCTTGCCGGAAGGGGAGGGGTCACTCTTCCGCCGGCGATGCACAAAAGACTGATGGCAATGGGGAATATGAGAAGCAGATAACCGGAATAGGCATTTCCTGATGAAAAATCAGCAGAGACCCTGTACTCGGCGAGCCGTCTGCCGAACTTGTCAAAATAGAACTGTCCACCGCTTTCCAGTTTCCGTTTTTCATAATATTCTGTCATATCTGCAAACCCTACGGTATATTGCATCATGGCGGAATAAAGGGAAAGAACAAAAGATGCCATAAAAACACAAAGCACATACTTACGGAATCCGGGATCATGGGAAAAAAGGATGGCAAGGGAGAGCGCATAGGCGGATGTACCGAATACATAGATCACATTGTGTTCATAAAAATCCCAGGTGGTGGAGTGAACGATCCCGGCAAGAGAACAACCTGTAAAAAGTATCCAGAGCAGTCCGGCAAGGATCAGATAGACATTCTGAACCTTCCGGGGACAGGCAAAAAGTAAAGAAAGAGCCAGTCCGAATCCGGCGAAAACCGGAAAAGTGAGAACAGGCCATGCCCCGACAAAAAGTCCGATGAAATTGTTCCAGTAGGTTGCCGGGATCTCCGGAACCCCGCTTAAAGTACCGAATTTCAGCGGCAGGAGAAAAGTAAGGAAAAGAACATATACTTCCGCAATAATGGCAAGGGGACGTCTTTTTACATCCCTTTCCGTTACGGGAGCGATTATTTCCTGTATCTCTTTTTCATCCATAAGATTTCCTTTCATTTTTATGCTCTGGGATGAGCCATGTTGTATATACTTTTCAAACGTTCTGCACTGATATGGGTATAGATTTGGGTAGTACTGAGATTTTCATGCCCCAGAAGCTCCTGGACACTGCGCAAGTCTGCCCCGGCATCCAGAAGATGAGTGGCAAAGGAGTGGCGCAGTTTATGGGGGGTCATATCCGGGGGGAGGCCAGCCTGGAGAAGATAAAATTTGAAATTGCGCTGAAAACTTCTTGCAGTAAACCTTCCGCCATCCTGATTGAGAAAAAGCGGAGCATTTTTATTCCTGTCGGAACTTCTTGCATTCCGGGAGGATAAATATTTCTTCAATGCCCGTTCAGCAGGCCCGCCCAAAGCGCAGTACCGTTCTTTTTTTCCTTTTCCCTTTACCAGCATCACTCCTCCGATAAGGTCGATGGACCCCAGATTGAGTCCCACCGCCTCACTGATACGCAGACCTCCGGAATAGATGACTTCCAGAATGGCGGAATCCCGTAACGAAGAAAAAAGGGCACTGTCATCACTTTTTGCCAGACCTTTTGCCAGAGCCAGTGTCCAGTAGGGGGAAACCGAATCCAGAAGTCTGCCCACTTCCGCAACAGTAAAATATTTCGGAAGAAGTTTTGCTTTTTTCGGGGAGGTAAGTCCGGAAAAAGGGTTGGCAGGAACTTTTTCCTCCCGGAGCATAAACCGGAAAAACGAACGCATGGCACATACTTTCCGGATAATGGACGTACGGGAAAGCTCCTCCTCCTGAAGCAGTACCACATATTTTCTTGCATCATATACACTCACACTTTTCCAGTCTGCATTTTCCTCCTTCACATCCACTTTGAGCATGATCGCCGCAAAATGAATTATATCGGAAAGATAATTGACCCAGGTGAGTTTTGAAGCATTCCTTTCCGCCCGCAGATAAGAAATAAAATCCCGCAAGTTTCTATCTGTATTTTCTGTGATTTCCAGCAGCATGATCTTCCTCACTTTTTCCTGTCATCTTTCTCTGTACCGGCGGCAGACGCAAGAAGCCCGCTTTTGAATTTTCTGTAATTGACAAAGGCAACAAAGAAAAGAAACGCCAGAAGAGCAGTACACAATCCGCAGAAAACATCCCCGTATTTCACATAGAAAGTAGGCGTATATTCCGTCGGAACTTTCACAGGAAAGATCCCGCTTTTCCTACTGCGGAAAGAGGGATCAGGTTTCCCTTTCCCATCCGTTGCAAGGGCGGCAGTAATCCTGCCAACAGGGGAAACGACACAGGAGTAATCCATATTCCCCACCCGGAGGAAGGGCAGTCTGCACTCCACTGCCCGGAAAACCGAATTGGCACAATGCTGGGCAGGCTCGTAACTTGTTGGATACCAGGCATCATTGGTAATGGTAAGAAGCATGTTTGCTCCATTCAGCACATGATTGCGGGAAACATAGGAAAAAATATCCTCATAGCAAATGGAGATCCCCGCCCGGACACCGGGCATAAGAGTGAGAGGATTGAATCTTGTCCCCCTGGAAAGATTTCTTCCCATTCCCACAATACGGCTCAGTACAGGAAATGTATCGCTCCAGGGGACAAATTCCCCGAAAGGAACGATATGGACTTTATCAAAGGATGTTACGACATTGCCTTTTTCCCAGAGTATGGCGGAATTGAACATAAGGAGTTCCTTCTCATCCACAGGAGATCTGTCCAGACGGATGGAGCCGAAAAGAAACGGGGTATCGTATGCACAGATCATACGGTAAAGTTCCTGACGCAGAAGCACAGAATTTTCCAGTGAGGCGTTGAATGGGGTGGGAACAGCGGTTTCCGGCCAGATGACCACATGGGGTTTCTGTTTTCCCGGAAGAAAAAGTTCCTCACTTAAAGCCGTACATACAGCAAGAGCTTCTCTTGTGGAGTGATTTCCGCCATGACGCCTCTGACTGAGATTGGGCTGAACGGCACCTGCATACAGTATGATATTGTTTTTCTCCGCCTTCCGGAAATTACGGAGCCGTACAAAAGAGTAAGAGCTTGCCATGGCAATAACAGCAAGGGCAAACATCAATGCCAGAGGTCTTTTATACGTTTTTCTGTAAGAAAGGAAATCTCTTTTTTCTTCCGGCAGAAGTTCCTTTTTCCCCGGAAGAACAAAAGCATCCCGCAAGGGGGAACCGGAGGGAATAAGAGTGGAAAAAACAGTAAGAAGAAAGGTAAAAAGTGCGGCATTGAAAAGTACAAGCATAAAACTTATGCCATAGACGCCTGTAATATCTGCTATCTGTATAAGCGTAAGCATTTTCCACTGGCTTGCCCCCAGAAGGTTCCAGGGAAGTCCCGTAAAAATATTGGAACGGATATATTCCAGAACCGTCCAGAGAGAAGCCGCAGCCAGAGCAAAAAGGATCTCCCGGAAAGAGGAAAAGGATTCAGAATGATTGCGTTTTTCCCGGTCACAGGAGAGAAGAGAGGGATCCTGAAGCAGATACTTGCGGAAGAAAGGGATAAAGCTGGCAAATATTCCATTGAATACCCCCAGGACAGCCGCCATGGCAAAGGGAATGGCAATAAAGATCTCCCGCAGCCAGAAAAATGATCCCAGATGCCAGAAATACCCCCAGATAAACCCATACAGAAAAGCCCTTTTCATACTGCGGGAGTAAACAGCAAGAAAAAGCGGCAGTAATCCGGCATACGCCAGAAAATAAAAAGAGATCTCTTCAAAAACCGCAGTAAGCATCCAGCCTGTCAATGCACAGAAAAGCACTTCCAGACAGGTTCTCTTTTTACCGGACAGAAAGGCTGTCCATTTTGCCTTTTTCAACAATTCTGTATTGATCGGATTTCCGTCAGTCATTATCCTGCTCCTTTGTGGAAAATGCCGGTTTCAGGTGCAAAACGGGAAAAAATCCCCCTTTACAGGCATATTTCCTGAATATTTTTGTTTTCACAATAGAAAAATCTTCCAAATGAGTGTAATTTAATCCATAAAAGTAAAAATTAAACTCTCTCTTTTAAAAAAGGTGCAAAAAAAATGCAGATGAATGAATACTTTTTCGACCATTTGGTCATTGGCAGCGGACTGGCAGGATTGACAAGTGCGTTGGCGCTGGCGGAAAAGTCTTCCGGAAAGATCGCCGTTGTCACCAAAGGAGCTGTGGATGACTGCAACTCCAAACTTGCCCAGGGAGGGATCGCCTGTGTGATGGATCATGCGGATACTTTTGAAGAACATATTACCGATACCATCAATGCAGGAGGTCATCTCTGTGATCCGGAAGCAGTGAAAGCGATCGTGGAGGCAGGTCCTGAAAGGATCAAATGGCTGATGGACATCGGAACAAGATTCACCACCAGAGGTGATCTGGGGGACAAACTGCCCCGCCATAAAGATGAACTGGATCTGGGCAGGGAAGGCGGTCACCTGAAACGCCGTGTCATCCATGCCGGAGACATCACAGGAGCCGAGATCGAACGTGCCCTTGTGGAAGCCTGCCGGAAAAATCCGAAAATACAGATTTTTGAACATCATATTGCAGTGGATCTCATCACCACCTCCCGGCTGGGCTGGGAAGGGGAGGATATGTGTCTGGGGGCGTATGTGCTGGATTCCGCCACAGGAAAAGTCATTACTTTTTCCGCCTACACTACTTCCATAGCCACCGGCGGCTGCGGCAAAGTCTATCTGTGTACCTGTAACGCAGATATTGCCTGCGGCGGCGGGGTCGCCATGGCATACCGGGCAAATGCAAAGATCGCCAATATGGAATTTTACCAGTTCCATCCCACCCTCCTTTATCATCCCCGGGTGAAAAACTTCCTTATAAGTGAAGCGCTCCGCGGAGAAGGCGGCACATTGAAAATGCAGTATAAAAAAGGGGAGTATTCCACCTTTATGGAAAATTACCATCCCCTGAAGAGTCTTGCTCCCAGAGATGTGGTGGCAAGAGCCATAGATACGGAACTCAAACGCACAGGTCAGGTGTGCGCCTATCTGGATATGACCCATAAAAGCGAGGAATTTTTACGCAAACGCTTCCCCCATATTTTCAAACAGTGTGAAGAGCTGGGGATCAATATGGCAAAACAGCCCATCCCGGTTGTACCCGGAGCCCATTTTTCCTGCGGGGGAGTTCTCTGCAAAGTGGATGGAACCACCGAGATCAAAGGTTTTTATGCGGTAGGGGAAAATGCCTGTACCGGTCTGCACGGGGCAAACCGCCTTGCCAGCAACAGTCTTCTGGAAGGGATCGTCATGCCCAAACTCGCCGCAGGTCACATTGAAAAATGTCTGCCGGAACTCAAAGAAAAACGTCCGTCGAAAGCCATTCCCGAATGGACTACCGGCAACGCCACCAATTCGGATGAACTTATCGTCATCTCCCATAACTGGGATGAGATCCGCCGTTTCATGTGGGATTATGTGGGGATCGTCCGTACAGACAAACGTCTGGAAAGAGCCAAACGCCGCATCCGCAACATTCAGGCGGAAATCGAAAAATACTACTGGGATTTCCATATTACAAGCGACCTTGTGGAACTGCGGAATATCGCCACAGTAGCGGAACTTATCATTGATTCCGCCGCCAGCAGAAAAGAAAGCAGGGGGCTGCATTTCAATGCAGATTATCCTGAACGCAATCCGGAACTTGACAGAGTAAATACTGTTATACAGAAAAATGTTCCCGGAGCGATCCTTGTACCCCAGAAATAATGAACTTTTACCCGGAAAACAGAAACACCCATGAACATTCAGAAAGAGATCGCCCCCCACATCACTGGCATTATCGCCCGTTTGCAGGATGCCGGATTTGAAGCCTATATCGTAGGCGGAGCCGTCCGGGATCTGCTGCTGGAAAGAAAACCAAAAGATTATGATATTGCCACTTCTGCCACACCGTCAGAGGTGAGAAAGGTCTTCCGTGACCGCCGTACCTTGCTCATCGGCAGAAGGTTCCAGCTTGTGCATCTTTTACACAAGGAGGAGATCATTGAGATAAGCACCTTCCGCCGCCGTCCCACGCAGGATCAACAGTCCTTCCGCAAAAGCGACCGCCCTGCCCCGGAACACATGATTTTTCAGGATAATGAGTTCGGAACAGCAGAAGAGGATGCCTTCCGCCGGGACTTTACCGTAAACGCTCTTCTGTATGATCCTGTGGAAAATGAGTATGCCGACCATACAAAAATGGGAAAAGCGGATCTGGACGCAAAGATCGTAAGATGTATCGGGGATCCCATGATCCGTTTCGAGGAAGACCCGGTAAGAATACTGCGGGCATTGAAACTTGCGGGACAGTACGGATTCACTATTGAAAAAGAGACAGAGGAAGCCATCGGCAGATCCCTGCACCTTATCACCCTTGTCTCCCCGTCCCGTCTGACACTGGAACTGGAAAAGATCCTGAAAAACCCCTACTCCCATAATATTCTCAAAGTATTCCGTCAGTACGGATTCCTGAAGTATTTTCTTCCCTATATCGACAAGAATTACGAAACAGATCAGTGCCGCTATTTTCTCGCCCTTCTGGAAGAACGCAACAGACGGGTACAGGCAGGTCTTTACAGAGACAGTATTTCCGTGGGGATGAGTGTTTTTACATTGCCCTTTGCGGAGAAGGTCTATATGTCCAACTGCGGCAAAGAGCCTTTCCCGGGTTCCTTATGGGAAAACCGTCCGGATTTTGATGATTTCGACAGTCTTCTCCATGCAGTCCTCAAACCCCAGACACCTACCCGCCGTTCCGTAATGGCGGCAGTAAAGATCCTGATGATGCAGCAGAGGATCAAAGGGGTACAGAATATGAAAGAAGAGGATATTGCCGCCCTGCCCCGGAACAAATCCTATTCCCATGCAAGGGAACTTGCCTTCATCCAGAATGAAGTCAACTGGAAAATGGGAGAGGAATGGTTCTCCCTTCTTCCGGATCCCGGTACAGTCCCCCAGGTTAAACGGTCAAAGTATCATTCCCATGCAAGGAGACGCAGGGGAACGAAAACCGGAGGGATGACGGAAAAATCCTGCACTGCAAATTCCGTAATTACAAGCAATAACAGAAATGACGGCAATAATGCAAGTGTGACGGAAAATATCTGACGGAAAGGAGAATGAGATCATGAAACAAATTTCCATTTTCAAGGTAATTTTCTTTCTGCTGGTAATTCTGCCTGTTGCCATATTTGTGCTGAGCGTCTTTATCATCCCCCTTGTGGTGATCCTTCTGATCCTTTCCATTTTCTGGTCGGGAAAAGTTTTCCGTTTCGGAACCTTCCGGCAGAAGCCCGGTTCCCCTGACGGATACTGGCAGGAGGAAAAAAATGATGCCGCCAATGACTGTGTGGATGTGGAAAGTATTGTTGTGGAAAGCTCCACCGTCGCAGACAACGGAGAAAACAATACAGAAAAAAATATTGCCGTCCTGCCGGAAAATAAACAGGAATGACGCAATTTCATCGCATCATAACCTATTATATCACAACCATTTCAGAAAGTGACGGAATTATGCCGGAAGATATGACGGACAGCATGACGGGAGAAAAAAATCCCGCTGCAGAAATGAATCTTGCCAAATTTCTTTCCACAGCAGGAGTCTGTGCCAGACGGGCGGCAGAAGGACTGATCAGGGAGGGCAGGATCTCTGTCAACGGCGAAAAAGCCCAGCGGGCAGCGCAGAAAGTGACGGAAAAAGATACCGTCACTTTTGACGGAAAAACCGTCAAACCTGTGAGTTCTTACGTTTATTTCATGCTGCACAAGCCCAGAGGGTATGTATGCACCATGGAGGATCCCCACGCCAAAAAGAAGGCGGTGGATCTGATCCCCGGAGGGGATTACAGGGTAGTATCCGCAGGAAGGCTGGACAAAGATTCGGAAGGGATGATCCTTTTTTCCAATGACGGAAATTTTATTGAGAAACTCACCCATCCCCGTTACGGCATAAGCAAGACCTATGAAGTATCCCTTGATTCCCCTCTTTCAGAAAAAGATATATCCCGTATTCTTTCCGGCATCCGGGACGGGAAGGATCTTCTGAAGGCAAAGGAAGTGCGTCATCTCCACGATAACAAATATGCCCTTGTTCTCATGGAAGGGAAGAACCGGGAGATCCGCCGCATGATGGAAGCATGCCGCAAAGAGACGAAAAGACTCAAACGCATTGCCGTAGGTTCCCTGTACATGAAAGACCTTCCTGTGGGGCTGGCAAGACGCCTTTCCGCAGGGGAGGTGGCTCTTGTATTGAAAGATATGGTAAAGAAGTGATTTCCGCAGTTTCCGGCCGTTCCATATATTTTACACAAGAACAGCAATACCCGGATAGTGACGGTATTTTTCTTCCGAATCCATACCGCACCCGATGAGATAACGGTCATCCATATAGAAACCTGACCAGTCGGCATGTTCAAGTCCATCCGGTCTGTCCAGTTTCTTTTCCACAAGAACTGCGGTTTTCACGTTCAACGCCCCCAGTTCCAGAAGATTTTCTCTGATGGCCTTGAGAGTTCTGCCGGAATCCAGCACCTCATCCACAATAAGGATATTACGGTTGCGCGGATCAAGTTTCAAAGTGGAGCGAACCTGTACAACTCCGGAGCTGACATCATGCGTATAACTTACTGCAGTCACGGAATCTATGTAAAAATCATCCAAATTTACCGCTTCAGCAAGTTTGGCGGCAAAAAACATTCCGCCATTCATTACAACGATCATGGTAAGCGGCGTAGAACCGTATGCTTTTGTGATTTCCGCTCCCAGTTCCCGGATCCGGCAATTTACTTCATCCGGAGTTTTGATGATCTCAATATTTTCCATAATAAAATCCCGCAGTTATATTTATAAATATGATTGAGTTCCTGTTCACAGGATCCCGGAACAACTTTGAATTTATCCGGATCCTACAAGATAATATAGCATAACATAACAGGATTTCAATTCCATAAGGAGGGTATGGAAAGATTTACTCTCCCCTTCCGGCAAAACTCTGTCAGGGCATATCTGCTTCATATAAAGCAAGTATGATCTTTTTCCCGTACAGAAGACTGCCTGCAATTTTATCCAATGCGTTGGGACGGTTTGAGGAAAGGCGTCCTGTAAAAGAGATATGGAAGGATACGATCCTCTTTTCTTCTGTTGCTGCTCCCCCATTCTCACCGTCCCATAATGCGGCAAATTCTTCTGTTTTCTCCAGATAGGGGGAAAATAAAAACGGTTCCCCCGCCATTGCTGCAATAAGATCTTTCTCATAAGAATTTCCATTTGCTGTGGTAATATGGATAACAGGCGGAGGAACCCTCCACAAAAGGGAAACAAGTTTTCCCCAAAACGAATATTCCATGGAAAAAGAGGCATAAAGAAGTTTATTCTTATGAACCGGAAGAAGGATCTTTTTCCCGGGAGAAAAGTTTTTTTCGTAAATCTTTTCCAATTTATTTTTCTTTCCGGCAGGATCTTTCTTCATAAGAAGAAGTTTCCCTCTGCTGCCGTCAAGGAGTTTTTCAGGCACATATTTACCGCATAACGGAAGTATGGAATAATCCGCAAGCATGGGAAAACGGTTATCCAGATTTTCCAGCCGGAAGAGAAGAAAATCCGTAGGGGCGGAAGAGGTATAGTTTCTGTTAAGAGCCAGTAATTTTTCTGTATAAGCAGAATAAGTCTGCATCACCGGCCGGGGAAGATACTTAAAACCCATTTTATGAAGAAAATCAAATTCCCCGTAACAATATAAATCACAGCTTTTTTCCTGATATACCCCCGCGGCATCTTTCTGTGGCAGAAACGGTTTCTCAAAGAGGGGAAGAAGATTCTGCAAGGATATTCTTCTACCCAGCTCCCTGTGAAAATCCGGCAGTTGTTTTGCCATTACAAGAATGGGGATACCAACGGCAATGGTGAACAAAAAAGCCCTGCGCAGCAACTCCCCGTCTATAACTTTTTCCGGCATATCCTTGCAGAAAAAATATGCGGCAACGGCGGCAAGGTTCAATAATCCCCCCGCAATGTGACCTGCATCCATACGGACCACCGCATACTTGTAACTTACATATAAAGGCAGAGAAAACGCAAAAAGAAAAAGGAGCTTTTCGTATAAAGACAACTCTTTTTTCCGCCACAACAGATATAAAAAGTTCCCCCAGAGAAACAGGGTAATTGCCAGAGTAAAATAAAAATACTTTATATCCGCATAAAAAACCCCCATTGCTTTATTAAAGCCGTCCATGATCTCAAAGGAACAGAGGAAAAAGTTTATGTATTCCCCCGTCTTCTGTCCGGTAAGAAGCCAGATCAACGGCAGAAAAAAGAGAAAAGCCGCCAGAAGAAAACAGCGTTTATATTTGAGAACCATCCTTATATCCGCAAGCACAAGGGAAAGCAGTATCACCGGGAAAAAGGTGAACTTCATAAAAACACATATTGCTCCCGTAAGAGTAAGGAAAAGCATAAAGGAAATATTGTTTTTTTCCGGTTTTTCCCCTGTTCTTTCCAGTATGACCAGTGGGAAAAAGATAAGGAAAAGATCATGTAACGCTGCCGGAAAGGTAAGGAGGATAAAGACACTCTTCCACAGAAATTCTCTTTTATTGCGGAAAAGAAAAAGATCTTTCAAGGCAAAAAGAAAGAGAAACTCAAAGAAGCAGGCAAGAAAATACGCTTCTTTGGTCATGGGATTGAAGAGATACCCCAATGGCCCATAGGTAAAAATGAATCCTCTGCCGAAAGAAATATGATTTTCTGCGGCATACTGTAAAGTTTTCATCCAGGAGGGATCCAGGGAATCCTCTCCCGGTAAAAAGACTTTCATAACAGGAAGATGCCAGAAAAAAACAAGGATAAGAAGGATATAAAAAAGAATTTTTTTCTGTTTACCGGTAAAATCTTCCTGCAAAAACATTTATTTTTTCCTTTTGCCTGTAAATGCCGTAAAATACCATTTCAGGTATTTGGGAAGCCATTTTGCAAGTTTGAAATTGGATTTTCCGGCGACCCTGTCCTCCCAGGATGTGGGGACCTCTCCGATCTTTTCCCCCTGTAAAAATGCTTTTACGGTGAGCTCCAGTCCAAGCTCAAATCCTCCGGTACTTTCGATCTTATTTCCGGCAAGAAAACTTTTTCTGTATAATTTGAAACTGTTGGTCACATCATGTACCGGGATACCGGCAAGAAAATGCAGGGAAAGTCCCGCACAGCGGCTTAAAAAACCTTTGAAAATGGGTCCGCCTTTCTGACTGCCCCCTTTCATATACCGGGAACCGCAGACAAGAACACAATCCTCCTCTTCCGCCTTCTTTACCATTTCATCAATGACTTCCGGAGGATCACACAGATCTGCCATGGTGACAACTACATATTTGCTCTGTGCTTTTTCCAGACCGGTTTTAATGGCATAAAGCACTCCCCTGCCGTAAGTATTGCGTACTTTTTTGATTTTCCCCTCTTCCACCATATTTTCCCCAAGGAACGAAGCAAGGGCGGGAAGAGTGGTATCTTCTTCAAAATCATATACAATAAGGATCTCGCAAGGAGTTTTCACCTTTGCAAGAAGCCGGATCAGGGCTTCCCGGATATTTTCCCCCTCATTATAAACGGGAAGAACGATGGAAAGGTGTTTTTCTGCCATAATTCCGCCTCAAATACCGCCAAGTTTGATCTGTTCCAATATCCAGGGCATCACTTCATCAAGGATTTCAGCAAGAGTCGTTTCCGCTTTGAATCCCAGAAGTTTTTCCGCCTTTTCCACACTGGGAACGCGTTTCTGCACATCATACTGGAAGGGGGTGTCGGAAGTGTAACGGAAGGGCTTTTCCCCTTTGTAATACTTGTTCCAGATCAATTCCGCAAGTTCAAGCACGCTTGTGGATGTACCTGTGGACAAGTTGAAATCCTCATTAATGGCTTCCTCTTTTTCAATACACAGGCGTATTCCTCTTGCAAGATCGCCGCCGTAGGTATAATGGCGGATCTGATTGCCGGAACCCAGAATATGCAGAGGATCCTGACCTTTGGCGATCTTCTGCACAAGATCCGGCACAACATGACTCATGGCCAGTTTGATATTGCCGCTTACGATCTCTTTATCACACAAAGCCCGCTTTTCCCCCGTCCCCACGCAGTTGAAAGGCCGGATGATGGTATAGGGCAATCCATACTGCTCAAAAGCTCCCTGGGCAAAATATTCACAGGCAAGTTTCTGGAATCCGTAGGTGGAAAGAGGCGGCGGACATTTCCTTTCATCCCCTTCTTTGCTGGGGAAGGAATCAGCACACTCATAAACCATACTGGAACTCAATACATTGATCTTTTTGAGTTTCGCATGTTGTTTTGCCCAGATCGCAGTATCGAAAGTAGCAGCAATGATCCTCTCATTTTCCGCAAGAAGATCATAGGCGAGAGTATGGAAATAGGAGATTCCGCCGATCATGGCGGCTGCCCCTAAAATCTGATCACACTCTCCTGCCAGTTCTTTCATAAGGGAAAGATCCTTCACGTCCCCTTCCACAAAGTGATAATCGGGGTGTTTGTCGTAGGATTTTTCCACCTTGCCGTATTTGGAAAAATTGTCTATGCCGTAAACGGTATGACCGTGGGCAAGAAGTTCCTCCACAAGATAACCGCATATAAAACCGGCTGAACCGGTGACCAGAATATTCATAATATACTTCCCTGTTGTTTCAGGTTATTTCAAGCGGGGAACTCTCCCCCCGTGACGCATCAATTCATTTGTATCCATTACAAGATCAAGTCCGCCGTCACTTTTCACAGAAAGTCTTTTCACGCATTTGCCGTATTTAAGCACCTGCGGATGTCTTTCCAGACGGTAAACAAGATAATTTGCCGCTGTCCCCAGAAATGCTCCCGGAGTATTCATACTTCCCGCTTTCAGGGAAAGAAGCTGCAATTTTATCTTCCCGTTATCCACATAAGGAACTGCTTCCAGATAGATATTGAGAGCATTTTTCCCTTTGGGACGGTTTTTACAGATGTAACTGCCATCCACACACAACCTGCCCTTTTTCCAGTGAAAACGGCTTCTTATACTGCCTTCCTTTGTCCGCATGGAGGCAAACTGGGAGGAAAAATGCAGCAAAGCATTCACCTCTTTTTCTGTAAAAGAGAGCGTGGCACTGGCAGGAAGGACCCCGTTACGCGGTACAAAAGCGTTGGAGATCTTCTTTCCCGCCGTGTTCAGCGGAGAAAAATCCTCTGCGGAAAGAACCGGACCATCAAAGGTTTTCGGTTTTTCAAAAAGATTGCTGCTTACGGAAAAATAAAGAATGATTCCCGCAAGCACAAGAAGGGCAAGAATCCCGCCTGTACAACCCAATATCCACAAAAGGATCTTTTTTTTCCGCTGCTCCATAGAGAAACTCCCTTAAAGCTTGCCAACTTCCTTCATCCATTCAAAGTTATCCCGCAAACCGGCTTCCAGATTGATTACCGGTCTCCAGTCAAGATCACGGGCGGCTTTGGTGATATCGGAACACATGTGCTGGCAGACAAAGTCATCAGCGTGACCATATCTTCTTCTCAATTCCGTACGGTCAACAAATTCCAGTTTTGCAGTTGTGCCGAAGATTTTGGCGATCATACGGACATAATCCTTGATCATCAGACTCCAGTCCCCGCCGATATTATAGACCTCCCCGATGGTAAAAGGTCTCCGGGCGCAGGCAAGGAAGGCTCTTCCCAGATCCTCCACATGACCGGGCTGAAGCAACGCTCTGCCGTTTTCGGATACTTCCACAACTTCCCCGCGGATAATGCGTTTGAAATATTCCGGATTTCTTCCTCCCAGACCGTCCAGAGGCACATCCCCTCTGCCGTACACATTGCTCATACGCAGAATGGACATGGGAAAACGTTTTTCATTGTAGGCCCGCTGCAAACACTCGTCCTGTTTGATCTTGTAATTGAAGATACGTTCCTCCACTTCCCCTTCCTTTTCCGATTCGGACTGCATCATAGGCAGCCATTCCGGAGCAGGGATCCTCCGGGCGTCTCCATAGACACCGATGGAGCCGGTATGGATAAAGTGTCCAACATCCGTTCCCAGAGTATCAATAATAAACTGGAGATCTTCCGCATCAAGAATGGTATCCACCATAATATCCCAGGGACGACCTTTCAGAACTTTTGCAAAATTTTCCTTGTCTTTTCTATCGCACTGGAAAGAACCGGCGATCCCTTCCAGATTGGCACGGGTACCCCGGTTCATCACATAAACATTGTAAATACCTGCTTTCAGAAAGTTTTCCACAATAGCTTTCCCCAGAAAACGGGAACCGCCGATAACAAGTACGTTCATCATATTTCTTACCTCAAAACTTTCTTATGCAAGTTTCTTCCGCAGGAAGTCCACAGCCATTTTGATGTCGCCCACAGGATTTTCCCCGCACTCTCTTTCCACAGTAAGGAATCCATCATAACCGATCTCTTTGAGAGCGGCAATATAGGCATCCCAGGGAACCATTCCATGTCCCAGGGGTACTTCCTTGAAACCTGCGGCACGGGCAGAGATCTCACGTTTTGTTCCGTCAGGATTCCGCAAGCCATAGAATTTTGCGGCACTTCCCACATAAAGATTGATGGCATCTTTGGCATGGGTATGCACGATATAGGGGGCAAGGGTTTTCACGGCATACACAGGATCTTCACAGGAAACACCCCGGAGGTTGGCAGGGTCAAGGTTCACCCCGATACCTTTGGAATTGATGTCTTCAATAAAACTTTTCAATACATCCGCAAGTTCCGGACCTGTTTCAATAGCAAATACGCAGCCTTTGGAGGCGGCATATTCGGCAAGGGTACGCACGTGTTTAAGCATGATGGGATAGACAGGATCCTGTTTGCTTTCCGGAATATGCCCCACATGGGTGGTCACTACTTTTACGCCAAGTTCAGCAGTATTGTCAATGATCTTTTTGGTCATTTCCACTCTTTCAAGAGCTTCAGATTCCACCTGGAAGGAGTTGCCACCCACATCGCCGCAGATGGCACTGATGACAATATTGTTTTTACGGCATTTTTCCTGTAGATCTTTGAGTTCTTCATCGGTACAGCTGGTAAGGTCGATCCCGCCTTCAGGGTGCTGGGCGTAAAGCTGCACACCGTCCACTTTCAGATCCTGACCGGCAAAATCCAGATCCTCATCCAAAGGTTTACGCAAAAGTTCTGCAATGACTCCGATTTTCATTTTGAATCTCCTTATTTGTTTCAATGGTTGTTTTTAAAATATAATAACCCATAATACTCTATCCCCATTTTTTCCAAAGTCAATTCTTTCAAAGGTAAAATCAGGGAAAAAACTCACAGCTATCCCGTAATTTTGTAAAAATGGCATATTTTTACAAAATTATGTGCGTAAAGAAATCTGCTTTTAAAAAAGTGATTTTGTCAGATTTTTTCAAAAATACTTCATTATCCTGTTTTGTGCAACCTTCAGGAGAGAGCCCCAAACGCATTTTACTTTTTTCTCTCCCCT